>CAJOEO010000012.1 GCA_905233535.1 uncultured Treponema sp.
TTTACAAAACAGAAAATTGCACTCGCGCCAAACGCGCAGATTTCGAGAACCTAAATCGGCGAAAAGTGGTGAAAATCACTTGCCAAAGTCTAGTTTTTTTTTGTATCGTAAGTGTGATTTTTTAAGGAGGATTTATGAAAAAATCGCACTTATTTTTGGCGTTTTTTGCGTTGCTTGGATTCTTTTTTGTTTCCTGCGCGAACGAAATCGAGGATTCCAAAACGTACATCGTGTTTTCGCAATCTTCGCGCGCGGCGGAAAAGAAAGCGGAAAATCTCACGGACATTTTGCTTGTTGGAAAGTCGTCTGCGGGAACGCTCGGAAAATTTTGGTCAAAATGGCAGGACGCGGCGGGCGACAAAATCGAACTGGACGCGGGCGTTTGGGAATTTACGCTTTCGGCGAAATTGGACGGCGAAAAATATTCTGATACGACGACGCAAAAAATCGTGGCAGGAAAAGAAAACGCGGTTTCGTTCACGCTCTCGTCCGAAATTCAGGGCATTGTTCTAAAAACAGGAAGCGAAATCAATAAAATTCTAAAGGAACTTGCTGGCTTAGATTTGTCAAATGCTACTAATAATGACGTAATCAATACGGAATGTACAAATGGTACAGCGTTTGAAAAAAGCGACGAAAAGCCGTCTTCCGTGGAATATTATCTTGACAAAACGCAAAAAGTTCCAGTTTGGTTTGATAGTGAAAGCGGGGCAATAAAATACTATGTTCCGAGCGGAGAAAAAGTTTTTATGAACGAATACAGCAATGCGCTTTTCATTAATATGCGAGGACTGACTTCGATTGACTTGTCGGGATTTGACACGAGCAAAGTTTCAAATATGGCGATTATGTTTGCAAACTGTTTTTCTCTTCAAAAACTTGATTTGAGTTCGTTTAATACAAGCAATGTTAAAAGTATGTTGAATATGTTTGCATGCTGTTCTACTCTTACAGAACTTGATGTGAGCAAGTTTGACACGAGTAAAGTTACAGATATGAGTTCTATGTTCTCTTACTGTTCTGCTCTTAAAACAATTTACGCCGCAAGCAACGCTGATTGGAGTTCACTAACTGGTGAAAAAAGTAAAGATATGTTTTATGAATGTTCCAAGCTAAAAAATTTCAGCAACGAAGCAACGGACGCAGCAAAAGCGAAGGTCGGCGACGACGGATATTTCACGGCAAAGCCGTAAACGCGGATAAACGCGCGGAGGTTTCGACATGGCTTAACCACCGCGCGTTTTTTACGGTGGTTGAGTTTCTCGAAACCTCCGTTTTTTTCTTCGTTTTTTGTTGGCGCGTGGGAATCTTGACTAAATGCGCGTTCTCGTGCATAATTTGCGCCAATACATCAAAGGCGATGAGCAGAGAATTTGGGGTTTCCCCGCGGGTTCTGCTCATCGCCTTTTAGTTTTGAAAACGGAGGGCGATATGCCGAATGTTCCTGAATTGTTTGGAAGCATGGTTTTTAATCAAAGTGTTATGAAAGAACGTCTCCCAAAAGAAACGTTCCGCGCGCTAAAAAAGACGCTTGACGACGGCGAGCCGCTCAAAATCGAAGTTGCAAACGTTGTGGCTCACGCAATGAAAGAATGGGCAATCGAAAAAGGCGCGACGCATTTTACACATTGGTTTCAGCCGCTAACGGGAATCACTGCGGAAAAACACGATTCTTTTATAAATCCGCAAGATGTGGAAAGGAACTCGTTAAAGGCGAATCCGACGCATCGAGTTTTCCGTCGGGCGGACATCGTTCTACTTTTGAGGCGCGAGGATACACGGTTTGGGACCCGACTGCGTATCCGTTCGTAAAAGAACACACGCTTTGCATTCCAACTGCATTTTGTTCGTACACGGGCGAAGCGTTGGACAAAAAAACTCCGCTTCTTCGTTCGATGGGCGCGTTAAACGAGCAAGCGTTGCGAATCTTGAAGTTGTTTGGAAAAAACGACGTTACGCACGTTTCTACGACCGTGGGCGCGGAGCAAGAATATTTTATCGTTGACCAAGATTTGTGGAAAAAACGAAAAGATTTAAGAATGACGGGGCGCACGCTTTTTGGCGCAAAGCCAAGCAAAGGGCAAGAAATGGACGACCAATATTTTGCCGCTCTAAATCCACGAATCGTAGAATATATGGAAGATTTGAACGAAACCCTTTGGAAATACGGGATTCTTTCAAAGACGGAACACAACGAAGCCGCTCCAGCGCAACACGAAATGGCACCGATTTACACGACGACAAATCTTTCCACCGACCAAAATCAACTGACGATGGAAGTGATGAAAAAAGTCGCAAAAAGACACGGTTTGGAATGTTTGCTCCACGAAAAACCGTTTGCGGGCGTAAACGGTTCTGGCAAACACAACAACTGGTCGATGTCCACGAACAAAGGCGAAAATTTGCTTGAGCCTGGAAAAACGCCAGAATCGAACGCGCAATTTTTGCTTTTTTTGACGGCGATTCTAAAAGCGGTGGACGAAAATCAAGACCTTTTGCGAATTTCCGTGGCGAGCGCGGGAAACGACCACAGGCTTGGCGCGAACGAAGCACCGCCCGCAATAATCAGCGTTTATTTGGGCGACGAACTTACACCGCGGAAAAAGCGCAAAAAATGACGATTGGCGCGGACGTTTTGCCACCGATTCCAAAAGATTCCACTGACAGAAATCGAACGTCGCCTTTTGCTTTTACAGGCAACAAATTCGAATTCCGTTCGTGCGGTTCGGCTCTTTCTATTGCAGGACCGAATACCACGTTGAACGCGATTATGGCGTATTCGCTCAAATCGTTTGCGGACGAATTGGAAGGCGCGGCGGATTTTAACAGTTCGCTCAACGCGCTAATAGTTCGCGAGGTGAACGCGCATTGGAAAATCGTTTTTAACGGAAACGGCTACGATTCAAGTTGGCTTTCCGAATCGAAAAAACGCGGGCTTTTGAATTTGCGGACTCTTCCCGACGCGATGGCGCATTATTTGGACGAAAAAAACGTTCAACTTTACACGCAAATGGGCGTTTACACAAAAGAAGAAATGGAGAGTCATTACGAAATCAAACTCAAAAAGTACACGCAAGTTTTGAACATTGAAGTTGGAACGATGCTCGAAATGGTGAACAAAGACATTTTGCCAGCGACTTTCAAATATATTGGTGCGCTTTCGAGAACGGTTATCGACTTAAAAAGCGTTTTGATGGGCGCGAAAGCGCAAGCAGAAACGAATCTTCTTTCGACGTTGGACACGCTCGCGGACGATTTGGCGCAAAAATCAAAAACGCTTTTGCAAAAACACGAAGAAGCAAAATCGGCGGATTCAATAATGAAAAGCGCGCGAACTTACGTTGACAACGTTTTGCCAGCAATGGCGGACGTTCGCGCGGTCGCGGATAAAATCGAAGTTCTTTTGGGCGAAGAATACAAACCGTTCCCCAACTACGAAGATTTGCTTTTTAGCGTTTGATTTTTGACGATTCGCAAAATCAACAAAGACGATGATTTTGTGAGATTTCGACTTTTTGGTCGGAAAATCAAAGTTAAATCGCGTTCGGGGATTTAAATTCGAACCGCGGTCGGTGAGCAAAGTCGAACCGAAAAATTTATTTTGGCACAACGAGGTGCGTTTAAGATTCCATTTTGGAATTTTAGACGCACCTTTTTTTTGGAGGTAAAAAAATGGACGTGAACGAACTCGTTTCCTCTCTGCGTGGAGAGATTTGGGGCGTGTGGTTCCTTGCGGGAGCCGTGAAGCGGGCTTTACGCGGGCAAAAAACACGGGCAACATAATTATGAAAAACCTGATGGATTTTTGCATCGGCACGGTGATGTGGTTTTTAATCGGCGCGAGTTTTATGCTTTCGTACACAGACCCCGTGACGGGTGAAGTTTCCAAAGGCGTGTGGTCGTTTTTGGGAAAACCTGGATTTTCTGTATTTTCAAAATACGCTTCGTTCGATTTTTCGGGATTCGTGTTCAACCTCGTTTTTTGCGCAACCACGGCGACAATCGTTTCGGGCGCAATGGCTGAACGCACGAAATTTTCGACGTACTGCATTTTTTCGGCGATAATTTCTGGAATCGTCTATCCGATTGAAGCGCACTGGACTTGGGGCGGCGGATTTTTGGCGCAATGGGGATTCCACGATTACGCGGGTTCGGCTTGCATTCATCTTGTGGGCGGAATCTGCGCATTAATCGGCGCGGCAATGCTCGGTCCGCGCTTGGGAAAATTCTCAAAGGACAAAAACGGAAAAATCACAAAAGTCCACGCTTTTCCAGGTCATAACCTTACGATTGGCGCGCTCGGCGTGTTTATTTTGTGGCTTGGTTGGTACGGATTTAACGGCGCGGCGGCTACGGATTTGGCGACACTCGGCTCGGTTTTTTTGACAACGACGGTTGCACCAGCAGTGGCTACGGTTGTGGCGATGATTTTCACTTGGGCAAAATACAAAAAACCCGACGTTTCAATGTGTTTGAACGCTTCTCTTGCGGGTTTGGTTGCAATTACAGCCCCGTGTGACGTTGCCGACTGCGCAGGCGCGGCAATCATCGGCGCGGTTAGCGGACTTTTGGTTGTGTGGGGCGTTTGGTTTTTGGACTACAAACTTCACATCGACGACCCCGTGGGCGCAAGCGCGGTTCATTTGTGCAACGGACTTTGGGGAACGATTGCGGTTGGATTTTTTGCAACAAAAGACGCGCCTGGATTTGCGACTGCTGGAATCAGCGAAGGACTTTTTTACGGCGGCGGATTTTCGCAACTTGCAAAACAATTTGGCGGAATGGCGGTCATAATTTTGTGGACGGTCGTAACGATTTCGATTGTTTTTTACGTTCTCAAAAAAACGATTGGTCTTAGAGTTTCTGCGGAAGAAGAAATCCTCGGACTCGACAAACTTGAACACGGCATCGATTCAAGTTACGCAGGATTTTCGCTTTCGTACAGCGAAGAAGAAAAAGAAGAAGCGGCGGAAGCGGGAATCGCGCTTCCTGTGGACGCGGCAGTTCCAGTCGTTCATTCGCAAAGCGCAATCAGCGAAGTCGTGATTATCACGCGACGAGAAAAATTCGACGCTCTTAAAAACGCATTGAACAAAGTCGGAATCACTGGAATCACCGTGTCGAACGTTATGGGGTGCGGGGCGCAAAAAGGCGCGAGCGAGTTTTATCGCGGTTCGCCCGTGGAAATTCATCTTCTTCCAAAAATCAAAGTCGAGATTTTTGTGGCGAACGTTCCCGTTCAAAAAATCATCGAAGTCGCACGAAAAATACTATACACAGGACACATCGGCGACGGAAAGATTTTTGTGCTGGGCGTAGAAAGCGCGGTCAAAGTGCGCACTGGCGAAAGTGGTCGTCTAGCCCTCGCCGACGAATCGCAAAAGTAATTTTTGCTTGAACCTAAAAAACGCACGGCGGTTAAGAAAAGTCTAAACATTCGTGCGTTTTTGGTTTCGTTCGTTGAGCGAAATCAAAATGAAAAAAAACACGCCCGCAGGACGCGGGCGCAAAGCCGAACGCAAAACGCGATTAATATCGAATGTGGATTTTGCCGAAAACTAAAAGATTTTGCAGTAATGTAAAATCGGCACAGTTCATAGGAGATTTATCTCCGAAGGAAACGGCGGTTGCTCTTCAAACTTCACTGCACATTTTGTGCAGAATAAACTTTGGAGGGCGTGCAATGGCTACACGAATCATTATGATTTTAGCGATTGTCTGCTTCTTGTTAGCGGGCTATCCAGTTTGGTAAATTGCACCTTTCTTGCGTTCGTCGTAAGAAGTAAAAAGAAAACCGCCTAAGTAAAAACTTGGCGGTTTGTTTTTCAATAAAAACGAAGACCAACCGCGTTATCTTGGGAGCGTTTGGCGACGCTCTCGTGGCTGTGTCTTTTTGAATATTCTATTGGACAAATCATAAAAAATCCACAAGAATTTGTAGAAATGGTGGTTTCGACAGGCTCAACCACCGTTCTTTTGTTCAACTAACGAAAGTGAATACGGAGATTAAGGTTTTCGAAATCTCCGCTCGTTTTTTCGTTTAGCGGCGCGTTTTTACGGCGACCATATTTTGGAGCGCGACTGTAAAGGCGTTTAGGTCGGCGTAATCAAAATAACTTTTGTGAAAAATCGCCGACTTTCGCGTGCCGCCTTTTGCGCGGACTTCAAAACAAATCAGTTTGCCGTTGTGATAAAATTCCTTTACGCATTTGTAAATTTGCCAATTCTTAAAACCGTCGCAATTTTCGCCCAAAAAACGCACTCTATACGAAACATCGACGTGTTCAATCATTTTTCTTCCTTTTAGATTTGAATCTTTTAAGAATGTAGGCGAATTCAAAAGCGGGAACGATTCTTTCTGTGCCGCGCAGAAAGATTTTTTTTGTTCCGCGCGAGCGCAAAAACGCGCGGCTTGGCGGTTTTGCGCTTTTCGTTTCGGGCGAATCGTAAACAAAAAAATAGGCGTTCGACGATTTTATAAAAAACACCGCGCCGTCTTCCGTGTACGCTTCCGCGGCAAACGATTCGATAAAATAAATCTCCCCGTTTTTTACGCGATACGGATTTTCAATTTCGTCAGCGTCTTTTACAAAATTGACATTTTCGATTTTTGTGCCGATTTTTTGAGTCGCAATTTCTTCAAAGATTTTTTCTTCGCTGTCGATTTCGTCGATTTGGCTGGCTGGAATTTTCTTTTTTGATTTTTGAAACGGAACAAAAAGAACGCCCGCGTTTATTCGCACGATGTTGTCGCTTGACAAAAAGCCGTGTTCAATTCCCGCGTTTAATTCAAGAGCCGCGTATTCGCAAAGCCATTTTCCGAATTTCAGCCCGCAAAGACCAATCCAGTCGATTTTGTTTTCTGAAAAATCGTAATTTTGAAAAATCCCCAAATTTATAAAACAAAAACTTGAATCGAGTCCGTAGCGAATGTTGTGGTGCGATTTTCCGCCGATTTTTGCGTAATCGTAAAAACACGAAAGCGCGAATAAACCGCCTCCGCGGAACGAAAAGTCGTCTTCGTCGTAGCCTTCGTCAACAAAAAGCGAAACGCCCGCGGAATTTGAAAAATTTTGAGAAAGCGCGCCTTCGATTTTCTGCTCGTTTGCGCAAGTGCAGAAACCCGCCTTGTCAAAAACGGCAAAAGTAAAATCGTCAAACATTCCCGCAAAACAAGGCGCGGCCACTAAAGCGAAAAATGGAACAATAAAATGTGCGATTTTCATAAAAAAATTGTAACATTCATTTTGAAATTCCGCGCGAACAAAAAAGCCCGCGAAATTTTTATTCAAAAATCGTTTGAAATTGCAAAAAGTAGTTTTTGTTATTTTTCAAGGTTTGATTTTTCGTTGCAAAAATGGTCGAAAGTTTGTATAGTTATCAACATGAACAGAGATAAATTGCTAGTCGGATTTTTGACTGCTATAATCGGGCTTTTGCTTCTTTTAACGCCAGAAGCGTTCGCTAAGTTTTCTGTGATTTTGCTTGGCGCGGCTTCGATTTTGAACGGAATCTTGATTTTGTGGACTACAAGAAATCTGATTTATGACACACTTTACAATCGTTTAGTATGGATTCGTGGAATTTTGAGCATTGTCGTTGGATTTTCGGCGGTTTTGTTTCCGATTGCGTTCGCTCATCAAGTTTTGCGCGTTTTGGCGTATTTGCTCGCGATTTATTTGATTTTGTCTGCGGCAATTTTGTCGTTCACGGCGTTCAAACTAAAGCGAAACGGAATTTCTGTAAAAAATTCGTTTGTGGAAATCGGCGTTTCAATTTTGTTGGCGATGCTTCTTTTTATAATTCTTACGTTGATTTCGCCAGAAAACGTTGGCATGACTATAATTTACGTTTTTGGCGGAATCCTTGTTTTAAGCGGGCTGGGACTTGTTTTTATTCAATGGAAATCGCGTCCCGCGGCAATCGTGATTCCTCCGCAAGATTACGTTGAACACGCAATCGTTCCTGCAGAAGAAAATCCGTCTGAACCGAAAGAAAAATTGTAAAAAGAGCGTTTTCTTTTCGATTTTGCGAAAAAAAAATCGGTTGTTGATTCGTCATATCGTGATAAAATCAATGAACCGATTATTTTGTTTAATCTAAAAATTCAAAAATAATAATATTGAGGATTTTATGAAAAAGAAAAGTTTGGTTTTTAGTCTTTGTTGGAAAATCGGCGTTGTTGTTACGATTTTTGTTGCACTTTCTGCTTTTTTTAGCGTGAATAATTCGCGTTCACAAATTTTTGCGTCTTTTGAAGCGGATACAGAATATTTAACTAAACATTTTTCAACTTCTCTTCAATATAGAAATAATATTCAGATGCAACAGTTGCGAAGTTACACGATGCTTGACGACGTTGGACTCAATTCCACAGACCCGCAAGAAATTCAGGCTATGCTTATGAGAAGAGCGAAGCAACGTCAAAAATTTTTTACGAACGTTGCTTATGCGGACTACGATTCGGGGCTTATGTATTACGACGATGGGCGCGTTGTAAACGTTGCAGGCGAATCATATTTTCGCAAAATGAAAGAAGGTAATCTTTCGCAAATTTATCCAGACCCGCTTGGAACTTCTTATGAAGACGGCGTGATTCCGTTTTGCAAAGGTGGCGAGCCAAAAAAAGCGGACGGAAAAACGCGATACGGCTTTTATGTCGGTTTTACGCCGTTAGTTTACATTTACGAAGCCATTAAAAGTCTAAAGGGGGGAAAACTCGATTCTCCAGAAGGTTTTGGCGTTTTGCTTTGTCAAGACGGAACGTACATCAGTTCTCCAGATTCTTCCGTCGTTCTAAAAAAACGTTTTGAAGACACCGCGGGAATGGTCGTTCCCGACGATTTGAAAAACGCGATGAAATCGGAAAAAGTTGGTAGCGGCACGGTTACATTTAATGGAAAGAAGTTTGAACTTTTCTTCAAACAAGTAACTGGAACAACTTGGATAGTTTGCGTTTTAATTCCGCGTTCGACCGTTTACGCTTCCGCCGACATTCTTGTGCGTTCGCTTCTTCTTTCAAACGGAATTTCGCTTGTTTTGATTCTTTTTATCACGGGATTCTTGCTAGTTTTGAGTTTTAGACCGCTCGCCGCGCTAAACAAAGAATTCGAGCATATTTCTACGGGAAATGCTGACCTTACGGTTAGACTTCAGGAAGTCGAAAACGACGAAATCGGACAAATTACGCGCAGTTTTAATCGATTCATTGAGAATTTGCAAAGCGTTATTCGGGACGTGGCTTCGTCAAAAAATTCTATGATGCAAACGTCAAAAAGTTTGCGTTTTAGCGTGGATTCTACGGACCGCGCAGTTTCGGATTTGACGGGAAATATCGACGCGGTTACTAGTCAAATGCAAGGGCAAGAAAGTCGCGTTGAAGAAACTTCGCGCGCGATTGAAAAAGTTTCCGTTTCGATTGAAAATCTTGAACGCCTTGTTGAAAGTCAGTCAGCGGCTTCTGCTCAAGCGACTAGCGCGGTTGAAGAGATGATTGAAAATATCCACAGAGTAACGCAATCGTCTGAAGAAATGTCCGTAGCGTTTGAAAATTTAAAGCAAAACACGCAAAAGGGAATACAAACGAGTAGTGAAGTTTCGCGTCAGATTGCCGAAGTTGAAGCGCAATCAAAAGGTTTGGGCGAGGCGAACAGAATTATATCTAATATTTCTGGGCAGACGAACCTTTTGGCGATGAATGCCGCGATTGAAGCGGCGCATGCAGGCGAAGCGGGCAAGGGATTCGCCGTGGTTGCAGACGAAATTAGAAAACTTGCCGAAGATTCGTCAGCGCAGTCGAACAGCATCAAAAGTCAGATTCAAGCGATTCGCAATTTGATTGAAGGAATCGTGTCGTCGTCGGCAACGGCGGACAGCGTTTACGCGGAAACGGGACGAATGATGGAACAAACGGCGCAAATCGTCGTTTCGATTCGTAGCGCGATGGCTGAACAGTCATCGGGGTCAAAGCAAATTATCGACGCGCTAAAGTCGTTGTCAAAAACCACGAGCGAAGTAAAAGTCGCGTCGGAAAAAATGCAAGACGGAAACCACATGATTCTTTCGGAAGTGCGTTCGTTAAACGAGCAGACTTCAAGCACAAAGGATTCGCTTTCGGTTGCGTTGGAAGTTACGCGCGGCGTAATCGACATTAAAAACGATTTGCTTTCTGTTTCCACAAAAACCGAAAACGCCGTTCAGCACATTGCAGAAAAAATCGACGGTTTTAAATATTGATTTTTGATTAAAAAAAATGCCGTGCGTTCATTTTTACGCACGGCGTTTTTTTTATAGAAGATAAGGCAACAAATTGTTTTCAAAAAAATCCAGTAAATCACCAATATTATTGGTATCACGCCACATATAATAATTTTTTGTATATTCTTGAAACCAAAACGCTATTTCCCTATTTCTTCTCGGGTCGCGCGTAATATCTCCAACAATTACAAGCCAAAATGGAAGAATCTCGTCAGAAAGACCGCTTTCTTTTCTTAGAACTCTCATAAGTCCTGGGGTAAAATACTTACAACTGCGTTCATGCGCATTGCCACGCCCTGCTTGTATATTCGTAGATTCAATCCAACCGTCTTGCCGTTTTATTTCTCCAAAAAGAATTTTATTGTTTTTTGTATTTCTAATTGCAAAATCCATTGAAATTCCCCACTCATACTTAGGCTTTCCATTCGATTTTTTTTCAGAAACATCAACGTTATAGATTTTATCTTGAACCTCTTTTGGTAGCGGATATGTTGAATATATATCGCCGAACTCTTTTGGGTGTCTATCTACCAAGAAAATATTTGGATAAACAGTGTCCAATGCATCTTGCAAAGAAACTTGAAAAAGTTCTTCAGTTTTCAATGCTTTATATCCACTTATAGTCTGCCAATTACTTCGTTTTCTAAGTTCCGAACTTGCCATATCATAATCCTTTGAATAAAATCTCCATACTTACACCTAAACCATTGGCGATTTTATAGATATTTTCGATTGAAATATTGCGTTTTCCTGTTTCAACAGAGGCAAAATATGTTCTGTCCATATCAATTTTTAGAGCGAATTTTTCTTGACTAATTCCAATTTCATTGCGCAATTCTCGCACTCTGTTTCCAAAACTCGATTTTATATCCATATTGACAATTCCACGAAACGAAGTATAAACTGAGTTTACACAAAGTCAACGGATTATAAGTAACTTTTTTTAGGAGAATTTTATGAACGAAAATGAAGAAAATCATATCAGCGGATATTCTAAATATAATCCAGAAGCAAAACTTAGAACGAAAAAAAATCCTTTGGCTGAACTTTATCCAAAATTACCTAATAGAAAATATGATATTATATATGCAGACCCACCATGGGATTATGGCGGAAAAATGCAATATGATAAATCAAGCATAAAAACAATAAATACAGGTTTTGAAAAAAATGTCTTTATAAGCGCAGCAAATTTTAAATATCCGACAGTAAAACTGAGCGATTTAAAAAAGTTAGATGTTCAGTCGATTTCGGAAGATAATTGTATTTTATTTATGTGGACTACAGGACCTCAAATGGCAAATTCTATAGAATTGGGGGAAGCATGGGGATTTGAATATAAAACTGTGGCGTTTGTTTGGGATAAGCAGGTTCACAATCCAGGACGATATACTTTGTCGCAAACGGAATTTGTTTTGGCTTTCAAAAAAGGAAAATTTCCGACACCACGGGGCGCAAGAAATATAAAGCAGTTAGTTTCCGTTCATCGCGGAGAACACAGCGAAAAACCTGAAATTGTGATTGATGGAATTACAAAAATGTTTCCTGCTCAGAAAAAAATCGAACTTTTTGCACGAAGAAATTACATCGATTGGGATAATTGGGGGTTAGAAATTCCAAACGAAAAAGTAAAAATTCTTTCGCAAATAGAAAAAGAAATTGAGCAAGATTTATTTGAATTAAAATATTGATTTTTGATTTAAAAAATGCCGTGCGTCAAAAACAAACGCACGGCGTTTTTTTTTATTTCATTATCGCGTCGATTGATTTTATGCACGCGCTTCTAAAACCTGCGTCTTCCAAAGCCGCCACGCCACGAATCGTTGTGCCGCCTGGCGAACAAACGCCGTCTTTCAAAATTGCGGGGTGCGTTCCAGTTTCAAATTGAAGTTTTGCCGCGCCCAAAACCATTTTTGAAACAAGACGGTACGCGCTTTGACGAGGAATCCCGTATTTTACAGCCGCGTCCGCATACGATTCCATGAACAAATCCACGAACGCAGGTCCGCAACCCGCCACCGCGCCGCCAATTCCCATCAAATCGTCCGCGATTTCTTCAACAAGTCCAAGCGACGAAAAAATCTCCATGAGTTCCGCGCGCTCGTCCGTCGTAAGCGAATTCGATTTTTCAAAAAGAAAAACGCCTTCGCAAACAAGTGCGGGAGTATTCGGCATTACAAATTGAATCCGCGTGTCGTTGCCAAGTTCAGAAAAAAGTTTTTTGAAATTCCACCCCAACGCAATCGAAATCAACGTTTTATTCTGCAAATCCCACCTAATTTCGTCCAAAACCGATTGAACTTGATTCGGCTTGCACGCCAAAAAAATCCAATCCGCGTTTTTGCAAACTTCCGCCGCAGACACACACGGAGAAAAACCGATTTTTTGCGAATTTTTCAAAAGTTTTTCCTGATTCGGCGCGAACGCAAAAATCTCGCCCGTTTTTTTGGACTTCAAAAAACCCGTAGCCAACGCTTGCGCCATATTTCCCATTCCAATAAAGCCGATTTTTTTCATTTTTCCTCCATATTATTCCGCCAAAAAAAGCGTGCCGAGCGCGTTATCGCTTGCAAGTTCGTCCAAAACGTTTTCGCGCGAACCGTTCGCCAAAATCAACGGAATTCCGTAAATCGTAGTTTTTTGCGCCGCCTGAATTTTCGTTTCGATTCCGCCCGTTCCAAAATCGTTCGTTCCGCCAATCTTGATTTTTTTGCGAAGTTCGTCGATGTTCGACACAGTTTCCACAAGAAGCGCGTTCGGATTCGTTTTTGGATTGTCCGTGTAAATTCCGTCGATGTCGCTAAAAAGAATGAGCAAATCCGCGCTCCACAAAATCGCCGTAAGAGCCGAAAGATTGTCGTTGTCGCCGATTGCAAACTCGTCGGTGGAAACAGAATCGTTTTCGTTTATGATTGGAACTGCGCCTTCGTCCACGAGCGTAAAAATCGTGTTCCGAATGTTAAGCGAACGATGATTGTCTTCAAAATCGTCTTTCGTAAAAAGAAGTTGCCCGATGTGAAGCCCAAAATCGCCAAACGCTTTTCGCCACTGCGCCATAAGTTCAACCTGCCCGATTGCCGCCAACGCCTGCCTAAAATGAACGTCTTTTTTTCGCGCCCATTCCTTTAACGTGGAAACGCCCGAAACTTGCGCCCCCGACGACACCACCACGATTTGTTTGCCTTTTTCGATTAAACTTTTGCATTGACGAGCAAAATCGTGCATAAAATCCGTGTTTTGCGTACCGTCCGCCTTTGCAAGCGTGTTCGAGCCGATTTTGATAACGATTTTTCGCGCATTCAAAAGCGCGTTTTTGATTGGAGAATCTTTTTGCATTTTTTTCACCTTAGCGCGTTTGCCCGTCGCCGTCGATTAAAAATTTCGTCGTGGTTAGCGCGTTGATTCCCATTGGTCCGCGCGCGTGAAGTTTTTGCGTCGAAATCCCGACTTCCGCGCCAAAACCAAATTCGCCACCGTCCGTAAATCTCGTGGAAGCGTTCACATAAACGCACGCGCTGTCGATTCTCGCTTGAAATTCCCGCGCGTTCGCCCGCGATTGCGTACAGATACTTTCAGAATGTTTAGTGGAATGTTCGTTTATATACAAAATTGCCTCGTCAAGCGACGACACGATTTTTACCGCGCAAACTAAATCCAAAAATTCTTTTCCGAAATCCTCTTTTGTGGCTTTTACGATTTTTTGAGAATTCGAGCAATTTTTCAGAATCTCAAACGATTCTTCGTCGCAATGCAATTCCACGCGCGAAGAAAGCGTTTTTTCCAAAATTGGCAAAAAATTTTGCGCGATTTTTTCGTGAATCAAAATGCACTCGATTGCGTTGCACGCGCCTGGACGTTGAATTTTTGCGTTTTCAGCGATTTTTGCCGCCTGTTCCAAATCCGCCGATTCGTCCACAAACAAATGGCAAACACCCGCGCCTGTTTCGATTACGGGGATTTTTGCGTTTTCCACGACGTGTTTTATAAGCGACGCACCACCCCGCGGAAGAACGCAGTCGATTTTTCCGCGAGCGTTCAAAATTTCGTCTACGTCGGAATGATTTTTTTGCGGTTCGCACAATTCCAACGAATCAGAAAGCCAGTCAAACGAAAGGTCTTTTCCCGCGTTTTTCAGACCGTTTTTGATGGCCTCCGTTATCGCTCGATTTGAATGAATCGCGCTCGACGAACCGCGCAAAAGAATCGCGTTTGAACTTTTGAACGCAAGACAAAAAGCGTCCGCCGTAACGTTTGGGCGACTTTCGTAAATTATCGCCACCACGCCAAGCGGAACGCGCACTTGCCGAATTTCAAGACCGCCGTCGGTTTTCCAGCCCGCAACGATTTCGCCGAGCGGGTCGCGCAATTTTGCGATGTCGCGTATAGAAGACACGATTGAATCCACGCGCTTTTTGTCGAGCATCAATCTTTCCAAAAGCGAATCGCTCATGCCGTTTTCCTTTGCATTTTTCAAATCAAGCGCGTTTGCCGCGATGATTTTTTCAGCCTCGGCTTCAACCGCGTCCGCCACCGCAAAAAGAGAGCATTTTTTTTCTTGCGCCGTCAAAAGCGCGAGCCGTTGCGCCGTTTTTCGCAATTTCAAAAAAATTTCGTCCAAATCCGACATTTTTTCCTTCCTTTTATACCCAAAAAATTTTTATATGTAATACATATAAAAAAGCCCGCTTTTTGAAGCGGACTTTTTTGATTTCGTTGATTTTGCGCCGACTAATAATTTGCCAAAAAGTGCATTGCAACCAATTCCACGGCGCGATTTTTTGATTCCGCCCAATCGTTTTGCGCGGGAAGATTTTTGACGTACCACCAAAAAATCCCGAATTCGGGGTCGATTCTAAGGGCGTACTCGTCAAAATCCGAGGATTTTGTTTGCGCACCGAACATCAAATAAACAACGTCGTTCAAAATTTTGATGAAAGTTGAATAAGCGTCGCTCCATTTTTTGTCGTTTTGAGAACCGATTTGTTCACAAAACTGTCCCAATTTGTAAAGAACTTCCTCTTTTAGAGAAACGTCTTGTTGTTCAACCCAAGTTTTTTCAACCAAAAGCGACAAATTTTTTCGGAAACTTTCCAGCAATTTAGTTTCGTCGTTTTTGATGTTTAATTTGCCAGAACCGAACGCGCTCGCCACAATTTCCGCTGCGTTGTTGATTTTTTCGTTGTCCGAAGAATCGAGCATTAAAAAAAGCGAATCTATTACGTTTTTATCAATGAATTCCGTTATCAAATCAGCCATAAAAATATTTTAGAGATTTCCGCATTGTGTTTCAAGGCAAAAAATATGATTCAATTTTACTCTACAAAACTTTGATTCACGCCAACTTTATATGCTTAAAAAGATTTTTCGCTCATTGAGCGTCGTCAAAATGCGCGAAAAATTCGTTACTTTGTTTCGACTTCGTTTAACGAACGATTTATAGTGTGCAAGCAAAAATCCCTGCGTAGACTTGCGATGATTCTTTATCTAATCTAAAATGAACTTTTCCGAGGGGCTTTATGAAAAAATGGTTTTGTGCTGTTTTTGTAGCGGCTTGCGCGGTTTATTCGTCGGCGCAGGAAATCGTTACTGCGCGTGCTTTTTTTGATTCCGTTTCCGCAGTTTATGCGACTGTGCGCGATTACGAAGCGGACGTTGACATTAAAGCGAATCGCACAAATATGCGTGGACGAGTTTATTTTAAACGTCCAAACCTTCTAAGAATTGATTTTTCCAATCCAAGCGACCAAGTAATTTGTTTTAACGGCGATATGCTTACGATTTATCTACCTGGAAGTTCTGCGATTTTAAATCAATCCGTGCAGAATACGGGCGTGGGCATGGCTTCGGCACAAGGTCTTTCTTTGATGAGCAAATATTATTCCGTGGCGTATGAAACGGGTTCAGAGCCTGTGCCACTTAGCGAAGAAGATTCAACGCCTGTTGTAAAATTGCGACTTGGACGAAAAAATACGTCGGAGGCATTCCGTTACATTAAAATGGCGGTTGACCCAAAATCAAAACTCATTCGGAGAATTGAAGGAATCACACCTCAGGGCGAATCTTTTGTATTTTTGTTTAGGGGATACGAGTTAAACAAAGGAATTTCCGATAATAAATTTGTGTACGATGCGCCAAGTTCCGCAAATAATTACAACAATTTTCTATTTAATGAATAAATTGCGTGTCTGGCATAAACCTGTTTTGAAATCGCGCATTTCTTTGCAGGTTTCGTTACAAGGTTGATTTTTAGAAAATCTGAGTTTTTAAAAATCTCCAATCAAAGAAAATAAAGGCTAAAAATATGGAAAGTTATGGCGAACTTTTAAAAAATGCGAGAGAGGCTAGACATTTAGACATTGAAACGACCGCGAGGGAAACGTCGATTTCAAAGCAGTGGCTTGAAGCAATGGAAAACGAAGACCCGAATCAATTTCCAGGCGAGCCATATTTTGTGGGATTTTTGAAATCTTACGCGGGATATTTAGGACTTGACAGCGAGCGCATGGTCGCGCTTTTTAACGCAAAAAAAATACAAGAAACGCCAACGCCTGCCGCACTGACTGCAAAAGAACGTCCGCGATTTGTAGTTCCGCTGATTGTTTTTTTGATATTGGCATTGTTGGGCGGTGGCGCGTTCGCGCTTTGGAAATATTTGCCGCGTACCGAAGAAATTGACCCGCTCGCGCTTTTGGAAAAACCTGTTGTTAGCAAAAAATACGAGTTGACAGAAAAACCGTTCGCGGGGCGTGTTTTCAAAAACGACCAATTCGTTTTGGGAACAGAAAAAGGCAACATCATTTTGACAGTCGCGCAGACGACCGACATTTTTGGACTTGAAACTCCTGCGGGAATTCAATTTGTGGAACTTTCGGAACAAGTCGAAATGGACAGCGACGGCGATTCAATTCCAGAAATCGTAGTTTACGTCAAAGACGTTTCCGCAAAATCAAAGAAAGTGATTTTTACCAAGAGCTTGGGGATTCTGATGTTTACCGGCATCCTGTTGGTCTGTGCATTGATCGCGGGTGCGAAGACCTTTTGGCAGGGCTTTTTGCTGGCGTTCGGATTGATGGCGTGGATCGGTTCCTACGATACGTTTTTTCTGGATTGGGTATTGTTCGCAAATCTGCCCATGTTCCGTCTCGAAGGAACCGAGCATATGGACGCGGCGTATCATCAGAAATGGTTCCACTTGAAGGGGATGCTTTTCCCGGGACTCGTATTCGCACTGATTCCCGCGGCAATCGTAGGACTGCTGATCGCTGTAATCCGATAGGAGGTATTGATTATGGCAAGAAAAGATTCAGACAATCAGAAGAAATCCATGAGCCGACTGTTCCGCGGAAAGGCAATTTTCAAGCCGCTCAATACCGGGCGAATCGATGACCGCGTTGCTTGCGTGCGCGAATGGGTCGCCAACATTTTCTTTTACACCAAGAACGGTACGACGATCATGATTGACGCCGGCTACAATTATGCGCGTCTGCGGGAAAAGATGAGCTGGCTCGATATAGAGCCCGCGGCGATCCGGAACATCCTCATCACGCATCAGGACACGGATCATGTCGGCGCACTCGAAACGGACAGCGAGCAGCTTTTCAAAGACGCAACCGTCTATATCGGCGAGATCGAAAACCGCTATCTGACCGGCGAGGTGCGCAGAAAGGTTTTTCACGGGGCGTACAAACTGCCGATGGTCAGGACGAATAACAAGCGCGTGACGCTGCGCGACGGGCAGGTGCTGGACTTCGACGGGATCAAGGTCGAGTGTATACTCGTCCCCGGCCACACATGGGGACATATGGTCTATCTGATCGACGACGAATACCTGTTCACCGGCGACACGGTCTGGTTCGGCGCAGACGGCGGCTACAGCTTCATTTCTACGCTGGCGGAAGACAACAAACTTGCAGTGCGTTCGCTCGCAAAGCTGGAACAGAATCTGTGCGCGAGGCATAGACCGATCAAGATCATCACCGGGCATACCGGCTGGACGGACG
>CAJOEO010000013.1 GCA_905233535.1 uncultured Treponema sp.
GCCCTTCGACTTCCAAATCCCCTATCTTCTCGCCAATAAATTTAAAACCTGTAAGTGTGTTTATGACTTCAACCCCGTAATGCTTTGCAATCTTTTCAGCCAAGGGTGTCGTCACGATTGTTTTCATGAATACAGGATAGTCCGGCATAGTGTGATGCTGCAGCCGCTGTGAACAGATGTAATCGAACAACAATACTCCTGTCTCGTTAGCAGAGAGCAAAACATACTCCCCGGAGCCGGAACGAACCGCTATTCCACACCGGTCAACATCGGGATCCGTGGCAATCAATAGATCAGCACCAACTGCTCTACAGTTTGACAGTCCTTCATCCATAGCAGACCTCTCTTCCGGGTTCGGTTTCGGACAGGTTGGAAACTCCCCATCTGGATCTGCCTGTGACTCAACAACGGTTACATTTTCATATCCAGAAGATTTCAGCACCTCGGTCACAGGCTTAAGCCCTGTACCATTCAGCGGCGTGTAGACAATACTAATGTTCTTATCAATATCACTGCCGTACAGGACTGACTGTGCTTTCACTGCGGAAAGATAGTTATCGTAGATACTGCTGTCTACCGCCTCAAGCATTCCAGAGACGAAAGCGCTATCAGCCGCCATATACTTTACATCTTTGAACATATCGACTAAGCTTATCTTCTCCTGAATGGCCTTGGCTATTTTTGTTGTTATCTGACAGCCGTCAAAATCGTAGACCTTATATCCATTGTACTTCGAAGGGTTATGGGAAGCCGTCACCATAATGCCTGCGTTGCAGTTATAATATCTCGTTGCAAAGGAAAGCGCGGGTACGGTAATAACGCTCCATATAAAGGAAGATACCGAAAACGAAAACTACAGCGACTGGTTCAAGGGCGATTTTATTGACGACTACGAAATCAACGAAACGGACACGATGTTTACTCTGGACGGCAACCGCTGGGTGAAGAACCTGTACGCCGAAGGCGAGGAATTCTCGCTGGAGGTCGGAACGCCGCTGAACCTCGACGACTGGCTTTTGCCGGCGTGCAGGGAAGCAAAGGCGGAGCGTGTGATTGCCTCGGCGATGATTAGCCACGCGACTTTCAGCTGGGACGACTGCAAGTATGAGGAAGTTCTTTACGAAAACGGCGCGAAAGTCTGCTACAACGATCTTCCGTATTTCAATCTGAGCTGGGCGCCGGAGCGTTTTCTGTTTAAAAAGGTCTGGGGCGGCGTGCGCGTTCACGTCAAGGCGAGGGAAGAGACAGAAAACTCGTTCCGCCCTCTCCGCGGCGTGTTCAAGAAAAAGACGGGCGAGAAGGTGCTCGGCGGCTACGTCGTGCATTACAAGGACGACGGCGACGATGTTTTCGAGTGTCGCCCTCTGACGTTCGAGATTGGGCGCGTCAAGGCAGCGCTCTCCGACGATGACGACAGCTTGGCAGACGACGGCGCGGAGGTTGTCAGGGAATTCGTCCGCCTTTACAACTTCGACAATGACGCAGACGAGGACGCGGCGGACTGGACGTTCGA
Organism: uncultured Treponema sp.; assembly: GCA_905233535.1. Classification (GTDB taxonomy): domain Bacteria; phylum Spirochaetota; class Spirochaetia; order Treponematales; family Treponemataceae; genus Treponema_D. Next base: position 1,514 of record CAJOEO010000013.1, read on the forward strand.
GGGCTTCGACTGCGAAAAAGACTTCTTCGCGCTTTACGGCGCACAGGGCGAGGAGAATTACAAGTGCGTCTGCGGCGACGAGGAGGATTACGTCGACTACGGAAACCCGCTCGAAGAGGCCAATCCGTTCGAGGACGACGAGTAAGCGGGCGGCTGCGCGAAAAGGAGCTTTTTGCATGGAGAGCATTGATTTTACGGGAGTGTACAAAACATTCGCAGACGCGCTTACTAAAAGGTTTGCCGAGCAGAAAAAGCCAACTGCGCAAAAACGCCCCGCGCGTCCGCAAAAGCCCGCAAAGCCGAACAACAAATAATTCTTGCAAAACGCGGAATTTCTGCAGATTTACATTGCAACTGGACTTCGTTTGCGTTTCTCAACGGTTCGCTCGCCCGACAATTCGGAATCGATATTTAGAAGAGGAATTATTAGCAAAAAAAACAAACAAGACAATCGAGAGGTTCCTCGACCTTCCGATTGCTCAAACACCGTCTGGATACCAACCATAATATGACGCGCTATCTGAGCCATCAAACTGCTTTGTAAATTTCAAAAAACGCTCTCACCGTAACGTTGCTTGCATGCATAGTGAAAGAGCCGTCGTCTGTCATTGTGATTTCGTTTCCGTTCAACAATCTTTTTTTTCAAGAAAATTTGCGAACCGCTTTTCGCTTAGATTGCATATAATATTTGCCGAAAAAAATAAGAAAAAGGCGGTAAAAAAATGGCGATTTTAACGGTTTCAAGGCAAATTGCATCTCTTGGCGACGAAATTTGCAAGGCGGTTGCCGAACGATTGGGCTACACTTTTTTTGGTCGCAAGGACGTTGAAAAACGAATTATTCAACTCGGTTTTCCGATGGAAAAATTCAAAAAATTCGACGAGCGAAAACCTAGTTTTTTTGCGTCTCTTTCAAAAGGTCGCGACGAATATTTGGATTATCTTCAAACTGCGATTTTGGAATTCGCTTCAAAAAACAACTGCATTTTGATTGGTCGCGGTTCGTTCATAATTTTAAAAGATATTCCAAATCATCTTTCGTGTAGATTTATTTCAGATAATACTGTACGAATGAATCGTCTAAAACGCGAATTTGGATTTGACGACAAAGCCGCCATGAAACGCATAAACGAAAGCGATTCAAATCGGGCGGGATTCCATAAAAGTTTTTTCAATTTTGATATTCGCGACCCGTCTTTGTATCATTTTGTGATTAACACGGGACTTTTTGACATTGACACCGTTACGAACATGATTTGCGCAGGAATCGAAAAAATCGTTTCGGCGGAACGCGAAAAAGAAGGCATGGACGCGGTAAACGAACTTTTAATCGGTCAACGAATCGTGAATATGCTCGTTTTTGATTACAAAATGAACATAAATTTTTTGCGAGCCACAATCGACGGAAAAACGATTACGCTTCACGGACTGGCCGAATCGAGTGCAGTCGTGGAACGCGCTTTAATAATCGCGTCGTGCGAAATCCCAGAATACAAAGTCGAATCCGCGATAAACGTCGTTCAAGATTTTAAGGCATACGGACAATGACAAGCATCGCAATGCTTTGCGCGGAATTTTGCGTTTTTTTTCTTGGCGCGACGATTGCGTGTCCGCTGTGCGTGATTGTCGCAAAAATCGCCCGCCGACGTTTTCTTTCGTGCAGATTTTCGCTTTTTTGCGTTTTTGCGTCGTTTGTCGTTGTAGCGTTTTCCGTGTACGCAATTTTCGCGCTAAAAGATTTCCCGCCGTATTTTTTCTTGGAAAAAAAAACGTATCTTTTTTACTTTTTTCTTTCGGGATTCATTTTGTGCGTTTTTTGGAAATTTTTGGCATTGCCATTTTTGATTTTTTACTGTTTTTTTTGGTGGCAAAGCGACCAATATTTTCGTGCAAAATTCCCGCTTGTGCATGATTTTACATTCGTAGATTTTTCAGAACAAAAAGAATCCTCGAAGATTTTTGTTTGCAAAGTTCCAAGCGGATTTCCGTTTCCAATTCGCAGATTTTGGTTTTCTTTTGAAGAATCGACGGCGGAAACAAAAGTTTTTCCAAAATTTCTTTTGCCGTTTTTTGAAAAAATCTCGTCCGACGTTTTTGAAGACGAAATCTATCTTCCGCCTTCCCGCGTTTTTCCTGCAAGATTCAGACTCGATTTTGAAATTGGGCTTGACAAATATAAAATCACCGCAGAAAAAACTCTTTGAACGATGTTCAAAATAAAAATCAAAAACAAGGATTTACAAAGTCGCGACTTGACTTTTTGCCCTTGCGCAATGATACTAAAAAAATGAAAACCTCAAACAAATTCACGCTTTGCAGGATTATCTGTGCGCCGATTTTCTTCATATTATATTTTCTTCCGATTTGGCTTGGAGAAAAAGACGGTAGCGTTATTTCGATTATTTCTTTTTGTGCGTTTACTCCGCTTTTGGTTTTTGCAGAAATCACCGATTACCTCGATGGGCGTTACGCTCGCAAATACGACGAAGTTAGCGATTTTGGAAAAATGTTTGACCCTTTTGCAGACGTTTTTTTGCATTTGTCCACGTTTTCTTGCTTTGTTTTTTCGGGTTATATGCCAACGATTCTTTTCGTTCTGATTTTGTATAGGGAATTCAGTCAGAATTTTCTTCGCATGGTGGCGGCAAAAAACGGCACGGCGATTGCGGCAAGAAAAGGCGGAAAACTCAAAACAGTTTTTTACGTTATAAGTTGTTTTGTGGCGGTGGCCGTGGAAGGTTTTACGAGAACGGGACTTGCTGCACAAGCATTGGAATCTGGCGCGGTTTCGGAAAATTTTTTGGACGGATTAGTCTACGTTTGTTACACATTTTTTGGAATTAGCGCGCTTCTTTCTTACGTTTCGTTTTTAGATTATTTAAAAAACTTCGGCGGGATTCTCCGCGAAGCAAGCAAATAGGCGAATAAATGCGAAAACTCGCCCCCGTTGCGCTTATACTTGTCGCTTTAACTCTTGCATTTTTTCTTTTCGGAAAAGATTTTTTTGTTTCAAATCGAACGTCTGCACATTCGCTCGTTGTTGTTCCACAGGGAAGCGGCAAGACAGAAACTGAAAAATACTCGGGCGAATCTTTTTTATCGCTTTCGGGCGACGAAATGTTGATTTCTACGATTGAAGCCGACATAAACGACGACGGTTTTGAAGACCAAATTTCTGTTTTACGCACGCTTTCCGACCCGAATATTTCGATTGTGGTTGGACTTTATATTCCGCAACGCCAAACTTATGTTCGTTCGTATACGATACAAACCAAAATCTCGCAAGTGCGCACTTTTGCTTGCACCACGCTTGACGCGGTGGGCGACCATTCGACTTCCCTTATTTATCAAGGACTTTCCGAGGACGGCTCGTTCGTTCTAAAAATCTATCGCGCGGAAATGAACGAAAATCAATTTTCGCTTTCGTTGATTGGAGATTTTTCGAGTTCTGGAACGATTTTTATTCAGCAAAGCCAACGAAACGAATCGTATCAACTGGCTGGAAGCAACGGCGAGAGTTTTCCCGTTTGGGTTTACGAAAGCGTTGAAAATGAAAAAAGCGGACGCACCGACCAAATTCAAACGATGTACGATTGGAAATCCGATGAAAAAAAATACGTTGAAATTCGTTCAGTGCGCGTTTCAGGCGGCACGTTGGCGGAAAAAGAACTTTCAAAAATTCAAGACGGAACGGTGGATTCGTTTGTAAAATTTTTGGACGGGCTTTGGTACAAAGACGACGATTCGCAAAATCGTCGTTACATTTTTTTCGATTATTCGAATTCTGAAATAATTTTTCAATTTGAAGACATCGAGGAAGTTTATTCTTGGTTTAACAGCACGGTACGCCGTGGGGGTATTTATTTTTCTTCCGTGAACAAATCAATCGAGAATTTGCAACGTCGATTTGACATTTCGCTTGTGTCGCTCGACGAAATCCGCGTGAAAATTCAAGACGACGTTAGAATGTTAATCGGCGAGGAAAATTTATGGGACGGCAATTACAAAAAAGTCGTTGCCGTTTCCAAAAAAACGAATCGCGAGGGCGTTAGCGAGTTTGTGGAAAAACTCGTTGCGGAAGAAAAATGGGAAAGCGCGGACGGCGTAAAAATTGATTTTACGCAAAGCCAATATTTTGCGGTGGGCAAAGGAATAAACGACCACGGACGATACACGCAAATAGATATTTTTGGACGAACGTTCATTCAATTTAGAAGCGAAGGCGAAGTTGCGTTTTTTACGGGTGAATATCAACCGACGGAACGGGACGGTTCTGTGGTTTTGCAAAAAGTTTCCGTGAATCCCGAAGGTTTTTACACGGAGCAAGTTCGACCTGTTGTTTTGCGAAAATTCGATTCTGAAAAAGAAGAAGTGCAAATTGCAACCGCGCCAGTTGAGGAAGAAGAGGGCGATTTTCAGACGCAGAATTCTGTGTCGCAAGTTGTAAAAGTGGATAGTTCGGATACGTTACCCGTTCCATCGGTAAGTTTGTTGATTTCGCCGCGATATTTTAGTCCAGACGGCGACGGTGTTGGCGACGAATTGAACGTTATGCTCGACGTGAAAAGCGAAGTTTCTATAAAAAGTTGGTCGTTTACGGTTATGCACCCCGACGGACGACGAGTCTTTTGGGAAAAAACAGGCAACGGAAACGTTGACCCAAAAATCATTTGGGACGGAAAATCGTCAAACGGCGAACTCGTTGCGTCTGCCACCGATTATCCTTACGAGTTCATTCTTACCGATGAAAACGGCACAAAATGCGTTGAAGAAGGGAGCATTCAAGTTGATATTCTCGTCATAAAAGACGGCGGACGGCTTAAAATCCAAGTTCCTTCGATTATTTTTAGGTCTGACGCAGCGGATTTTAAAAGCGACACAGAAGTTAAAAAAGACCCGCGTTGGGACAAAGTTAGCAGAGGTCTTGATTCGCGCACAATCGAAAATAACATTCGCGTTCTAAATCGTGTTGCAAAAATCCTTACAAAGTTCAGCGATTATCGCGTTTTAATCGAAGGGAACGCGAATAATATGACGGGAACGTCGGAAGAAGAACTGGAAGTTCAAAAACTTTCGGCGGAACGCGCACAATTCGTTTTGGATTGGCTCGTTCGCGAGGGAATCAACGAAAATCGACTTTCGGCTACAGGAAACGGTGGCAAAAATATGCTTGTATCTCCATGGGACGCTGTAAATCGTTGGAAAAATCGAAGAGTTGAATTCATACTAATAAAATAATAAAATGCTATACTATGACTGCAAACGAATTACGTTCAAAATATATTGAATTTTTTAAAAGTAAAAATCACGTTGAAATTTCGGGACAATCTCTGATTCCTGAAAATGACCCTTCTGTTTTGTTTACGATGGCAGGAATGCACCCGCTTGTACCGTATCTTTTGGGCGAGCCGCACCCCGCTGGAAAACGCCTTACGGATTTTCAAAAATGTATTCGCACGGGCGACATCGACGAAGTTGGCGACCCAAGTCATTTGACTTGTTTTGAAATGCTTGGAAACTGGTCGCTTGGAGATTATTTCAAAAAAGAATCGATTGCGTTTTCTTACGAATTTTTGACGAGTGAAAAATGGCTTGGGCTTGACCCCAAAAAACTTTCCGTTACGGTTTTTGAAGGCGACGAAAGCGCGCCACGCGACGAAGAAGCGGCTTCGTATTGGAAAGAAAACGGAATGCCCGAAGACAAAATCGCGTATTTGCCCGCAAGTGACAACTGGTGGGCGGCAGGTCCAACTGGACCTTGTGGACCTGACACGGAGATTTTTTATTGGGTCGGAGAAGGTTTGCCCGCCGTCGGTTCTAACAAAAAAACGGACAGCGAAAATTGGCTTGAGATTTGGAACAACGTCTTTATGCAATTTGACCGACAAAAAGACGGCTCTCTCGTTCCGCTTCCAAAAAAGAACGTAGACACGGGTATGGGGTTGGAGCGCACGAATTGCATTTTGCAAGGAAAAACGAGCGTTTATTTGACCGAAGTTTTCCAGCCGATTATCAAAAAAATCGAAGAATTGTCGTCGTACACTTACGGCACGGACGCGGAAAAAGACAAATCCGTTCGGATTATTGCAGACCACAGTCGTGCGGCAGTTTTTATTTTGGGCGACCAAAAAGGCGTTTCGCCGTCGAATCTTGGCGCGGGTTACGTTTTAAGAAGAATTATTCGTCGCGCCGTGCGCCACGGAATGAAACTCGGAATCGAAAAAGAATTTCTTGCGGAAGTTGCCGACGTTGTAATCGAGAATTTTAAAACGGCGTATCCTGAACTTTTGACGAATTCTCAAAAAATCAAAAACGAACTTACCGCCGAAGAAAATAAATTCCGCGTTACGTTGAAAAATGGCGAAGCGGAATTCCGCAGACTTCTTCCGAATCTTTTGAAAAATCCAAAGAAAGAAATTTCTGGAAAAGTTGCGTTCCGACTTTACGACACGTTCGGTTTTCCTGTGGAACTTACGCAGGAACTTGGCGCGGAAAACGGCATGACCGTGGATTTGGACGGATTCAAAGAGGCTGAAAAAAAGCATCAAGAAGCATCAAAATCGCTTGACGCGGGAAAAGCAAAAGGCGGTTTGGCGGAGCAAAGCGACGTTACGACGAAATATCACACGGCAACACACCTTTTGCAACAAGCGTTGGTTGAGGTCTTGGGAAATCAAGTTGCGCAGCGCGGAAGCAACATCAACAACGAGCGAATGCGATTTGATTTTACGTTTGAGCGACCGATGACGAAAGAAGAAATCCAAAAAGTCGAAAAAATCGTGAACGACAAAATCAAAGAAGATTTGCCAGTTACGATGGAAATTAAGACGCTCGACGAAGCAAAGGCGGAAGGAGCGCGCGCGCTTTTCTCAAGTAAATATGGCGAAAGCGTAAAAGTTTACACGATTGGGCGCGATACAAAGACGGATTGGTTCAGCAAAGAAGTTTGTGGCGGTCCGCACGTTCAGCACACGGCACAAATTGGCGAATTCAAAATCGAAAAGGAACAAAGTTCATCGGCGGGCGTTAGGCGTATTCGTGCAACGATTCACGGCGGACTTCCGTTGGATTGTTAAAAAAATCCTGTTTTAGTAACCAAAAATGGAATGAAAATGTTTTTCAGATTGCATATTCGCAGAACGCGAAAATTCAATCTGAAAATGAGGAAAAGAAAATGAAACGATTAGTTCTTGCTGCTACGCTCGTTTTTTCACTTGCGGCTAGTGTTTTTTCGCAAGCAGATTTGCAACCACTAGCAGTCGTTAAGTTGAACAGGTCGGAAACAATAACTTTACGACAACTTCGTTCTCGTGTTGAAATGTATCAAAAACAGAACAACATTCAAACTTTTACGATTGACCAAAAGAAAGAAATTCTTGCCGCAATGATTGACGAAAAACTCATAACGCAGGCGGCGGTAAAATCGGGTTTGCAAGTTACTGACACGAATGTAAATCAATATTTTCTTAGAAGTTTAAGCCAGCAAGTCGGCAGAGCGGTTACTGAAGCCGAATTTGCAGAAATGGTAAAAGCAAACACAGGTCTTTCGTTTGACGATTTTATGCGCCAGCAAGTTGGCATGAACGTTGCAGAATACAAGGCGTATCTTAAAAATCAGTTGCTTGCGCAGCAATACGTTCTTCAACAAAAGCAAGGCGAAATCGCAAAAGTTGCCGCAACGGATTCAGAAATCCGCAATTTTTACGAAATGAACAAAGCGTCGTTCGTGCAAAGCGACATGGTGAAGATTTTTCTTATCCTCGTTCCTAAAAAAAGCGGAAGCGAAAGCGATTTAGAAGCGGCGCGAACTAAAGCGAACAAAATGCTAAACGACCTTAAAGACAAAAAATCGACGTTCGATTCGATAAAAGCGGCATCGGTGAACGACAAAACTTATCAAGGTGGCGACATAATAATCAGCAAAACTCCGCAACACGCGGCGCAGTTGGGAATTTCGCCAGCGGATTTGGAAGAATTGTTTGGACGAAAAATTGGATACATTTCTAATTTGAACGAAACGAAAAACGATTTTCAGTTTTACGTTGTGCGTGAAAAATATCCCGCTAAAATGTTAAGTCTTTCTGATTTGGTGCAACCAGATACGACAACGACTGTATACGATTATATAAAAATGAATTTAACACAGCAAAAACAGAATCAGGCTCTTATTTTGGCTGTAAATGATATTACAAAATCGTTAGATACCCCAGAGAACGTTGACCGCAAAAAAACGGGTGACGCGCTCGATAAACTTTTGAATTGGTGAAAAAAAATGTCCCGTAGAAAAAGCAGAATCTTGGCATTTCAAGCGTTGTATTCAATGGAAGTTGGACACAGTTCCCTTGAAGACGCGCTAAAATTTGATTGGAGTCGTCCTCTTCATTCTGAAGAATCTAAACAAAAAGAAGAGGACGAAGAATGGTTTTCGTTTGCACGAATTTTGGTCGCTGGAACGATTGAACATTTGGACGAAATCGACGAAATCATAAAAAAACATCTAAAAACTTGGGATTTTGAAAGAATTAACAAAGTTTCGCTTTCAATTCTCCGAATGAGCGTTTATTCTCTAAAATATCAAACGGACGTTTTGCCGTCGATTGTAATTGACGAGGCGATTCACATTGCAAAGGATTTTGGACCAGACGATTCGTTCAAATTTGTGAATGCAATGCTAGATAACATCAAAAAATTTTTGAACGACAAGAAATCCGAAGAAATTACCGATAATAAACAATAGTTTTTATTTTTTCATTGGGGAACGGAGGCGGGGACATGATTTTGACAGAAAGAAAAACGGGGTTACTGGTTATTGCAGTTGCTGCCGCGCTTTTGTGTGCGTCTTGTCGCCGAGAGGGTGGAGAAACGACATTTTCCGCATCGCTTGAGCGCGTGGATAGGCTTATTGCCACAAAGCAAAACAGCGACGCGATAAAAGAACTCAAAAATGCGGAAAAATTTGCGTACACTCCGATTTCAAGAATTAGCGTTTATAAACGATACAAAACACTAGGCGAAAATAAACGCGCCGAAAAAATCCTAAAAAAATCTGTCAAAAAATTTCCCGAAAGTGCGGAACTCGCTGCCGTTTGGGGACAATTTTTGCTTCGTGCAAATCGTTTGGACGAAGCAGTAAAAGCCACAAAAAAACTTTCTGGGCAAAAATTCGGTTCGATTTATTCCGAGGCGATTCTAAAGCAAAATCTAAAGAAGGCTGGAAATTCTGGCGATTTGGGCGTTTTCCTTTCTGAGCCGTTCCTTTCGGTTTACAACGACATTTACGAAGGAACGGGAGATTCGAGATGGCTTGTAAACAGCGCGTTAATTCGCTTGTCGTCTGGAGACTATACAAAAGCGTCGCTTGTAGAAGAGCAGTTGGTCAAACGCGATGCAAAAATTACGTCGCAAGAGGCAATTTTTTGGGCGAAAGTCCAATTTGACGCAGGAAATTACGACGTTGCGCTTTGGAATTTGAATCAAGTTTCCGCGGAGAGTCTTCAAGCGGAAGCGGCGATTTTGCGTTCGGATTGCTACAGCAAACTCAACGAAATGGAACTCGCGGAAAAATCGCGTTCGCAATTTCTCGATTCCGACCTTTCGCAAATCGGCGATGTGAATGTTTTGAACATAATTTGCGTGAACAGTGCGCTTTGGGCGTATTCGGCGGGGCAGTATCAACGCGCTTGGGATTTGCTTGCAAGTGTTTTTGAACGCGACAAAGCATTTGTTCCCGCGCTTTTGTCTTTTGGAAAAATCGCTTGGATTGATTCTCTGCCGATTCATGTAACAGACCTTGAAAAATCGTTGCGACAGACGGAACTTCGCACCGACAAAATGAGAGAATTTGATGCGCGTCCTCGATTTTTGGTGGACGATGCAATTTCAAAAATCTCCGAAATCGAAGAAGAATATCGTGGAAAAAGCGACACAATCGACGGGCTTGACGCTCTAATCGTCGAAAGAATCTCGTTGTATCTTAGAAAAAACAGCGAAATTCCGCTAAAAGCACGAACTTCTGAAATTTGGCGTACTCTCGAATTGAACGAATCGGGACTAAATTTGTATCCGTCGCTTTTGGTTTATTTTTCCGTGCAGAAACTCATTTCTTATGGGTATCCTGACGAAGCGAGAAGCCTTTTTGCGAATTACATCAACGCGAAATATCTCAACGATATGCGTGGCAAAACAGAATCTGAGAAAAATGAACAGGTTGCAGAAAAAGACATTTTTGGCGGCGAATATTTAGTTCCCCGTGAGCGCGTTCCAGAAAACGTTGTTCGTTTAGCGTTTGGGCAGAAAATTGCGCAAAGTGTTTCGGCGATGAACGTTTGGGAAATCGAAATCGCGGCATATTTCGCGCTTTTGGACGGCGACGCGCAAACTGCGCAACGACTTTACGAATACGTTTTGTTTGAATCTGGAGGCGTTGTAAATTCCGCGGGCGGAAAAGCGGAAAACGTGTCCACTCTTGCGTCTGCGGCGAGCGCAGTAAATCTTGCTATGATTTATAGTAGTTTCGGCGACAATCAAAAGGCTCTGTCGCTTTACGGACTTGCGGCTGGAAAATGCGAAGATTTTTACACAAAATCAAAGATTCTTTACAGAATCGCGGACATTCAATTTTCGTTCGGCGAGAGGGAACAGGCGAAGATTTCAATCGATTATAGTCTTGCGCTTGACCCGCAAAACGCAGACGCTCGTCTTCTAAAACGAAAAATGAGTGATTTTTAACAATAAACAAAAAATCCCGACTTTTTGTCGGGATTTTCTTTTATCTTATTCTGTTACTCTACAACAGCAATAATATCAGAGTTTTTCACGATGAGATATTCTTCTCCATCGATTTTTACTTGTGTTCCCGCGTATTTATCATACATTACACGGTCGCCAACTTTCACTGTGATTTTGTCCTTTTCAGTTCCTGTACCAACCGCCTCAACAGTTCCCGTTTGCGTTTTTTCCTGCGCCGTTTCTGGAATTATAATTCCGCTGGCGGTTTTCGTTTCCGCTTTCTCCTGCTTCAAAAGAACGCGGTCTGCAAGTGGTTTGAGTTTCATTATGAAATCCTCCGTAATACAAAATTGAAAATTTGTGTCAAAACGACACACTTGGGCAGAAAAATCGCGCACCTTGTGGCACTTTTTCCGTCTTGCCTACAAAGATAATAAAATTTGAGCCAATCGGCAAAGAAAATCGTACAGATTTTTTTTGTTTTTTGGATTCTTTCTTCGATAATTTCAAATCGAAGTGTGATTTTATTCAAAATGAAAAAGTTGGCACGAAACTTGCTATCTTTTAATCGAAATAAATGGAGAAAAAAATGGAACACGACTGCATTTCGATTTACCTTAATCAGATTAACAAAATCCCGCTTTTGACGGCTGACGCAGAAATTGAATTGGTCAAAAAAGCGGCGAGTGGCGACAAAAATGCAAAAAATCGGCTAGTGGAATCGAATTTGCGTTTTGTCGTGAAAATTGCAAAAGAATACACGAATCGCGGACTTGAACTCGACGACCTCATCAACGAAGGAAACGCTGGACTTGTTCAGGCGGTGAATCATTTTGACGCGAGCGCGGGCGTTCGTTTTATTTCGTATGCGGTTTGGTGGGTTCGCCAGTCGATTTTGAAAGCACTTTACGAGTTTGGACACGAAATCCGCTTGCCAGTGAATCGCGCCACGGAATTGGCGAACATCGAAAAGGTGAAAAAACTTATCGGTGGAAACAAAAGCGAAAGCGAGCAAATTCATGAAATCTCGCAAATGCTTGGAATGGAAGAATCTCTCGTTCGCAATTTGATGAACATTGGACGCGAAATGAAAAGTCTTGAGTTTGTGCCGTCTTCAAAAGACGACGCGCTTTCGCTTGCGGACAGTTTGCCCGACAGCCGATTCAAATCGCCAGAAACCGAAGCGATTGAAAAATCGCTCCACGAAGACATCGAAGAAGCGTTGTGTGCGCTTCCGCCAAAAGAAGAGAAAATTATGCGCCTTCGCTACGGTTTGTGTGGCAAAAAGCCAATGTCGCTCAAAGAAGTCGGCGATGAAATCGGACTTACAAAAGAGCGAATCCGACAAATCGAAAAACACGCGATTTCCACGATTCGACTTCCGAGCCGCGTAAAAAAACTTTCTGCATACGTTGCATAAAAATCAAAAACGGTGGTTTAAAATCGCCGTTTTTTTTGTAAAAGAGAATTTTTTTCAATAATTTTCAAAAAATCAATTTTGGTTATTTGCAAATTGCAAAGTTTTTTTTGACGTTTTATACTTTGAAAAACGGATTTCACGGAGGATTTACAGATGCAGATTTCAAAACTTGGAGCATTTGCGATTGGTGTTGGCGTTGGCGTTACGGCTCTTGCAATTGTGAGAACTGCTGGATTCAAAAAATGTTGTGCAAAAGTTGTTGGCGCGGGACTTACGCTAAAAGACGAAGCGGCGGCGTTTGTGGAAACCGTCAAAGAAGACGCACAAGACATCGTTGCAGAAGCAAAACACAATAACGAAAAGTCATAGTAGAATAAAAAAGGCACGTCAAAAGGCGCACGAGATAGTGCGCCGTTTTTATTTTCAAAAACAAGAGGAAAAATCATGGATTTTAAAATAGTTCACACGATTCCTGGTCGCGTTCGCGTTCCATGTTTTCTCCCATTCCG
>CAJOEO010000014.1 GCA_905233535.1 uncultured Treponema sp.
GGGTTTCAAAGTCATCAGCGAAAAATCGCTCGATAAAACGGGTCGACGCGTTTTGGATTTGTTGTGCCGAGAAAGTGTGAATTACGAAATTGCGCACGAAAAAACGACCGTCATAAAATCGTCGTCCATCAATCTGAGAGCTTGAATCCGCGCGAGCATTTTCGGGTCGATTTTGCTCAAATCGTTCGTTTCGTCGTTCATTTGAAAAGTATACCACGGCTTTTCGTTGCACGCCAACGCGCAAAAAAAACGGCGGTTTCCGTTCGTTGAGCGAAAGTCGAAACGAAGAACGCACGATGATTGAGGCTGTCGAAATCTCCGTGTATTCTAAAAATTTTTCAAAAAAAATTGTCCTTTTTTCAAAGTCGTTCGTATAAATAAATGAAAGCGCAAAATGCGAAGGAGTTTTTTATGAAAAAGGCGATTTTTTTTGTAGTTTTGGGAATTGGGGCTGCGGCTTTCGCGGCAAACAGCATTGCAACCGACGTGAACGTTTCGTTTGACGCGCCGTCTTTGGCGAGCGAATCGGTTGAAAACGACACGCCCAATCCGCATTACGAAACTTTTTTCGGCGAGGACGCGGATTTTTCTTTTGCGTCGTTTGATTTTTCAGAAACAGAAGACGCGCATCGCTCTCCAATCGACGGCGGAAAATGATTGGAGGTTTTACAAAATCTTGTCGAGAACGCGGTCTTTTTGCCGCCAATTTTTATCAACTTTGACTTGAACGTCCAAGTCAAACTTCCAACCAAAAATCTTTCTAAGTTTTTTTATACTTTCAACGCGAATTTCTTTGATTAAACGTGCGCCTTTGCCGATTACGATTCCTTTTTGACTTTCGGTTTCCACGCACAAAAACGCACGACACCAAGCCTTTGTGGGCGTTCTCATTTCAAGGTCGGCGATTTGAACGTAAACGCAATGTGGCAATTCTTTTTCTAGCCGATTTATCGCTTCTCCACGAATCACCTCGGCGATTCTAAAATCGACTTCTTGGTCTGTGTAAAAATCTTCGGGATAAAGCGGAAATCCGTCTGGCGAAATCGAAAAAAGCGCGTTTAAAACAGAGTCGATTCCGTTGCCGTTTTTGGCAGAAATCGAAATCACGCGCGAAGAATCTATTTCGGGCAAGTTTGCCGAAACAAATGCACGCGCAACGTTTTCGTTTGAATCCGCGCTGTCGATTTTGTTCAGCGCAACGACGATTTTTTTCTGGTGCGCTTTGAGCATTTGCGAAATCAGTCGTTCTTCGTCGCCCGCGTTTCGCGTCGTATCCAAAATGTACAAAACAAGGTCGCTCGAATCCAACTGCTCGCCCACCACGGCTCGCATTCGCAAATTAAGTTTTTTTTCAGAATCGTGCCACCCTGGCGTGTCCACAAAAACAAGTTGACCTTTTTCAGAATTGACGATTCCGCGGATTGCGTTTCGCGTGGTTTGAGGCATCGCCGACACAATCGAAACGTCTTCGCCCGTCGCGCAATTCAAAAACGACGATTTTCCCGCGCTCGGTCGTCCAATAATCGTAACAAGCGCGCATTTCGCGCCAATTTCATTAGATTCTTCCATAAAAAGATTCTAGCAGATTTTTTCAGACGAAAATCAAAATCTCTAGTAAAATTCAAAAATCTTTTGGAGGAAAAAATGAAAGTTTTGGTGATTGGAGGCGCGGGCTACATCGGTTCGCACGTTGTAAAATCTTTGATGGCGCGAGGACACGAAATCGCGGTTTTTGACAACTTGTCGTCGGGTTTGCGACAGAATCTTTTTCCTGAAAACCGTTTCATTTACGGCTCGATTCTAATCAAAGACGATTTGGACAAAGCGTTCGCCCTCGGATTTGATGCGTTCGTTCATTTGGCGGCGTTCAAAGCGGCGGGAGAATCGATGATTTCGCCCGAAAAATATTCCGTGAACAATATTTCTGGAACGTTGAACATTATGAACAGCGCAGTTGAACACGGCTGCAAAAAAATGGTGTTTTCTTCCAGCGCGGCGGTTTTCGGAGAGCCGAAATATCTTCCGATTGACGAAAATCACCCGAAAAATCCCGAAAATTACTACGGATTCACAAAACTCAAAATCGAAGAATTTATGGCTTGGTACGACAGACTCAAAGATTTGAAATTTGCCGCTCTTCGATACTTCAACGCGGCAGGCTACGATGTGGACGGATTTCCGTGCGGCTTGGAGCAGAATCCAGCGAATCTTCTTCCAGTGATTATGGAAACGGCGTGCGGAAAACGCGAAAAAATGAAAATCTTTGGAAGCGACTACGAAACGCGCGACGGAACTTGCATTCGCGATTATGTTCACGTTTCCGACCTTGCAGAAGCGCACGCTCTCGCGCTCGAATACATTTCAAAAAACAATGAAAGTTTGCCGGTGAATTTGGGAAGCGAAAAAGGCGTTTCCGTAAAAGAAATGCTCGAATCTGCGCGGAAAATCACAGGAAAGCCTATCCCTGCAGATTTTGTGGAACGGCGAGCAGGCGACCCCGCGAATCTTGTCGCTTCGTCCGCACTTGCGCGTGAAAAACTCGGCTGGACTCCAAAATTCAGCGATGTGGAAACTCTAATAAAATCCACTTGGAACGCCTACCAAAAATCCTAACAACAAGAAACAAATGAGGTTTCGACTCCTCTCAACCTCCGAATTTACGGAGATTGAGCGAAAGTCGAAATCACCGTGAACGCGCGAAACCTCCGTTTTTTTTTCAGCGTTCGACTTTTACGCGGAATGCGCGGGTTGCGTTCAAAATGGCGCAAATGCAAACGCCCACGTCGCCAAAAACGGCAAGCCACATTCCCGTAATTCCAAGCGCGCTTAGTAAAATTATCGCGCCTTTTACGCCAAGCGACAAAACGATGTTTTGCCAAACGATTTTTGACGTTTTTTTGGAAATTTTCATGCCGAGCGCGAGTTTCGACAAATCGTCGTCCATTAAAACCACGTCGGCGGCTTGAATTGCCGCGTCCGTGCCAAGCGCACCCATCGCAATTCCAACGTCGGCGCGGGCAAGCACGGGCGAATCGTTCACGCCGTCGCCCACAAACGCCACGATTTCTTCGCCCAAAAGTTCTTCCACGGCGCGAACTTTGTCTTCGCTTAAAAGTTCCGCGCGAACGTCGTCGATTTTTAGATTTTGCGCGACCAAATCCGCATTTTTTTTAGAATCGCCAGTCAGCATGACGAATTTTTTTACGCCGAGTTTTTTGAATTTTTCGAGCGAAGAAAAAGAATTCGCTTTGATTTCGTCCGCAATTTCAATCGAACCGCAAAATTCCCCGCCACGCGAAACGTATACAATCGTGCCGATTTTGCCGTCGATTTCGGAAAAACCGCGCACGTTTTTTTCTTTCATCAAACGCGCGTTTCCCGCCAAAATGTCGATTCCGTCGATTTTTGCAGAAATTCCCTGCCCCGCAATTTCAAAAAAATTCGAGATTTTTTTCTGAGAATCGTTAAAAAGATTTTTTGAAGTCGCCGCACGCAAAATCGATTTTGCAATCGGGTGATTTGAAAGGCTTTCGGCATTCGCCGCAAGCGAAAGAAGTTCGTCCGCGGTGCAATTTTTCGGAAAAACGCCTACAACTTCAAAGTCGCCTTTTGTGAGCGTTCCCGTTTTGTCGAACGCAATTTTTTTGATTTTGGAAAGTCGCTCCATAAATGACGAGCCTTTTACGAGAATTCCGTTTTTTGAAGACGCGCCGATTCCGCAGAAAAACGTGAGCGGCACTGAAATTACAAGCGCGCACGGACACGAAACGACCAAAAACATCAACGCGCGATGAATCCAAACGGAAAAATTTCCAAATAAAACCGTCGGAACGAGCGCGATTAAAGCGGCGCAAACGCAAACGATTGGCGTGTAAACGCGGGCAAATCGCGAAACAAAATTTTCCGAACGCGATTTTTGTTCGCTCGATTTTTGCGTTAATTCCAAAATCCGCGAAACCGCGCTTTGTTCGCTCGGCTTTTCCACGCGGATTTTTAAAACGCCGTCCGTGTTTACAAATCCCGCAAGAACTTTTGAATTTTTGCCCACGCGACGCGGCACGCTTTCGCCCGTAAGCGCGGACGTGTCCACAAAAGATTCGCCGTCGTCCACAATTCCGTCTAGAGCGATTCTTTCGCCAGGGTGAACTTCGATTATTTCGCCAACCGCGATTTTCTCCGCGCGAATTCTCTCCGTTTTTTCGCCACGAACGACTAACGCGGTGTCTGGTCGCAAATCAATCAACGCACGAATCGCGCCTTTTGATTTATCGACCGCGAAATCTTGGAAAAATTCGCCGATTTGATAAAAAAGCATCACCGCCACCGCTTCCGCCACTTCTCCAAGAAAAACCGCGCCCAGCGACGCAACGCTCATCAAAAACTGCTCGCCAAAAATCTTTCCCGCACGAATATTTTTGACCGCGCCCAAAATCGTGTTTTTTCCGACGATTAAATACGCCACAAGATAAAGCGCGAGGAACGCGCCACGAATAACGGAATAATTCACACCGAACGAACGAACCAAAACGCCATTTTGCGAAAAAGGCGGCAAATGTTCCACCAAAAGAGCGCACAAAAAAATAATTGACGCAACGACGATTTTTTTGAGCGCGCCTTCATCGTCGTCGTCGTTTTCGTCGTGGCAACAACCGCACGAACAGCCGTCCGTTTTTTCAGACTTTTCGCAATGATTCAAAAGATTTTTTGAGTTTTCGTAACGGAGGATTTTCTTTTCGATTTCTTTCATTTTATTCCTCATTTTCGCGACGATTTTCTGACAAATGTTCTCGTCCAATATTCAAAATGTCCGCGACGTGTCTGTCGTCAAGCGCGTACCGAAACGACCGCCCTTCGCGCTGAAAACGCACAAGCCGACTTTGCTTTAAAATCGCAAGTTGATGACTAATCGCCGAATCCGTCATTCCAAGCGCAGACGCAATTTCGCTGACGCACATCGAAGACGAACAAAGCGCGAACAAAATCCGAATCCGCGTGGAATCCCCAAAAACCTTGAACAAATCCGCAAGGTCAATCAACAAATCTTCGTTTTCCATACGACCTCTTTTGTTGAACATTTGAATAATTGAGCAACTGTTCAAATATAATATTCCAAGAAAAACGAGGTGTCAATATTTTTTAACGATTTTATGAAAGCAAAAAAAAATTGCCGTATTTCTACGACAATTTTTAATTCTTTGGATTTAATCCACCGTGCCTGAACTGTATACCGCGTCGCAGTATTCGCAGCGGTATTGCCCTTTTTGGCGGTTTGCCAAACGAAATACCTGCGGAACGTATTTTTCCGTAATCGTGATGCACCGCGGATTTTTGCAATGAATCACGTTTTCCACACGTTCGGGCAGTTCCATTTTGATTTTTCGCACGATTTTTTCGTCTTTTATTACGGCTATTGAAATATTCGGGTCGATGAATCCTAATACGGAATAATCTAACGTTATGATATTGTCGATTTTTATAATGTCTTTCTTTTCAAATTTCTTTGATTGTACATTCATTATAAGAGCGCAACTGAAATTCGCACTGTCTAATCCTAAATAATGGAAGATTTGTGGACCTAATCCCGCTTTTATGTGGTCGATTACTAGACCGTTCTTTATGGTGTCTATGTTTAGCATTATAAAACTCCAGTCAACTTTGCAATTAGTGCCATTCTAACATACATTCCGTATTTGACTTGCTGAAAATACACGGCGCGTGGGTCGTCGTCAACTTCGGGGGAAATTTCGTTTACACGAGGAAGCGGGTGCAGAACAATCATTTTTTGGCGAGCAAGCGACATTTTTTGTTTGTCGAGAATGTAACTGTCTTTTAGGCGAATGTAATCTTGTTCGTTGAAAAATCGTTCTTTTTGAACGCGCGTCATGTACAAAATATCGAGGTCGCCGATTACGCTTTCTAGGCGTTCCGCCGTCGTGTATTCGATTTTTGCGTCGTCAAGATATTGCGTGATGTATTCTGGAACGGAAAGTTCTTTTGGCGAAATAAAAACGTAGCGATTTTTTTTGTATCGGCTCAAGGCTTCCGCGAGAGAATGAACGGTTCGACCGAATTTTAGGTCGCCGCAAAATCCAATCGTGTGTCCTTCAAATCCGCCTTGCAACGCGCGAATCGTGAGCATATCGGTGAGCGTTTGCGTCGGGTGAAAATGTCCGCCGTCGCCTGCATTTATTACGGGACACGCGGAATATTGACTTGCAAGAAGAGCCGCTCCTTCTTTTGGCGAGCGCATCGCGATTACGTCAACGTAACTTGAAACCGTGCGAATCGTGTCGGCGAGGCTTTCGCCTTTTGCCGTGGAAGAATTTGCCGCGTCGGAAAAACCTTCCACGCTTCCGCCAAGATGAAGCATTGCCGCTTCAAACGAAAGTCGAGTTCGCGTACTCGGTTCAAAAAAAAGTGTCGCAAGAATTTTCCCGCGACACACTTCACTAAAAGAATTTGGGTCAACAATAATCTGCTCGGCAAGAGAACAAATTTCGTCGATTTCTTTAACCGTAAGGTCATTTGGTTTTATTAGATTTCTACCTTTGAGCATACGGCGATTCTAACATAAACAAAAGATTTTGTTCACCGTCCTTTTTGTTTTTGTGGATTTTCCAAACAATCGCTCACGCCGTTTTTGTACGCGCGGGCGATTTCACAAAAAAAAGACCGAAAAACTCGGTCTTTTTTGGTTTAGCGTTCAATCGTAATCGACTGGTCGGTGGTGAAAGATTTGCCAGGCTCAAGCGAAATCAAGCCGCTTTTGTTTTCCCAAGTGTGGTCTGTGTTTTCCGCGTCGGCGGTTCCGTACCACGGCTCAATGCAGTTAAAGCCGTTGCCGTCTTTTCCGCTCGCGCCGTTTCCGCCCTGCCAAACCATCAAATACGGATAGCCTGCGCAGTTGACTTTTACGAGCGAGCCGTCTTTTTTGTTGCGAAGTCCAACCCAATTCGATTTGAACGCAGTGAAAAAATGCCCGTTGCCGAATCCATCGGAATTAATTGGAATGATTCCCGCTTCTTTTTCGCCGTAGGCGGCAGTAATCGGAGAAGTTCCGTCTTCGTCCGCTTTTAGCTGCGCCGAATCGTTCAAAATAACGCTCGTGAGTTTTTCTTTCTGCTCAAACTCGTACTGATAATCCGCGTTCGTCGTGCCGTCCGCGTCCGTGTTCCGCGGGCAGCAAAACGCAGTGTGGCTTCCAAGCGAAAACTGCATCGTAGTGGAATCCGTGTTCGTTACGGTTGTGGTAAAAATCAAGCCGTCGTTTTTCAATTCGTAGTGAGTTTTCAGGCTGAATTTCCACGGAAATTTGTCAGCAGTTTCTTCACTTTCGGTGAGTTCAAATGTCGCGCTCGTCTGCGTTTGTTCGATTAAGCGATGTTCAAGGTCGCGGCTCATTCCGTTGTTCACAAGGTGAAATTCCTTGCCCTGCCAAGTGTAAAATCCGTCGGCGATTCGTCCGACGTGCGGAAAAAGAACGGGCGCGTGAAATTTCCAAACGCTTTCTGGACCTTCAAAAACGTATTTTGTTCCGTCTGCGCCCCGAAAAGCGTTGATTTCCGCGCCGTGCGTGTTCAAGACAACTTCAAAGTTGTCGTTTTTCAAAGTAATTGTAGACATACAACGATTTTACCGCGAAATTTTCGTTTTGTCGCAAAAAAATCAAAATTAAGCGCACATAAAATCCGTTTTTTTCATAATCAAAATTTTCTTTATATGTGCTATATTTTATGCAATGAAAAAATGTTTTTTGCCGATTTTGGCTGCTTTATTTTTGATTTTTAACCTTTCCGCGCAAGAATTAGATTTTGTCCGCTATAAAACCGATTCGACTTTTCTGTCTGATTTTGTTCACCGCGTGTACACAACTTCGGACGGACTTCCTGGAATGACGGTCGTTTCTCCAATTCAAGACAAAAAAGGATACATTTGGCTAGGCACTTACGACGGACTTGTTCGATTTGACGGCGTGGAATTCACCGTGTTCAACCGCTATACAGACCCGCGCTATTCTTTTGCTTCCGCGCGCGCGATTTTTGAAGATTCAAACGAAAATCTTTGGGTTGGACACAACAGCGAGGGCGTTACCTGCATAAAAAAAGACGGTTCTGTCGTCAATTACGAAAAATCCGCGGGGCTTTCCGACAACAAAGTCAACTCAATCTGCGAAGACAGACGCGGAAACATTTGGTTTGCAACATCGCGGGGAATCTGCTTTCTTACTCCGCAGGGAGAATTTAAAATTCCCGCGGGAGATGCGGAACTTGAAATCGAAAAGATTTCAGCGGCGCGGCTTTTTTGCGACAAAGACGGCGACATCTGGGCAAGCGCGGGAAGAGAAGATTCGCTGTTCGTTTATAAAAACGGCTCGTTCAAAAAATTCGGTGGAATCACAAAAATCAAAAATCCAGTCGTGCGCTCAATTTATCAGGAAAAATCGGGCGCGTACTGGTTTGGAATAGACCCGCATTTTGCCGTAAGAATCAAAGACGGCGAAGAAACCGTGTTCGACATTTCGCACAAAGGCACAAACTGCACGATGATTGACGACATCGGCGAGGATTCGTCGGGAAATATTTGGTTTTCGACGGACGGCGGAATTACGGTTATGCACGGCGGGCTTTTTTCTTACTACGACAAATCCAACGGCGCGCCAGACGACGGCACAAACGGTTTTTTGGAAGACAGCGAAGGAAACATTTGGATTTCGTACAATCGCGGCGGTTTTGAAAAATTGAGCAACGGAAAATTCCGAACGGTGCAAAATCCTGTTTCGGTGAACGCAATCTGCGAAGACAAATATCGCAAAATTATGTGGATTGCAACGGACAGCGGACTTCGCGCCTACAAAAACAATCGGTTCGTGGAAAACGAAATCACCGAATTTTGCCGCGGAGCGCGGGTTCGCCATGTGGAATCCACGGCGGACGGCGAACTTTTGATTTCTTCGTATTCCGATACGATTCCGCAAGTCGTCGTTTCAAAAAACGACAAAATCACGGCGTGGACGCGCGAAGACGGATTTTCTGACATAAAAGCGCGAGTGGCAATCAAGGCGAAAAATGGCGATTATTACGCGGGAACTACGCTTGGGCTGAATATTTTTTGCCGCGAAGACGGAAAACTCATCAATTTTAGAAAAGAAAACGGGCTTGAAGCAAACGATTACATAATGTGGCTTTACGAAGACAAAATTGGACAGATTTGGGTCGGCACGAACGGCGGCGGCATTTACATTATGAAAGACAGAAAAATCGTCCGCCATTACGGAACGGCGGAGGGACTTTCGGGAAATGTTGTTCTGAAAATCGCTTCAATCGGCGAAAATATTTGGATTACAACGGGAACTGGAATTTCGATGTACGACGAAAAGCGCGATTCTTTTGTGAACTTCAATTCAAAAATGGGCTTGGGAACGGACAGCGTTTTTCAGATTCTCGTTGACAAAGCGGGAACGGCCTGGCTCACCACGAACAAAGGCATTTTTTCTGCGGATTTTTCGGAAATGCTTGAAGTGGCGGACGAAAAAAAAGACAGAATCAGCGTAAAATATTACGGAAATTCCGACGGACTTGTTACGAACGGCGTTACAAATGTTTCGTGCGGAACGATTGATTCAAGCGGCAGAGTTTGGTTTCCGCTCGTGGACGGCTTTGCGATTTTTGACCCCGAAAAATCGGGCAAAAATACGATTCCGCCAAAAATCGAAATCCAAAAATATATAATTGACAACGAATCCTACGATTATCACGGCGAAAAAATCGTGATTCCTGCGGGCGCGAAGCGTCTTTTTATAAAATACACCGCGCTGAGTTTTATTTCGTCGGAGAGCATTCGTTTTTCGAGTATGCTTTCGGGATTCGACAGCGATTTTTCGATGTGGTTTCCGTCGAGAATGGCAACCTATACAAATCTAAAGCACGGCGATTACGAATTCAAAGTCAAGGCGGAAAACAGCGACGGCGTTTCGGGCGATTATGTTTCCGTCAAAATCGAAAAAATGCCGTATTTGTGGGAATTGTGGTGGTTTTGGGCGGCGACTGGCGGCGCGACCGCGCTGATTGTTGCGCTCATCGTTTTTAACAAAATCCACCAGATGAAACGCTATCAAATCGAACTTGAGCAGAAAGTTGCGGAGAGAACGCGCGAACTCAAAATTGCAAGCGAAAAGGCGGAACATCTTCTTTTGAACATTTTGCCAAAGCCGATTGCGGCGGAACTTACGGAACACCCCGACACGACGATTGCGAAAAGCTACCCGAACGCCACGGTTCTTTTTACGGACATTGTGGGATTCACAAAAATGAGCGGAACGATGACGGCGAAAAATGTGGTTGCGATGCTGAATCTTATGGTTTCGCGCTTTGACGAGCGGGCAAAAAAGATGGGAATCGAAAAAATCAAAACAATCGGCGATGCGTATATGGCGGCGATTGGGCTTACGGAAAACGAGGACACGACAGGCGCGGCAAAAATGATTGAGTTTGCAAAAGGCTTGCTTTGCGATGTGGAATCGCTGAACGCGCAATACAAAACAAATCTTCAAATCCGCGTTGGAATAAACACTGGAGAATTGGTTGCTGGCGTAATCGGAAAGAGCAAATTCATCTACGACATTTGGGGCGACACGGTGAATGTGGCGAGCAGAATGGAAAGCACAGGCGAGCCGATGAAAATCCACGTGAGCGAAACGACGCACGCGCAGACTAAAAACGCGGTTTCCTACAGCGCGTCGATTGATGTGGAAGTAAAAGGCAAAGGGTTGATGAAAACTTATTATGTGTAAAGAAACGCTTATTCCGCTAGAAAGCCGACGATATATCGGGTGCAAGCAAAAACTCGTCAATTGGATTTTTGACATTATTCAGCACGAAACTGAAAATGTGCGTACCGTCGCCGATATTTTTGCAGGAACTGGCGTTGTGGCGAAAAAAATGCTTGAATTGTACAACGATGTAATCGTCAACGATTTTCTTTTTTCAAACAATCAGATTTACACCGCGTTTTTTAAAGACGGCGAGTGGAACAAAGAAAAGATTTTGAAAAAAATCGAATTTTACAACATTGCAAACGAAAAAACGCTAGACGACAATTATTTTTCGCTGAATTACGGCGGAAGATATTTTGATTATGATATGGCAAAAAAAATCGGCTGGATTCGCGAAGATATAGAAAAATCAAAATCCGATTTGACTGAAAAAGAATTCGCGATTCTGCTTGCGACTTTGATTTACAACATCGACAGGCACGCAAACACGCTTGGACATTTTGAGGCATACATCAAAAAGCAAATAAAACCGACACCTCTAAATCTTCGATTGATTGAGGCTGGCAGTTTTTCAAATGCGCGGATTTTTCAGAGAGATTCAAACGAACTTGCACGAAGCATAAAATCGGATTTAGTTTACATCGACCCGCCGTATAATTCGCGGCAGTATTCGCGTTTTTATCATGTTTACGAAAATCTTGTAAAATGGGAAAAGCCAATTCTTTCGGGAACTGCAATGAAACCGCCTCTTGAAAATATGAGTAAATACTGCACAAATCAGGCTTCAAAAACTTTTGCCGATTTGATTCAGAATTTGGACGCGAAATATTTGGCTGTTTCTTACAATAATACATACAATTCAAAAAGCGGAAGTTCAAAAAACAAAATCGAACTTGAAGAAATCGAAGAAATTTTGAACAAAAAAGGCGAAACCAAGAGATTTGCAACAAATTATCGTTTTTTTAATGCGGGAAAAACGGATTTGGAAAATCATCAAGAATTGCTCTATATTACAAAGGTCAAATGAAAAAAGAAAAAGTTTTCCGCTCTCCGCTGTTTTACACTGGCGATAAATACAAACTCGTATCTGAACTTAAAAAATATTTTCCGAGTCAAATTGACAAATTTATTGAGCCGTTTGTTGGCGGAGGTTCAGTTTTTTTGAATGTGGACGCGAAAGAATTTTTTGAAAACGACATCGACAAAAACATAATGTCAATTCACGAATATTTATCATCATTTTCAAACTCGAATAGCGTATTAAAAATTCTTTTTGACAAAATAGACGAATATCAATTTTCTTGCTCTTACAAAGGAAAAACCGTTCCACAGGAATTAAAAGCAAAGTATGTAAAAACCTATTTTGCAAAATACAACGCCGAGTTTTACAAAAAATTAAAAGAAAAATACAACGCTTCCGACCGCAATGACATTGCGGATTTGTATCTGCTTTTGATTTACGGTTTCAATCGAATGTTGCGCTTTAATCGTCAAGGCGATTTTAATCTTCCCGTTGGAAATGTTGATTTTAATCAAAATGTAGTTGACGCTTTGACGAACTATATAAATCTTACAAATCAGAAAAAGATTTTTTGGTCGAATGAAGATTACAAAACTTTTCTTTCAAAAATCACGATTTCAGAAAGTGATTTTGTTTATCTTGACCCGCCGTATTTAATCACCGCAAGCGAATACAATAAATTGTGGAATCAAAAAGACGATGAAGAATTGTTCGCCATAATTGACAATTTCAACGAAAGAAAAATAAGATTTGCATTTTCAAATGTGGTAAATTACAAAGGAAAAGAAAATATAAAACTTTTGGAGTGGGCAAAAAAATACAAAGTACACCCGATAAAAAGCAACTACATAAATTACCACGATAACAGCGTAAAATCTTTTTCGGAGGTTTTAATTACAAATTATGAGTAAAGAACGAAAAGCAGAATACAAACCGTTGCTTTATACGACGACGGTACGAAATCCCGAAAGAATAAAATACAATCTTTTTGTTTTGAAAAAATTTGAAAATCAGATTTTGACAAATGATATTGCATCGGCTGTTGTTTCAGAACTGATAAAATATGGGCTTTATCGTCCGATGAAAGTTTGTGCTGATGTAAAATCTATTTGGAAACAAACTTCGAGTGGAGAATTTGCGATAAGCCTTTTAGACGGCAAAACAGTTTCTAAAATCATTGAAGAGAATCCTCAAAAACACAAAGAGGCGGGCTTTGATTGGGGCTATCCATCGAGATTTGCGACGATTTTTGACCTTGCGAAAGAATTTGGTTTTGTATATTTCAAAATAGGTAAAAAAATTGAATTTTCAGAGCTTGGAAATATTCTTGCTGATATTGTTGATGTTCAAATTGGCGGAAATAACGAAATTTCTTTAAACTTGAAAAATCCAGAACGAGAACAATCTGTTTTCTTGCAGTCGCTGGCACGCTCGCAAAGAGCAAATCCGTTTGTAAAAGTTTTGAACGACAACATTCCATTGATTTTGCTTTTGCAGACAATTCGCTTGATAAATGCAGATTCTTCGTGCGGAAACAACTGCGGAATTTCACGAAAAGAAATTCCGCTTCTGCTTTTTTGGAAAGACAATAATGCCGCGGGTTTGTATTTGCGAATCCGTCAGCTTCGCAAAGATTTTGGCTATTCTGCAAGCGATGAAACGATAATTGACATCTGCATAAACGAAATAATGCAGGGGCAATACAAAAAATTCGACCCGCGCTCAATAATGAACGATTATGTGGACGAATTTATCCGCAAAATGCGAATAAGCGGATTGATTTCTCTTCGCGGTGCAGGTCGTTTTGTTGATATTAACCACAACGAAGACAACAAAGTCGATTATATTCTTAATAACTATTCAGATTACGAGCATTTTGAAGAAGAACACGAATATTTTGAATATATGTCAAAAATCGACGAAAAATTGATTTCTCAAAAAGCTGAAATCGTCAGCGGCGAAAAATCAAACGGACTGCTTTCCGAATGGCTGAAAATTTACGCTTGGAATTCGATTAAAAGCGAACTTCACATTTTGGCAACACACAAAACTTCAAAAGACAATGTACTTAAATTTCTTGCCGCTCCCGTCCGTTTGGAATTTTTGACTGCGCTTGCAATAAAATCTAAATTCCCCGCCGTAATAGTAAAGCCGAATTATTCTTGCGATGACACAGGCTTGCCGACTTAAACGGGATTTTGGTTGAAGTTACAATGGCGGAGGGGCGCACACAAACGATGATGGAAATCTGGCCGATAGAACGGCATTTGTCTGCATTTATCGGCGAAAATAAAATCCTCGCGCAATGTGTTTTTGTCGCTCCGTCGATTTATTCCGATTCAAAACGGCAGATTGAATTTGTAAAGTTCACAAACAAACTAACAATTCGCGATTATTCGATTGACGATTTTGCAGAATTTTTGGAGAACAGCAAACAATTATTCTTAAAAGAAAGCATTTAGAATATTGGCGCGTCGATTGATGTGGAAGTAAAAGGCAAAGGGTTGATGAAAACTTATTATGTGTAAAGAAACGCTAATTGAACTAGAAAACTGCCCCTATGCTTATAGAGCGGTACGAAGCATGGCGTAGTGTGTAAGCGCGCTATGTGGAACAGTGCCAGTTTCCACCAATTTAAATCCGTAATGCTCATAGAGCGGAACGTTCTTTTTGTCGTGGGTTTCCAAAAAACAGTCCGTTCCGATGCGGTCAAGAAAAGAAAGGAAAGGCTGCATAAGAGCGGAAGCGATGTGCTTTCCTTGAGACGCTTTTTCCACGCCAAATGTAAAAATATACCAAGTATCCTTTCCCACATGATTTGACTGGATTTTTTTCACATAAGATTCGTAGGAAAGAAGGCGGGGAATGTGTGGAAAGAGTTTGAATCCGCCGTTAAGCAAAAAAGGCACTGTTTTTGTTCCGGAATCTATTATTTTTGATACAATCAGCGCACCGTGTATATCTGGAGAATCTGCAAAGGCGAAACTACCGCTTTTCTGTGAGTTAAGGATTGCGTGCCAGAGTGTGCGAAGATTTTTTTCGGTCGTCTTTCCGTTAAGCACCAAATTTAACTGGGGATATCCTAAAAAAGCGTTTGCCAGCGTATCGACGAAACTTTCTTTGTTCTCATTCGTCATTGGCGTAAGATGTGAAAATTCAGGAATAGAAAATATATCGCTCATTTGTTGTGTTTTATCATAAGAAACTAGATTTGTCTACAAATAAATCCACATACGTCTTTCAACTTTTTTGCCACGCAAAATCACAGCGTAACAAATTCTATCATTACAATTCCAACAACAATCAGAATTGCGCCAACGACTAAATTTTACTCCTTTTTATTTTTCCTTCGCTAAAAAATCTGCATACAATCAATCGCTCGGAAAACTGCTCAAAAGCCATAGCACACAAAAAAGAGCCACAATTTTTGGCGAATGGCTTGTACTTTCATTCCAGTTCGCAAACTTCTTTTGCGCCACGGCAAAATCGCCCTCATCGATTGCGTGAAATACGAGTTCCGATTCTCATGCAACGCCCGCGCCCCAGTTTCCTGTGTGAATAACGCAATTTAATCGCCCGCTTTCCGCGGTTTGCCGCACAGCCCCACCAAACGCGGCGACCACGGTTTTCAGCATTTTTTCGAGTTGCTTTTTTGTGTACTCGCCATTTCCGCCTGACGGGGCAGCCATTGCAACTATGTTATTTCGTTTTTCCTCTTTGACGACTTTCACGCCAATGTCGATGACTTTCTTTGACGCTTTTGAAAAATTCCAACTGTAAAGATTTTCGACTTTTCCATTTGGAAGAACTGGATTCGTGTTCACGCTCAGCCAATACGGAACTCTTTCCACGACAAACGGAGTCGGCTCTCCGCCTTCTTCCGTGAACGAACGAAAGTTTGCGACCTCGTTTTTGTCGATGTATTCGAGAACAGAGCCGAGAAGCGGGTGTTCAAGCGTTTGGATTTCGTCTTGGGCAAACAAATCGCTTCCGTAGTAGCCAAAAAGATTCGAATCTGCGTAATTCAAATAGAAAATTCTGTCGTCTTTAGAAACCGCGTCGTCGTAACAGAAAAAATCGTCGCGGACTTCAATTTTAAAATCGCCTTTTTTGTACGTCCCAAAATCACTCTCGAATTTCCAACGAGAAACAATAATCGTTCCACAAGGTCTGTCCACAACCTCCTTGAATTTTCTTGCCTCTTCGTATTTTCTTTCTTTTGACGGATTTGCGTATTTTGGCGGATATTTCTCAATCAAATATTTAATGTCAAGCGCGATTTTTGCAATGCACTTTGCAGATTCTTCTTTTTCCTTATTTTTTTGCGGACACAAAAAAAATTCCTCGTCAATGCGATTTTCGTTTTCTCTCATTTCCAATAAAACATCATCAGGTATGCCAAGGCGATGTTTTTTATCTAGCGAAAAAATACTTGTAAAAAATGAACCTACAACTAACACAACAGAACGTCGCAATTTCTTTATTTCGTTGAGATTTTTTTTTGGCAACGTTAAGATTTCTTTTGAAAGCGGAAAACAAAAAAACACAACACTTGCAATCGACAAAAGCATTTCGTTGTACCAAACAATTTCTTTTTTGGGAAAGCTTTCAACTTGACTCAACGCTAATGCGCACAATTCTTGAATTTTCTCAAGTTCTTCTTTTTTTATGAATTCATCGAATTGTTCCTGTTGCTTTTCCGTCAACTTTTCTTTCAAAATCGAACTTATTTCGTCGTCTACGAACAAAACGTCGTTTAAAACATCAAAATCACTCTTAAACTTAAACGAATTCAAAAAATCTCCAAAATTAAACACACATACTTGAAGATTTCTTAGAGTTTTCATAAATTCACTATCATCGTCAGCAATTATAGAACTTAAAAATACATCGATTTCTCTTTGCGTCAGAATCAGAAGCTCGTCCATTTTTTTCTCCAAAAATAAAAGAATTATATAAGCGTCTAAAAGTTTTTTCACGAATTTTTATGAAAAAGTAAAGCGAGAATTTTGAATTTGTCTTATCGTCTTCGCTTATTGAGCAAAGCATAAGTGCGTTTTTCTGAAAATTATCTAAAAATCCGTTACGAATTTTGGCTTTTACTATATAATTGTTTCATGTATTCGATTCTTTTGACAGTTCAATACGCGAGCATCGCGCTTATGGTTTTTATGTGCGCGTACATCACAAAAAAATGGTCGCGTGCGGTTCACGGTTGGCTTTTCTTCTATTGTATTGCAACGCTAATCAACAACGCGGGTTATCTTGAGATTATGCTTTCGCGCACTGGGACGCGCTTGGATTCCGTTTTCGATTTTTCAGTTTGTGCTTTTGCTTTGCGAAGTTCCGCCACACAAACGCACGCTCAACGCGCTCGCGGTTTTTCATGCGGTGATTTATGTTCTTGTTTTGACCATAAAACACAACACACTGTATTACTCTTCTTTTGATTTTGTAGAAGAAGGACTTTTTCCACACATAATCCATACGAACGGAATCATTCATCACATATACAATGTTCTGATTATTTTGTATGCAATTTCTGGAATTTTTCTTCTTTTTCGCGCGATAAAAAAACAAAAAAGCGACAAAAAACGCCACCAGTTGATTTTTGTAACCGCGGCGATTTTCACCGACATTCTTTTCTTTATTTTTGAAATTTTACACACCGTTGAAGAATACGATATTACTTCGCTAGGATACACGATTGCCTCGGTATTTCTTTATATTGCCGTATTTCATTATGATTTGCTCGGAACAAAAGAATTGGCGCGGCAAGCGATGATTGACCGACTTTCCGAGGGAATAATTGCGACCGATTGCGACGGCGTGATTCAATATTTCAACGAAAAGGCGAAAAATCTTTTTGAAAATCTTGAAGTCGGCACGAAAAAAATCCCCGACGAGATTTTGAAAATCGCGGAAGAAAAAAATCACGCGCACATTGAAATCGGCGGAAAAATTATTGCGGCGGAAAAACGCGCACTTACCAAAAACGGAAAATCGTTCGGGCATTTTTACGCGCTAATCGACGAAACAGAACACGTTCGCTATATGGAAAAAAAGGAAGAGCAGAAAATCCAGCAAATTCAAATCGAAGCGATGAAAAAGCAGCTTCAAATGGGAAACGAAACGATTTTTGCGATTGCAAACGCGGTTGAGGCTCGCGACAAAAATACTGGCAAACATTCGTATCGTGTTTCTGAATACGCCGTTCAGATTGCGCAAGAACTCGGCTTTTCTGCGGAGGCGCAAGAGCAGTTGCGAAAAATGGGTCTTCTGCACGACATCGGAAAAATCGGCGTTCCCGATTCGATTTTGAACAAACCTGCGCGGCTCACCGACGACGAATACGCGACAATGAAAACGCACACCACGATTGGCGGCGAAATCTTAAAAGATTTTACATTGATTTTGGGCGTTGACGAGGGCGCGAAATTTCATCACGAACGATACGACGGAAAAGGCTATCCGAACGGGCTGAAAGGCGAGGAAATTCCGCTGAACGCGCGAATAATTGGAATTGCGGACGCATTCGACGCGATGACCGCAAACCGCGTTTATCGCAAGGCGTTGGACATTGATTTTGTGAAAAACGAAATTGCGCGTTGTGCGGGAACGCAATTCGACCCGAAAATTGCAAAAATTATGCTTCGTCTTATTGAAAGCGGCAAAATCGACGCAACGCGCACTGTTCAGGAATCGGAAAAATGAAAAAAAAATTCGTTTCGCTTTTTTTATGAAAACCGAATCACAAATGATAATATTGATATAACGATAGAAATTCCCATAATAGAAAAATACATTGCATCTCTTTTTTCTTGTGTTAATTCATATTTTTCAACAAAATTATCAAGAATTATCGCAAAAAAGAATGTAATTATCGCTAAAAATAGAACTGAAATATCTATTTTTAGCGCGTTTTTGCAAAAATCAAAATAATCGAATCCAAAAATATTTTTCAAAATACAAATAATCGATATAAAAAAACACGCGACAACGCCCGACGCGAATTTGTGTCCGTAATTTTTCATTTTTCCACCAAAATCAACATTCTGTATTTCATTTCTTCGGATTTTTGCGAATCGCTTTCGAGGCTACAACCGACGAGGATTTTTCCATTATTTATGCAATCTTTTGTGCAATATGGTTCAAGTGCGTCAATCGTTTCTTGCACCTCGCTAATCGTCGTGTCGGAACGCGCAAAAAGAAGCATCGCTTTGATTTTTCCATTTGCGCTTTTTGCATAATTAACAATCTTGTCAATCGTGTCCGCTTCAAAATATTTAGGATATTCGCCATCAAAGCAGTCGTCGATGTCGCATTTTTCTAGGTGAGTCAAATTGTTATGCAATGCGTCGTGAATCAGATTATTCGTCTTTTCATCGTCAATTCTAAAATTCATTTATTTGTTCTGCTCCTTTTTAATTTTCTTCGCTACGAACAGCGCGTCAATTTCATCTTAAAAAATTAAAGCCCATTCTTTTCGAATTTATTTCGGAATCTTAGATTCATCACGAAAGAAAAACGCGGTAGTTTCGAGAATCTAAACCTCCACGATTTTCTTCGCGTTCGACGGTTGAGCGTAGTCGAAACCGCGCGCGTTTTCGCCAAATGTTGCATGATATATAGAAAAGAAATATAATCTCCTATTTTTAATAGGGAATGGTTTTTTAAACGAATATGAAAAAAGAATCTTTTACACCATACATTTCAGCGGATAAAGTACTACCAGAACTTACTCCTGTTTCAATCGGAATTGGAATTTTGCTTGCTGTTCTTTTTGGCGCGGCAAATGCTTATCTTGGTCTTCGCGTTGGCATGACCGTTTCGGCTTCAATTCCTGCGGCAGTTCTTTCTATGGGAATTATCCGCGTTATTTTAAAGCGTGATTCGATTCTTGAAAATAATTTGGTGCAAACGGTCGGTTCGGCGGGCGAATCGCTTGCGGGCGGTGCAATTTTTACAATTCCCGCGCTGTTTATGTGGGCAAACGAAAGCGATGCGTTCACAAAACCTACATTTTGGATTATTGCAATTATCGCGCTTTGTGCGTCTTTGCTCGGTATCTTTTTTTTGATTCCGCTTCGTTCGTCGTTGATTGTTGAAGAACACGGAACGTTGCCGTTTCCCGAAGGAACTGCATGCGCAGAAGTTTTGCTTGCGGGAGAAGGCGGAAGCAATGGAAAATCAAAGACGGTGTTTTCTGGTTTTGGAATTGCGGCGATTTACAAATTTATAGCGGACGGGCTTTGTCTTTTTCCGTCAGAAATCGACTGGAGCATTAAAAGCGTTGGAACGGGTTTTGGTGCGGACGTTCTTCCCGCTCTTGCTAGCGTAGGCTTCATTTGTGGCGAGCAGATTTCTTCGTATATGTTTGCAGGCGGAATTATCGGTTGGGCTTTGGTCATTCCGTTGATTCATTTTTTCAGCGCGGCTTCTAATCTTCTTCCCGACAGCGTATCGATTTCGGAACTTGACGCTTGGGGAATTTGGAGCAACTACGTTCGATACGTTGGCGCGGGTGCGCTTGCCACAGGCGGCATAATAAGTTTGATAAAATCGATTCCAACGATTGTACTGACGTTCAAAAAGGCGGTTGGCGGATTTGGTCATAAAGAAGCCGTTTCGACACGAACAAACCGCGACCTTTCAATGAAACCGCTTAGCATTATCGCGCTGGTAGTAATCGCCGTTATTTGGCTTTTTCCCGCAATTCCCGTGGGACTTTTGGGTGTTCTGATTATCATTGTTTTTGGATTTTTCTTTGCGACCGTTTCTAGTCGAATGGTGGGACTCGTTGGTTCGTCAAATAATCCCGTTTCAGGAATGGCAATCGCCACTTTGATTTTTGCAACGGCACTTCTAAAAGCGACAGGACATACGGGCGCGGCAGGAATGGCAAGTGCAATTTGCGTGGGAACAATAATCTGCATTATCGCAACAATGGCGAGCGATATGTCGCAAGATTTGAAGACTGGCTACATTGTGGGCGCGACTCCAAAAAATCAGCAGATTGGAGAATTGATTGGTAGCCTTGTTTCTGCATTTGCAATCGGAGGAATCATGCATCTTTTGGATTCCGCTTGGGGATTCGGTTCAAAAGAACTTCCAGCCCCGCAAGCAACGCTTATGAAACTTGTTGTAGAAGGCGTTATGGGCGGAAATCTTCCCTGGGTTTTGGTAATTGCAGGCGCAGGAATCGCCATTGCCGTGGAAGTAATCGGCATTCCCGCTCTTCCTGTTGCAGTTGGGCTTTATCTTCCGATTCATCTTTCCGCGCCGATTTATGTTGGCGGATTGCTTCGTTCTTTCTTTGCGCGCAAAAAAGGAGAAGAGGGAACAAAAATCATTGAACGCGGAGTTCTGTATTGTTCTGGACTTATTGCGGGCGAAGGACTTATCGGAATTTTGCTTGCCGTGTTTGCAATTATTCCGCTCGCATCTGGAAAAACTCTGCTTAAAGCAATCAATCTTGGCGGAATAACGGGAAATACAGGCGGCGTAATTTTCTTCTTGTTGCTTATTGCAAGTATCATTTTCTTTACAAAAAACAAAAAGAATGCCTAAAACAAAAAAACTTCCCGCCAACTATATGGACGTGATTTTCGTGAAAAACGAAAATCGTCCCTGGCGGTTAAAAGACAACGGAATAGTTGAAATCGACATGGAAAACAAAGGATTTTTCAACACCGTTGCCCAAAAATTCTTTCATCGCCCAAGAATAAGCCACATTTCGCTTGACAAATACGGAACAGTTTTGTGGCTTGCTCTTGACGGAAACGCCAGCGTAAACGATTTGCTCCAAAAAATGACGGCAACTTTTCCAGCAGAAACAGAAAAAATGCTCAATCGAGTTGTACAATTTTTGACCACGCTAGAAACGCACAAATTTATCAAACGCCTTTGAATTTTTCTGAGGTTTCTTTCTCAACCTCCGTTTCTTCGCGCGTTGACACGGTGGTTGAGCGAAGTCGAAACCGCGATTTTCTTCTGATTTCTAAATCTTTCTTAAATCCAAAATCGTAATATAATGCAATATATCAAATTGCGTCGGCAGAGTATTTAAATATTCTAAATGCTCTTTTTCCCAAGATTCGATTTCGGATTTTGACAAAGACGACGCGCCGATTCCGCGGCACGATTTTATGCGCCCGTGCCAGCTTTCGCGCGAAAACGAAATCGGAATGTCAAAAGAAAGTGCGTTCGCCGTTTCAAAAAATCCGTCCGCCCATTCTGGAAAAACAACCGCGTTCCGCTTCCAGTTTGCGCCCGACCATGCGGGATTGTATTTCAAAACAAGCCTTTCGCTTTCTTTTGCGATTTCGCTTTCGTCTGGAAGCCACACCATAAACAAAATCGCAAGATGACCGCCGTCTTTAAGCCAAGAATGGATTTTTGGCGCAACGATTTTCGCGTCAAAGTACATAAAACACTGGCACGCAGTAACCGCGTCGAACGATTTTTCGCAAAAATCCAGCGATTCCGCCGCGCCCACAATGTATTCGATTTTCATTTTTGCCTCCGCGGACAATTTTTTTGCGTACAAAATCTGATTTTCTGAAATGTCCGCGCCAGTCCAATCCGCGCCGAATTTGTACATATTGCGCGGCAAAACGCCCGTTCCCGTTCCCAAATCCAAAACGCGCTGATTTTTCGCGCCGATTCCAAGATTCCGCAGTTTTTCATAAAATTCGCTCGGATACACATCGCGCCATTTCGCATAATCCGCCGAGATTTTCCCAAAATCAAACGGATTTCCGCCGTCAAAATTACCGTTTACAATTTCCATTCTTGATTCTCTTTTGATTTTTATTGGATTTGCAGATTTTTCGAGTATATCATAATTTCTCGCTGAGATTTCGACAGGCTCAACCTCCATTTTTTTTCGATTGATGACCGCTTTTCAAAGAAATCGATTTGTGATAAAGTTTCGTTTCGGTATGAAAACTGCACCGATTTATTTCAAGATTCTTGATTTGAGTTCGTGCGTTTCATTTTTGTGAATTCAACGGCGAGTTCTTTTTTAAGGGCTCGCTTTTTTTATGCGCAATTCACAAAATCGGCGGCTTCGCTGAAAAATATGAAAAATTGTTTTTTTATAGGAGTTTCATAATGAAAAGACAAGACATTAACAAAGTTTTGATTATCGGCTCAGGTCCGATTGTCATCGGGCAGGCGTGCGAGTTCGATTATTCGGGAACGCAGGCGTGCAAGGCGTTGCGCGAGCAGGGCTACAAAATCGTCCTCGTAAACTCGAATCCTGCGACGATTATGACCGACCCCGTTATGGCGGACGCAACTTACATCGAACCGCTGAATGTGGAGCGGCTTTCGCAAATCATAGAAAAAGAACGCCCCGACGCGCTTTTGCCGAACCTTGGCGGACAAACGGGCTTGAATATGGCGATGGAACTCAACAAAGCGGGAGTTTTGGATAAATACGGCGTGAAAGTCATCGGCGTGAATTTGGACGCGATTGAACGCGGAGAAGACCGCGAAATTTTCAAGGAAACGATGCAAAAACTCGGAATCGACACGCCAAAAAGCGACATCTGCCATAGCGTTGAAGGCGCGGAAAAAATCGCAGAGAAAATCGGTTTTCCGCTCGTCGTTCGTCCAGCATACACAATGGGAGGCGCAGGCGGCGGATTCTGCTACAATGTGGAGGAACTCCGCACTGTTGTTGCAAACGGTCTTGACCTTTCTATGACGCATCAGTGTTTGATTGAAGAATCGATTTTGGGCTGGGAAGAACTTGAAGTTGAAGTCGTGCGCGATTCAAAAAATCAGATGGTGGCGATTTGCTTTATTGAAAACATCGACGCGGTGGGCGTTCACACGGGCGATTCGTTCTGCGCGGCTCCGTTTATGACGATTGACAAGGCTTTGGAAGAAAAACTCAAGGCGATGGCGTTCAAAATCGTGGAATCGATTGGCGTTATTGGCGGCACAAATGTTCAATTCGCGCACAATCCAAAAACGGGGCGCGTCGTCATCATCGAAATCAACCCGCGCACTTCTCGCTCGTCGGCTTTGGCTTCAAAAGCGACTGGATTTCCGATTGCGCTCATTTCGGCAAAACTTGCAAGTGGCTTAACGCTCGACGAAATTCCGTACTGGAGAGACGGCACGCTCGAAAAGTACACGCCAGGCGGTGCGCCAGACGGCGATTACGTGGTTTTGAAATTTGCTCGCTGGGCGTTTGAGAAATTCCGCGGAGCAGAAGATTCGCTCGGAACGAGTATGAAAGCGGTCGGCGAAGTTATGGCGATTGGAAAAACATTCAAGGAAACTTTCCAAAAAGCGATTCGCGGACTTGAAAACGGACGAAGCGGATTGGGTTTTGCAAAAGATTTCAACAAAAAAAGCGCGGACGAACTTTGCGAACTTTTGCGCACGGCTTCAAGCGAGCGATATTTCCAACTTTACGAGGCAATCCGAAAAGGCGTTCCGCTCGAAAAACTCCACGAAATCACATTCGTCAAAATGTTCTTCCTTGAACAGATGAAAGAACTCGTGGATTTGGAAGAAAAAATGCTCCAAAATCCGCGGCGCGTTCCCGCAGACGATTTGCTCATTCAGGCAAAAAAAGACGGATTTTCAGACAAATATCTTTCAAAAATCCTCAAAGTTTCGGAAAAAGCGATTCGCGACAGGCGAAACGAACTTGGAATCAAGGAAGCCTGGCTTGCAGTTCCAGTTTCGGGCGTGAAAAACGCGAATTACTACTATTCAACATACAACGATACAGATAAATCAACCGCCACGGACAACAAAAAGAAGATAATGATTTTGGGCGGCGGACCGAACAGAATCGGACAAGGAATCGAGTTCGATTATTGCTGTTGCCACGCGGCGATGCAACTCAAAGAACTTGGCTACGAAACGATTATCGTCAACTGCAACCCCGAAACCGTGTCAACCGACTACGATACAAGCGACAAACTATACTTTGAGCCTGTTACAACCGAAGATGTTTTGCAGATTTACGAAAAGGAAAAGCCGTTTGGAGTTATCGTTCAGTTTGGCGGACAGACTCCGCTCAACATTGCGCGCGAATTGCAAGAAAACGGCGTAAACATTCTTGGAACTTCAATCGATTCGATTGACATTGCAGAAGACCGAGATTTGTTCCGCCACATGATGGAAAAACTTGAAATTCCGATGCCAGAAAGCGGAATGGCTGTGGATTTTGACGAAGCAAAAGCGTGCGCGGAAAAAATCGGCTATCCGATTATGATTCGTCCTTCGTTTGTTTTGGGCGGACGCGGAATGGAAGTGATTTACGACGAAAAAACGCTCAAGGAATATGTGGAAAAAGCCGTCGGCGTAACGCCCGACCGCCCGCTCCTCATCGACCGATTCCTCAAAAACGCGCTTGAATGCGAGGCGGACGCGCTTGCAGATTCTACGCACGTTTACATTCCTGCAGTTATGGAACACGTTGAATTGGCGGGAATTCACTCTGGCGACAGCGCGTGCGTGATTCCGCCAGTTTCGATTCCAAAGGAAAATCTTGCGACGATTAAGGAATACACCAAAAAAATCGCCGAAAGTCTTCACGTTTGCGGTTTGATGAATATGCAGTACGCGATTGAAGACGGAAAGGTTTTTGTAATCGAAGCGAATCCTCGCGCAAGTCGAACGGTTCCGCTTGTGTCAAAAGTGTGCGACACGCAGATGGCTCGTCTTGCCACGCGAATGATGCTCGGAGAATCGCTTGAATCGCTCGGTCTTAAAGACAAAACGATTCCGTATTACGGCGCAAAAGAAGCGGTTTTGCCGTTTGCGCGTTTCCCTGGCGTTGACCCGATTCTTGGACCTGAAATGCGTTCTACTGGCGAGGTTTTGGGCTTGGCGGAAAGTTTCCCGCTTGCGTTCTACAAAGCGCAGGAAGCGGCTGGCTCGGAACTTCCACACGCTCCTGCCGCTTGGGAGAACAAAAAAGTTCTTATTTCGCTTTCAAACAAAGAAAGTCAGAAAGAGCAGGTTTTGTTCATCGGAAAGACGCTAAAAGATTTGGGATTCACGCTAATCGGCACGGAAGGAACTGCGGATTTCTTCAACGCAAACGGAATTAAATGCGAAATCGTGAACAAAATCGGCGGCGGTCGCCCCGACGTTATCGACGCGATTATGAACAAGGAAGTCTGCCTTGTAATCAACACGCCGAAAGCGCAACGCAATTACGCGGA
>CAJOEO010000015.1 GCA_905233535.1 uncultured Treponema sp.
CAAAAGTTTTGAATGTTACTGTTGAATATCTGGTAACAGGCGAACACGGAAAGACGATTGTTGTTCATGAGCCTGTTCAGCCGAAAATCGAGCAGGATTTAAAGATTTTGCCAAAATCCGTTTTGGATTCCGTGAGCAGAATGATTCACACTCTTGCAGAACGAGAAAAAGCGTTTCAAGATTTCGATGTGAAAGATTGATTTCCCAAAATCTCGCGCTTAAAACTTTCCGATTTTTTTAATTTCTCAAAGAACGCCAACAAAAATCGAATTTTTTGCATATTGTGTGGTATTCTTATTTCTATGAAAAAAGCGATGCCATTTGGAGTGCGCGATGTTTGCCCGTAGACGAGCCGCGCATCTTTCCGAGCATTTTCTTCCTCTTTTGGCGCGCGGCGGTTCTTTTGTCCACTTTACGCGCGTTTGCGTTTGGTCGGAAGAAACCGCCGATTTTATCGCGCGTTTTTACGCCGAATCTCGCGCGTTCGGGGCGGCGGTGGACGGTCGTCTTCCAAATCCAAGCGGAGAAAATCTTTCGTATTTCAATGAGATTTTGGGCGCGGACTATAAAACTGACGAGGATTTCCTTTTTGATTCTCTTTGTCGCTGGCTTCCCCGAATGAATCCGACTTCTCGGCGCGATTTGGCAAAATCGCTTTTTGATGTGCTTTCGTCGCTTGAAAAGTCAGGAAAGCCGCCTGCCGCCGTAAAAAACGCTTATGTAAAATTTATGTGCTGGCTTTATTACCGATTTTCGCGCGTGGCGGAAAATTTGGGCGGCGAAAATCTGCCGAAGATTTTTCTTTGCGGCGAAATCAGCGCGCACGAACTGATGTTCGTTTCCGCTCTCGTTTGCGCGGGCGCGGACGCTCTTCTCGTTCTTCCTCGCGGCGAAAAATCCTATTTTTCGCTCGACCCCGCTTCCGCTCTTTCCGATTCGTTCGATTCAGATTCAAAATCAACTTTTCCAGAAAATTTTTCCGTTTCGATTTTGAACGATGAACTTTTGAAAAAAACGCAAATCGAGCGTGCGGCGGGCGGAAAAAGCGAATGGCAGCCCTGCACGAACGCTTGGGCGGACGGCAGCGGATTTGGCGACATTCTAAAAAAATCGGCGGAACGCAAAATTCCCGCACATTTAAAAGGAAGATTTTTTGCAAATTGCTATTGCAGAATCGACGGCGCGGACGACAGAACCGTGTACGAAACTTCGCTTGTTTCGTTCAAGCGGGAAATTTTGGCGCAAGGCAGAAGCGTTGCAGTTGCTTCGCGCGCAATTCCCGCGGCGAGCGTCGAAGAAATCGCGCAGATAAAACGCGGCAGAACCGACACGGCTATTCATTTAGCGTGCGATTTGTGTGCGTCGCTTCCAAAAATCGCAGACGCGGAAACGAACATTCTTTTGCGAAGCGAGTTTTTGAAAAGCGTTCTTCGCCTTTCGGACGCAGGAATTTCTGGCGGAAAACTCACGAGCCGAGCCGTTTCGATTGCGTGCCTTTTGCGCCGATATATTCCGCATCTTTTTTCAAATTTCCGCATCGAAAAAAGCGAACTTCCGCTTTTCATCTGTTTTGGCGCGAAAATTTCTGGAGCGCAGGCGGATTTCGTTTCGCTTCTTTCAAAACTTCCGTGCGATGTTCTCGTTTTGAATCCGCAGTGTCTGCAAAATCCGTTCGACGATTCGAATCTTTTTGCAGTTTCTGGAAAAGAGGCGGTTCAAATCGAGCAGTTTCCAGAAAGTAGCGGAATCGTGCGGGCTGGAACTGCGGCGTATCAGGCGGAGCGCGATTTGGACGCAATTTTGTATAGCGGAACTGGAATTTTTCGTGAAATGCAGCATTCGCGATTGGAAGCCGTGCGGCTTATGACGACGATTGACGAAATCAAAATCCTTTGGAACGAAGAATCGCGTTTTCGCCCGAACTTTGCAGAAAACGGCGACGCGGTGAATGTTCCCGTGATTTTTGCGAAAATTTCTGGCGTAAAAAACGGCAACATCGGCGAATATTGGCGCGAAGTGGGCAAACTTTGCGTGGGCGAAAAAACATTCGTCGTAAAAAACGCGCCGCTCGTAAAATCGGGCGATTTCAATCCGATGAAAGAATTTGCCGTGGATTTTTTTCGCGGCGGCGTTCTAAGAAAAGAGCGCGTGCTTTCGCACAAATCGTTTCCGTATTCGCTTTTGCGAAAAGAAATTCAGGAATTGATTTTGGAAAAACTTTCGATTTTGCTTGAAAAACGGCTTGTGCGCGGAATCGGCGAGAACGGCGGAGAATACACGGCGATTGCTACGATTTTGAATATGCCGAAAGAAATCGTGCATCTTTTTCAAAGTTTTGATTTTGCGGCAAAAAATCCAAAGTTCGTTTACATAAATTCTCTTGAACGCGAAATTTCGTTTGAAGATGCGGTTCTGGCGGAATTTTTGAATTTGGCAGGATTCGATGTGGTGTTTTTTGTGCCGACAGGATTTAGAAGCGTGGAGCGATATTTTCAAAACGGACAGATTCCCGAAATCATCGCGGGCGAATTCGTCAATCCGATTTCCGTTCCAGATGAATTTCCCGCGTCAGAAAAAAAATCGTTCTTTTCAAAGATTCTTGGCAAAATCGGCGGAGTTTGAGCGAAATCGAAACCACAAAATGCGAAAGCGTTTTACAGGTTCTTAGGGGCTTGCCCCTAAGCCGTGAAGAGAAAAAGAGTGGGGGTTTGGCGGCTTTGCCAAAAGAGGAGGAAATATGGCGATAGATTTTGGAAAAAAAACGGAGAGCGTGCAGGCGGCGCAGACGGAAATCGCCGTTGCCGAAAAATATGACATTGTTGAAGACCGCAAGCGAATGAACGCTGAACTTGTCGGCTCGACGGAAATTGACAATCTTGTAAGCGGAATCGAAGTTCACAATATGGAAACGATTGTCAATTTCGGCTCGGAGGCGGCGGACGAAATCGCGAAGGCTTCCGACGCGGTTTTGAACGGAATGAGCGTGGCAAAAATCGACGAAACGGGCGAGCTTCTTTCCGTTCTTGCAAAAATTATGGACAAGTTTGACATCGAAGAAATCAAAGCAGAGCCTGGACTTTTTGGCAAAATCTTTGGCGGCGTGAAAAAGCAAATCGAGAAGATTCTCGCAAAATATCACACGATGGGCGAAGATGTCGATAAAATTTATGTTCAACTTAAAAGTTTTGAGGCGGAAATCCGTGAATCGAACAGGAAACTTTCGATGATGTTCGATTCAAATGTCGAATGTTACCATAAGCTTGTCAAGTATATTTTGGCGGGCGAGCAGGCGAGCGCGGAAATCGGCGAATATTTGGAAAAACTCCGTGGCGATTTGGAAAAAACGGGCGACGATTCGCTGCGTTTTGAAATTGCCGAAATCGAGCAAGCGCAAGCGATGATGGAACAGCGGACGCAGGATTTGCGGATGGCGGAAAGCGTGGCGATGCAGTCGATTCCGCTTTTAAAAACGATGGAATTCAGCAATTTCAACCTTGTGCGAAAAATCAATTCTGCGTTTATCGTAACGCTACCAGTTTTCAAGCAGTCGCTGGCGCAGGCGATTTTGCTCAAGCGGCAGAAAATTCAATCGGATTCGCTTGCCGAACTCGACAGGCGGACGAACGAAATACTCGTGAAAAACGCGCAGACGGCGGTGGAAGTTTCCACAAAAACGCTCAAAATGGCTTCGGAAAGTTCAATAAAAATCGAAACTCTCGAATCGACTTGGCGCACGATTACAAACGGAATCGACGAAGCGCGAAGAATCGGCGAGGACGCAAAGAAAAAGCGGACGGAAGATGCAGCGCGACTTGCGGCAATAAAACGCGAGTTCGCTATGAAATTCAACCTGCCGCAAAAATAAACTCGAAAAATGTGGTTTCGACTTCGCTCAACCACCGTAAAAAAATCCGTTTGGGCGGAAAAATCAAAAATTGAAAAACGCGCAAATAGAAAAAACGGCGCGGATTTTAAGGAGGAAAAATGCCTGTAAATTTGACGAAAGGACAAAAAGTAGACCTTACAAAAGGAAATCCGTCGCTCAAAAAAATCACCGTTGGTTTGGGCTGGGACACGAACGCTTTTGATTCGGGCGGCGAGTTTGACCTTGATGTATCCGTGTTTATGCTGGGCGCGGACGGCAAATGCCCAAGCGAAAGCGAGTTCATTTTTTATAATAATCTTGCGCACAAAAGCGGCTCTGTGGTTCACAAAGGCGACAACCGAACGGGCGCGGGCGACGGCGACGACGAGCAGATTCGAGTGGATTTGCCGAAAGTTCCGCAGAACATTTCCAGAATCGCGTTCACCGTAACGATTTACGAAGCGGAAAAGCGGCGGCAGAATTTCGGGCAGGTGTCGAACGCATTTATTCGGCTCATTGACGAATCGCGCGGAGAAGAAATTGTGCGCTACGATTTGGGCGAAGATTTTTCGATAGAAACCGCTGTTGTTGTGGGCGAATTGTATCGGCACGGCGCGGACTGGAAATTCAACGCCGTAGGAAGCGGATTTTCGGGCGGACTTGGCGCATTGTGTAGCCACTTCGGAATCGACGCAGAATAAAAACGCGAAAAAGCCTGCGGTGCTGCGAATTCGAGTTTTGCGAAGCAAAATCTCGCAAAAAACGCTTTAGCGTTTTCAGATTTCGGCTTCGCTCAACCACCGCGAGTTTTGCGGAAAAATCAAATTTTAAAAGAAAAACGCGCAAAGCGAAAAACGGCGCGGATTTTAAGGAGGACAAAATGCCGATTTCATTGAAGAAAGGCGAAAAAGTCAGTTTGACGAAGGACAATCCAGGGCTTAAAAAAGTTCTTGTGGGTTTGGGCTGGGACATCAACAAGTTTGACACAGGCGGCGAGT
Source organism: uncultured Treponema sp. (assembly GCA_905233535.1). GTDB lineage: Bacteria > Spirochaetota > Spirochaetia > Treponematales > Treponemataceae > Treponema_D. Next base: position 4,864 of record CAJOEO010000015.1, read on the forward strand.
TCGATTTGGACGCTTCCGTGTTTTTGCTGACGGATGCGGGGAAAGTTTCGTCGCAGGGCGATTTTGTGTTTTACGGAAACCAAAAACACGCTTCGGGCGGCGTTTCGTATCTTGGCGACAACCGAACGGGCGCGGGCGACGGCGACGACGAGCAGATTAAAATCGATTTGTCGAAAATCCCGCAGAACATTTCCAGAATCGCGTTCACCGTAACGATTTACGAAGCGGAAAAACGGCGGCAGAATTTTGGGCAGGTGTCGAACGCATTTATTCGGCTTGTGGACGAATCGAACGGAAAAGAAATTGCGCGATACGATTTGGGCGAAGATTTTTCGATAGAAACCGCGGTCGTCATCGGCGAAGTTTATCGCCACGGCGCAGAATGGAAATTCAACGCAATCGGAAGCGGATATTCTGGCGGACTTGCCGCACTTTGCGCTAACTACGGAATCGACGCAGAATAAAAACGCGCAAAAGCCTGCGGTGCTGCAAATTCGAGTTTTGCGAAGCAAAATCTCGCAAAAAACGCTTTAGCGTTTTCAGGTTTCGACTTCGCTCAATCACCGTACGAGTTTTGCGCAAAAAAAATTCGCGGTGGTTGAGCCTGTCGAAACCGCCGCAAAATTAAAAAGGAGAAAAAATGGCTGTAAGTTTGAAAAAAGGCGAAAAAATCAGCCTTACAAAAACAAATCCAGGGCTTAAAAAAGTCATCGTGGGGCTTGGCTGGGACGCGGCGGCAAGAAAGCGCGGGCTTTTCGGAATGTTTGCGAACGCGCAAAGCATCGACTGCGACGCTTCTGCGTTTTTGCTGAAAGGCGGCAGACTTTCGGGATTTCCTGATATCGTTTACTACGGCAATTTGAATCACGCTTCGCAAAGCGTTATTCATCAAGGCGACAATTTGACTGGCGACGGCGATGGCGATGACGAGCAGATTTTTGTTGACTTGACAAGTGTTCCGAGCGAATTTGACAAAATCGTAATCGTGGCGAACATTTACAAGGCGAAGGAACGAATGCAACATTTTGGAATGATTCAAAACGCATTCATAAGAATAGTAGACGCGGCGAACAATTCGGAGATGTGCCGATTCAGTTTGAGCGACGACTATTCGGGAATGACGGCGATGATTTTCGGCGAATTGTACAGAAATGAAGGCGAGTGGAAATTCAGCGCGACGGGGCAGGGAACAAAAGACCCTGGACTTTCCGAACTTTGCCAGCGTTTTATGAATTAACAAAATCCAAACCGCCGATTTTGGCGGTTTTTTTTGCGAAAATAACTGCGATTTCGACAAAGCGTTATAATAAAATGCAATATGAAAAAGATTTTTTCTGCAATACTCGTTTTCTTTTGTATAGTTTCGTTGTTTTCTCAGCAAATTAACAAAAGCGGAAAAACGCTCGTTGAAAGGTTTTTGCCACCAAAAAATTATAATAGAATTCATATAAACGATGATTCTTTTGGGGATTTTCTGCGAAATTATCCATTGAAAGAATATAATAGTCCTGTTTTGCTTTATAATGGCTATGAAAAATCGAATAAAGTTCATATTTCTGTATTTGATATGCCACTTTTAAATGTTGATTTAATTCAATGCGCGGACGCTGTAATAAAATTGCGTGCTGAATACTTATATCAACAGAATAGATATTCTGAAATTATGTTTCATATAACAAACGGTATGGCTGTTCCATTTGAAAAATATGCAAACGGCGAGCGCGTCATAGTTTCTGGAGATAAGGCTGCTTGGAAAAGCGGTTTTAAGCGCGGATATGACAGGAAGATTTTTGACGAGTATTTGAAATTTATTTATAGTTACGCGGGTACTTATTCTTTGTCGAGGGAAGCGAAAACAAAAGCAATTTCGGACATAGAAATCGGCGATTTTTTTATTTATGGCGGAAGTCCTGGTCATGTTGTACTTGTCTTAGATATAGCGGTCGATGAATCGACTGGCAAAAAAATAATGCTACTTGGACAAAGTTATATGTCGTCCCAAGATTTTCATATATTAAAAAGTTATGATAACATAAATCCGTGGTATTATATAGAAGATTCTGTATTGAAAACTCCCGAATGGACATTTCAAAAAGGCAGTCTAAAGGGATTTTAATTAGTTTAGAATATGATTTTGTAATTGTTTATAATATAAATATGGCGCAGGGGAAATCAGTACCAAAAATATTTGGCATAGTTCACATAATATTTTGTTCGGCTATTATCATCGTTGATATAGTTGATATATATTTTTGTAACTGGATTTATGACAAAAACAAATATATTTTTGAGATTATTGTTCGCATTGAAATTTTTGCATGGCTTATAATTCTTCCGATTCTTTTTATTTTGAACGCCGTTATTCTTATAAAATATCGTCATTCAAATAAAAAATCTATGTTTTTAATGATATTTCCGCTTTTTATAAATGTTTTTGCGTGGTTTACCACAATCTGCGCTCATGCGGCAAAATTTTAAAGAGTGGCGCAATAAAAAGGAGTTTCAAAATGAACTATTCAAAAGCAATTATCGCGACCGTAATTTCGCTGCTCGTTTTGTTTTTTCCCACAATTTGCTTTTGGCTTGGGGCGGCGTTTGCAAATCTTTCTTTGCATTTTTTAGTTCCGATTATCGGAATCGCTATTGCAATATTAGTAGGATTTATAACTTTTTGCATACAAAATAAGATTTTCTATAAGAAAAACATTATTTCGCTTGTGATTTTGATTATTATTTTGGTAGGCGCGATTGCGGTGGAAGACTTGTATAAATACAAGTATATTCCGTCGATTACAGTCGGACAGCAGAGTGATTTTTACAAAGATTATCTGCCGTTTTCGTCTTCCGACAAACTTGCGCGCCTTGATTCTGAATCTTCTCTGCGTTTTTCAAAAGACGACGCGCTGCCCATTTTGGACGGAGCGACTGCGCTTTTTCCTGTTTACTGTTCGTTCGTGGAGGCGGTTTTTCCGCAAACTAGCGAAATCGAGCGTTTTGTCAAGTTCAGCAAAACGGCTGGGGCATACAAAAATCTGCTTGACGGCAAAGCCGACATTATTTTTGTTGCCGAGCCTTCAAAAGAACAGCGCGAGGCGGCGAAAAATTTGGGCGTTGAGTTCAATTTTTATCCGATTGGATTTGAGGCGTTCGTTTTTTTGGTTAATCGAAAAAATCCCGTGAGCAGTTTGACTTTGGCGCAAATCAAGGATATTTACGCGGGAAAAATCACGAATTGGAAAGATTTGGGCGGAAAAAATCAGGCGATTCGTCCGTTTCAGCGCGACGCGAACAGCGGAAGCCAAAGCGCGTTCCTCGCTTTGATGGGAAAAGATGCGGCTTTGCTTCCGCCCGAAACGCACGAGGTGATTGGCGGAATGGGCGATTTGGTCGAAAAAGTTTCCGATTATCAAAATCACAGCAACGCAATCGGCTATTCGTTTCGATATTATGTCAGCACGATGAAAAATGATGTCGGCATAAAAATTCTCGATTTGAACGGAATAAAACCCACAAAAGAAAATATAATAAACGGCTCTTATCCTGCGTCGGGCAATTTTTACGCAGTTACAATCCGCGGAAAAGAATCCGAGAACACAAAAAAGTTCGTGGACTGGATTTTGTCGGTGCAAGGTCAGGCACTAATCGAAAAAGTCGGCTATGTTCCGCTGAGTACGCAGTAAAATTAAGAATAAAACGTGAAAATCCAATTTTTTGTAGTAATATCAAAATATGAAATCTTTTATTATCTTGAAAAAATTGTACATTTTAATATTATTCTCATTGTTTTCTAATTTATATGCGAACAAAACTTATATTACAATGGGAGTTGATATTGATTTAAGTGTAAATTGTAATGAAAATGTAATAGAAAAGATTGGAAAAGTATTACCAAAACCTGGAATATATTTAGGATTCAATTCTTTTAAGGAAGAAAGCAATATAGGATTCCATTTTGATGGGAATATTCTTGTGTCTAGTAAAAACGAAAATTTGAATCTTGCGTTTTCTACATTGCTTGGACCTGCGTTTTTAATCGGAAACGAAAGCGGGTTTTTAATTTCGCCTGGCATTTCTCTTGGTTTTATGTTGGGTGGTACGAATGATTCCACAACAAAAAACACAATCGGCGAGTCTTTTGCAGGGATTGGAAGTATCTTTACATATTTTTTTAATTCAGGATTCAGTATAGGTCTGAATTTTAATTATTATCCATTGACATTCGTACATTATTCCATTACAGAAAATAATAAAACTACAAAATTTGAAGATTTTGAAAATAGTTTTACAGTTGGAATAATGTTTGGTTACACAAATTGGTATAGATAAACATAAAATATCTTATTCTATCCTGAAATCTATAAAAATCAAAATTCAAGCAGAAATGCTTTTGTAAAACGCTCTTCGCCCGCGAAAAACGGAGCGGCAAGGCTCAATTTTCCGCCGTGCTTTTCCATAATCTTTTTTGCAATCGCAAGACCAAGCCCGCTTCCGTTTTTGTTTGTGCGCGATTCGTCGCCAGAAACGAACGGCTCAAAAATGCGCGAGCGAATTTCCTTTGAAATCTCGATTCCGTTGTCGGCAATCGTCGTTTTTCCGTTTTCGTCCATCGCAATTTTAATTTTCGTTGCAGGCGGATTGTGCTTTATCGCGTTGTTCAGCAAATTCGTAAAAACGCGGCTGATTTCAAGCGGGTCGGCATTTTTTTCAACAGATTTTTCTGGAATCTGTATTTCAAACAAAAATCCGCGCTCCTCAAAATCCGTGTAAAGATTCGCGACGGATTCCCGCAAAATTTCCGCAACATCGCAAGGCGTTTTGTGCAGCGCGTTTTGCGCGCTTTCAAGTTTCACATATTCAAAAAGACGGTCAATCAATTCGTTCATTTGCTGAGATTTCGCGCTAATCGTCCGCAAATATTCCGTCTTTTTTGCCCCGTCGCTCACAATTCCGTCCGCCAACGCTTTTGAATAGCCCAAAATGCTCGTAATCGGCGTTTTAAGGTCGTGTGCCAGTGCCGCAAAAAGCATAAGCCGCGCCTCTTCCGCTTTTTCTTTGATTTTATCCGCTTTGTCCATCTGCCTGAAAAAAAGTGCACTGAAAATCAAAATCGAAATTCCAAAAAACGAAAAATTCACAGCGAGCAGAAAATTTGAAGCCAATTCTCCGTCTGCGATTTCGCCGATTTTGAAAAACCGAACGAGCAGATTTTGAAAAAGAAAACTTCCCCAAATCCAAACGGCAATCATAAAAATGTAGGAAATTACAAAAAGAATTTTGAGTTTGAGCCGCCGAATCATTTTTTTTCAAGCCTCCAGCCAAGACCGCGAATGTTTTTGATTGTAAGATTTCCGCCGAGTTTTGCGCGAAGTTTGCTCAAGGCAACCATAACGCTGTTGTCTTCCACAAAAAATCCTTTGCCCCAGCCAGCCTCGCTGATTTGCGTTTTTGTGAAAACGCGGTTTGGACTTGCCATAAGCAGACAGAGAATTTTGAATTCCGTGCTTGTAATTTCGATTTCTTCGCCGTTTTTTGAAAGAGAACATCGTTTTTTGTCGAGCGACAAATCTTCAAAAACGATTTTTTCTTCCTCAAGATTTTTTTGCGCGGGAAGCAGTTTTTTGAAGCGGCGAATGTTCGCGTTTATCCGCGCCACAACTTCCACCGCGTCAAACGGCTTTGTAATGTAGTCGTCCGCGCCTAAATCAAGCCCCAAAATCTTGTCAGAAGACGCGACCCGAGCCGTGAGCATAAGAATCGGAATCGCGAAAAGATTTTCGTTTTCAATCGAGCGGATTTTTTTGACAAGTTCAAATCCGTTGATTTCTGGCATCATCACATCTAAAACCGCGCAGTCGATTTTCTGCGAATTGAGAATTTGCAAAGCGTCTGCGCCGTTTTCTGCCGCAAAAACAGAATTTCCGTCTTTTTCAAGATAAAGGCGCAGAAGTTCCGAAATTTCCTTTTCGTCATCGGCAATCAAAATGCTGTACATTTTTAGAAATTCCAAACAACGCCAATCGTCGGTTGAACGCGGAATTTCCCTTTAAGGTCTGGTCCGTCGCCTTCCGCAGATTCCTTTCGCTTTAGCCCGCTCTCATCTTTCCAAGTCCAATCCACATTTTGAGAAGTTCCGCCTGCCACAAGATAACGCGCCGAAATATTTGCAAAAACACCGAAATGTTCTTTGATTTTGTACGAGGCGAACAAATCCGCGCCCGCGCTGAACATCGTGTAAGTAAGATTTCGGCTCACATTTTCGCAATCTTTTCCGTCGTATTGAATATCGTCTTCGGAATTTGAGTACGATGCGGCATCAAGCCCGAGCATCGCCGTCGCCGAAAGCGTGAATTTTTGCGTGCGGACAAAACTGTAGCCCGCGCCGACCGCAAAATTGTAAAAAACGCCCAAATTCGTGCTGTGGTCTTGAATCGAAATATCCTTTGAAGTTGCAAGACCGCCAGAAACATCGGCTTTTACCGTAAAGCCGTTTTCGTGAAATCCCAAATAAGTCGCCTCGATTCCGTAGCCGAGTTGAAAAATATCGTCCGCGCCCGATTTGTCAACGCCAAACTGCGAAATCGGAAGCGAAAAACCCGCTCCGATGTTGTTCGTCCAAGTTTTTGCTCCTGCACCGCAAATCATCGCGCAACCCGCCACAATCGAAAGAATCGTCTTTTTCATTTTGAATCCCCAAATATTTGATGATTTAACACTAAAGAAAAAAACTTTTTCAAACAACGAATTTTCCGCGCCAAAACTAAAGTTTAAGGTTTCTGAAATGTTTAATAAGATTTTGGAAAGATTACAAAAAAAATTCTAAAATGAAACATACTTGATTATAATTGCAGAATTAAAAAACATTTTAAACTGTATAAAATACGAATAAAAAGGAAGAATATAAATGACTGTAAGAAAAAAAAGCGTTGATTACGAGTATAATTCAATTTTTTGTATTTTCGATAATCGGATTTTTATTGATAATCACTCTGTTTCATATTGGAATACTCGCATTTCCTGTGATTGCGTTTATGTGGACATTTTGGGGATTCAATGTTTTAGCGGTTTTTACAGGATTTTTTATTGCATTGCGATATAAGATTTCGTTCGCATTTTTAAATATAATAGCAGTAGCATTGCCGATTGTTTTCCTAATAAATTCGACGGAATCTTTGCATAATAATACAATTCAGATTATTGCTGTGATTATTTTCGTTTTTGTTGTGATATTATATGTTTTTACAGTGATAATGTTCCTAAAAAAAATATTGGAAACGCATAAAATCAGAGATTTTTAATCTTTTGGGAATAAAAACGCAGGACGGCAAAATTGCCGAAAATGTGGTTGCTTCTCAAAATTTCTTTCAGAATGACGCAGACGAAAAATGAAAAATATAAGTGAAAACCGTGCAAAAATAATATTTTGTCTTGTTCTTTTATGTGATTTTGTATATTTCTTGTTAAATAATTTGCAATTTTGCGAAAATATTTTTGATTTTACAGAAATATTTTTTGAAAAACTGCCGTTTTTTTTCCCGCTCTTTGCAATGATATTTGTTTGCGCAAAAATAAAAACGATAAAAGACAGAAACCATCTTATATTGTTAAGAAAAATCCTTGTTTTGTATTTTTTTATTGATATATTATTCGGCATAATCTCTTATATTTTTTGGATTCCGCCTTTTATTCGCTGGCTTTTTTACACAGATTCTTTGATTTTTTATGCAAAAATCATCATTTTATATGAGCAGTTTCAATTCATTCCGCATATTTTGTCTGCGGCTGGATATTTGCTTGCGTTTGCGTTTTTGATTTTTGATATTTCAAAAAAGATAAATTTTCCGCATTTTACGGAAAACGAAATCGAAAAAAACGATGCAAAAAGTCAAAAAATCTCTGCAAGTTTTAAAATTGCCGTTGCAAATATAGTTTTGACTAGTATAAAAATCTCGTTCGATTTGTTTTTGTTCGAGATTTGGGGCGAAAACAAAAACGACACTGGCGAACACGCAATCGGCGTAGCGTTTTTGGGTCTTTTGATTCTTGCGGCAAAAGCAATTTCGTTCATACCGATTACGATTCTTTCAATATGTGGTATTGTAAAAAGTGTAGGAATAAAGAATAAAATGTTAAAATACGCAGAAAAAGGTAGGTTTATAAACATTTTATGTCTTATAATTGCATTGTTTTTATGGCTTTTATGGTAAAAATAGGGATAGAAAATGACAGTATACAAACTTGAGCATAAGCACATTCACGATTTCGTGGCGATTTTGCGCGAGCAAAGCGGATTCAAAGATTTTCCTAAGTCGATTTTGGATTTTGACGACGAAGAAAGCGGTTTTTACATTGAAGAAGTTACCGTTGACAAAAACGCTTGGGCGGAAGGATTTTCTACTTATTATTATGATTGAATTGAAAACGACAGACACATCTTTTCTTCGGCGTGAATTTGTGCGGCTTTCGCGACTTGGACGCGGTGGGGCGTTTATTTTGTTCCGCGAAAACGTGCAAATCGATTTTACGCGCGAAATTGTGGATTTGTGCCTAAAAAATCACGCCTACGACGCGCAATGCGAAGGCGAACGAATCGAATACGCAATGCAATTTGTGCGCGCGCTTTGTGCTGTTCCGCGCAAAAAAGTGATTTCCGCTGTCAAAGCGCACCTTAAAAACGACGAAATTTCTTCATCTTGGGATTGGAATTTTTTTCAATTATGTATGATTTGTGCAAAAATTTCCAACGAGTTTGACGATTCTCTTGGCGACATTTTGCGAAAACGCTACGCCGAATGTAACGACGAAACGGTTTATCGCGCATTTCCTGAAGCACTTGGGTGTGTATGCCTATCGTCGGGAATGTTCCGCGTCCACAAAAATTGGTGGGAAGACGATTTTCTTTTTTACGACGTTCCGAAAATGTCTGCAAGCGATGTTCGTCGCCGTCTTGAAATCGTCGCGCAGACTGATGAAAATGTCCGAGCGTATCTTGATACGGTTTTTGCGACCGAAAAAATCAAAGCGGAAAATGAATCGAAACGCGAACAAACTGAGCCGAAAAGCGTTTTTGAAAAAGTAAAAAAACTTCTCGCTGAATCAAAGCGTGTTTCGCCGCTTTTGGCAAAAAAACTTTCTGAAGATGAACTTTTATATTTTGCCAGTGCTTTTCAAAAGGAAAAAACGCAAAAAAATCGAATCGGCTATCTGCGGCTTTTTTCGCCAATTACCAAAATTCCGTATCCGCTCGATTTTCACGATTTGCTTTTCGCGCTTTCTCCGCTCAAAAATTCCTTGTACAACGAATTTCTCGTCGATTCGCTTTCGTTTTTTTCCGCGCCAGAAATCCGCGCTCTCGCCATTCGCGCTTTAGAATCTGACGAATTCTCTGATTTTTATTTTATTCTGCTCAAAAAAAATTATCGCGAAGGCGACGGCAAAAAAATCGCGCAAAAATTGCGTTCGATAAAAAATGTGAATCGATTTCACGACGCAACGATTTGCGCAAGAAAAATTTACGAAGAAAATCCAACCGCCGATTGCCTTGAGCCACTTCGCTTGATTTACGAAAAAACGCCGTGCGCTTTGTGTAGGTCGTTTGTTGCCGAACTTTTGGAAAAATCGCGCGTTCTTCCCGACGAAATCAAGGCGGAACTTCCGTTCGATTCGGAAATGCTCTTTTCAAAAGAAATTGGAGACGAAAAATGAAAAATCTGATTCTGCTTTTTTTGGTTTCCTTAGTTTTTTCTTCTTGTGGCGCGCCTGCGATTGGGATTTTTTTTCTGCCGTTTCAAATCGTTGACGACGAAATGACATTCGAGCCTGCGGACGAGTGGAAAATCGAAGGCGGAAGCGTAAAAACGAAGATTTCCGTTTCGGGCGAATCGTACCGATTCAAATTTCCGAACGAAATCCACGAAGTTGGCGGCGAGCCGAGTTCTGCATCTCTCCAAATCGAGCAGACCGACGGCGCGTTCTGCAAAATCCGATTCGATTCGTGCGAACTTTTTTCTGCGTACGGAAAAACCGATTTGCTCGCGCTCGTTTCGTATGTGGACGGCTTCGGTTTTTTTGACGAACATTCTTCGGACGCACTTTCCCGCGAGGAAGAGGAAAATTTGACGCGCGATTTTAAAGATTCGCACACGCTTTCGTTTTTTTCAGTTCCAAAACGACGGCTTGTCATAAAAGATTTGCCCGACGGCAATTTTACATTCGAGGAGGGCGAGGAAGAGCCACTTTATATCAACAAATTTTTAGTACACACAAAAAAATTGCCCATTGATTTGAACGCGGAAGACGGTGCAAAAATCGAATGGACTGCGACGCTTTTTTTTGCGGACGGAACTCAAAAAACGGTTTCGCACAAAATCGATTTTGTCAAAAAAACAAAATCTGTCAAAATGTACCACCCGATTTTCAACCGCCACCCCGACGATTGATTTGGAGGCGGACGAATGGCGGCGTTGATTGAAAAAATCGTTCTGGCGATTTTTGAATTTTTCTCGCAAAAAGAAAGCGCACGCGAAGACCCTTTTTGCGTCCGCGCGCCAAAATGGCTTTTTCCGTTCATCGTTTTCTACGAAATATTTTTCTGCGCGTTTGCCGTTTTTTCGTATAGATGTGGCGCAAAAATCGCCGTGCCGTTCTTCATTTTCTTTTGCGCTCTCGGAATTTTCGCATTTATTTTTGACGGCTCGTTCAAAATTCAATTTGGCGGGCAAGAAATCGTCGTAACTCGCTTTTTAAAAGGAAGAAAACGATTTTTGTGCAGCGAAATCCTTTCGGCGCGAAAAGACAACGCGGGCGCGGTAAGCGTTTTAATCGGCACGGAAAAAATCAAAATCGACTCGACGATGATAAACAAAGATGTGTTTTTCGGCTTTGCGCAATATTGGGCATTCAAAAACGCAGAGTCGAAAATCGCCCAGCGTTACAAAATTAGGCGTGAGCGGGCGGAACTTTGGATTTTGGCGGCGGTGATTTTTGTTTTTGCGGGATTTTTCGTTTTGATTCTGAAATCGCCGCTGCCCGTTTTTGAAAAACGCGCGTTTTTGATTCTTGTCGCCGCGCTGGATTTGATTTTCGCAGTTTATTTTGCGCGGATTTTGACAGGCTCGATTATCGTGGACGAAAAATGGCGGTGCATCGTTTTCAGAAAAAGATTTTCCAAAAAAACCGTCTTTTTTTCAGAAATCCAGTCGCTCAAAATAAAAAAACGATTTTTGGAAAGCGCGTCCGATTACATTTTGACTTTTTCAAATTCAGGCGGAACTTTGCGATTCTGCACGCTCGACGAAAATTCCGACAGGCTCGCAAATCTTTTGATTAGAGAATTTTCCGCCGACGGCTTTTAGCGAAAATAAAAAACGCATTTTATATTATAATCTTTCAAAGAGGTAAAAAAATGATTTTAGGAATTATATTGATAATCCTTGCGACTTTTATTGGAATTGCATTTTGGATTCTTATAGCGGTTGCAATTTATAAGTTAGTAACCAAGAAAAGCGTGAAAAAATCGTTAATTACTAGTGGAATATTAGCATTTCTTTGGGTTGTTTGTATTGTTTGTGGGGCTGGCGTTATTATATCGTCCAAGAAAGATGCGGTAATAAATGCGATTCCTTATATAAGTTATGAAAGCGCAAAGCAGAATTGGTCGGCGAAAATCCTAAAAAAGACGAGCGATTTCAAGTTGTCGATTGACAAAATCGAAGTCATCAGAAACGAAAAAGAATGGCTCGTTTCCACCGACGCGCAGAAAAAAGATTACAGCGAGGCGATGCTTTCGCACGAGGAAAAATCGGAAGAACTTTTGGGAATCGGAACGACGACCGCTTACGAATTGACGGTTGTCGTGGAAAATTCGGGCAGCGCGGGCATAAGTTACAAGGAATTGCGCAAATCGAATCTCGTGTATGTGCAGGACGAAAACGGCGTTTTTATACCAGCGTATATTATAAATCACGCAGAATTTGATGATGTCCCATGGATTCTTACTTGGTTTTTGCCACAATATAAGAAAGAACAGCGTGTAGAATATGTGCCTGTTGGGAAATCGTATTTAAATGTTCGTGTAGAAATACCAAATGGTCATACGATTTCAAAGTTTATCTTTGGAAACGCCGTTTTAGATGTGAATCTGAGCGATTTTGTAAAACCGTCCGCCGAAAAATCGGATAATTGACACAGCGGGCGTTTTTGGGTTAGAATGTCTTTTGTTTTGGGGGCGTAGCTCACCTGGCTAGAGCGTTTGAATGGCATTCAAAAGGTAGGCGGTTCAAGTCCGCTCGTCTCCAATTTCAAAACCGATTCATTTGAATCGGTTTTCTTTTTGAAAGGGAATTTTATGAAAAAAATCGTTTGGGCGTTGCTTGTGTGCGCGCTTTTTTGCGCGAGCGGATTTGCAAAATCGTTTAAGTCGCCAAAAGTCGCGGAAAAGGAAATTTCAAAGGCGATAAATTTTTTTGCGAATGGACAATCGCAATCTGGGGCGGATTTGTTGAAGCCTTATACGAATCTTTCTGACGAGTCTATAGAAAGACTTGTCGTGGATTCAGATGAAAATTGGTCGGAATTTTTGTCAAAATTTGGTCGAAATCTTGGTGTGGAACTTATTGACATCGACACGGAAGGTTCTTCGCTTGCGCAATTGGTTCACGTTGTGCGTCTTGAAGATTATCCGATTATATTTCGCACAACTCTTTATAGAAACGATGAAGGGTGGAAAATTATAGCGTTTTCGTACAACGCCGAACCCGAAGAACTTTTCAAATAAAAGAAATCCCGCAAAATGCGGGATTTTTGATTTTTATATGACTTTTTTTTCGAGCCATTTTCCGCTTTTGAATCTTGCAAAAAATAAACTTCCGCGGAAAATCCAATCTAAATACATTCCAAACCATACGCCATAAAGTGCCATACTGGTAGAGTTGGGGAATCGTCGTAAAATAAAATACGAAATCAAGAAACTGAACAAAACTCTGAACGCCCACATCGAAAAATTGCTGACAATCATAGTGAACTTTACGTCGCCCGAAGCCCGTAAAATGTTTGGCATTGTAAACGACATCGGCCAAAAAAGCACGTTTGCCACCATGCACGTTCTGATTACGCCCACCGCGAGCGAAATCGATTCTGGCGAGATTTTAAATGCGCGAACGATAATAGGAGCGAATAAAAATATTATTGAACTTGTACAAAACATTGCAATATATGCAATTTTCATCATTTTTTTACCATAAAAAAACGCTTGTTTTTGTTCGCCCGCTCCAATGCAACGTCCGATTACGGTAACGCTTGCAAGTCCAAGCGCGTTCCCTGGAATGTTTGAAAAACTCGCCACAGTGTTTGAAATCGCGTTTGCGGCGATAGCAACTGTGCCGAATCCCGACATGAAAGATTGAACGAAGATTTTTCCAATATGAAAAACGGAATTTTCGATTCCGCTTGGGATTCCAACGGAAAAAATCCGCCGAATCATCGGAAAATTTAATTCGAGTTTCCAAAAACGTTCGATTTTGATTTCGTTTTTTTTGGAGCAGAGCAAAGTTACCATGATGATTGCGCCGACGAATCGGCTGGCAAGTGTGGAGATTCCCGCGCCAATTACGCCGATTTTTGCACCATAAATCAGAATAGCGTTTCCTGCGATGTTTACTAAATTCATTGCAACGCTAACTTTTAGAGAAAGTCTGGAATTTCCCATTGAACGAAAAAGCGCGGCGCAAGAATTATAAACGGCAAGAAATGGAAACGATGCCAAAATCCAAACGAAATACGCGAGCGCGGCTTCGAGTACGGCTTTTTCGCTTTTGCCGTACAAAAATCCTAAAATCTGCGAGCGAAGTGGCATACAAACCGCCATGACAAAAAGTCCCGTGAAAAGTGCCACGTTTAAAAGTTGCTTTGCCGCCAAACTTGCGTTTGCAGTTTCGCGATTTCCCAAATATTGCGAACTTACAACCGCGCCACCCGTCGCAAACGCAGCAAAAAGTTGAATCATCAGTTGGCTAAATTGGTCGATTAGCGAAACGCCAGAAATACCCGCGTCTCCTATTGATGAAACCATGAGCGTGTCGCACGCTCCAATCGTCATCGCCAAAAATTGTTCGGCAACGAGCGGAATAATTAAAAGCGACAAAAATTTTTTGTCGAATAAAACATTTTGATTCATTTGAAAAACATACACAAATTTTTCAAAAATATCTATACAAAAATTGACAAGTTAAAAACAAAAAAAATCCCGCCGTTTGGCGGGTGTAAAATCTAGCAGAACCTATTTGGAGCAAACGACCACAGAATTATCTGTGGAACTAAACGGAGCGGGAATATATTTGTCAGCGGCCCAATCATTTTCCCAGCGACTACCATCAAGAAGATAGCGGAACTGATACTCTTTTCCGGTGTTCTGCTTCAGATACAGATTCCTTGCGGAAATTCAAGGCATGAAGCCCAAACAGATAACCGACAAGGTAAACCAGCTGGTAAGCGAGAGAAAGATATCGGATATGTCGAAGCATCGCGATTTGTGGAAGGTGCTTCACGACTGCGGCATCTATGACAAATCGGAATCGAACTGGAACCAACAGGTGAAATAATCACCGCTAAAAACACTCAATCATAAGGAATCGGCAATTGTCGGTTCCTTTTTTTATGCCCTTACTTGTACAAAAACTTGCGTAGTACTTGTACAAACTTGTATTTACTTGTATATCAACTACTTACGAATAATTTTCCTTTTAAGTTCCAGAAAAACGGCGTACCTTTGCAACGTCTTCCGAGATATGCAGCCGATAAGTGAGCGGGCTATCCTTAGAGATGCGGGAGCAGATTACAACTATGTCACGTACACGTAACAC
>CAJOEO010000016.1 GCA_905233535.1 uncultured Treponema sp.
CGCGGGGATTTTTCATTTTTGCGAAAACGCGAAAGAATTTTCGTACAAGGCGGATTTTTCAGAAATCGAGCGGGAAGAATTTTTTTCAAAAATCGACAAAATCGAATCGGAACTCGCTCAAAAACTATTCCGCTCGAACGATTTTCAAAGAAAAATCCCAAAGTTCGAGCCGTTGATTTTAGGGCGCGACGAAGCGTACATCGGCGTTTTAATCGACGATTTGGTAACGCTCGGCACAAAAGAGCCGTACCGAATGTTTACGGCGCGCGCCGAATATCGCCTGAAACTGCGGCACGACACGGCAGACCGCCGTTTGGCAGAAAAAGCGTTTTCCGTCGGCTTGAAATCGCAGGCGCAAATCGATTCTGTGCGGCAAAAATACGCGCTTGTTTCGGAGGCTACGGAGATTCTTTTGAAAAATCCAGACGCTCAAAACGGCGGATTTTCTGCTTTAGTTTGGGAAATTGCAAAAGAGGACGCAAAATACAAGTATTACATTGAAAAGCAGGACGCTCGTGTGGCGAAAATGCACAAAATGGAAAAATACCGCATTCCGCCCTCGTTTGATTACGGAAAAATCCCTGCGCTTTCTGCGGAAAGCCGCCAAAAACTCGAAAAGGTGCGTCCGCTAACGCTTGGGCAAGCATCGCGCATTTCTGGAATCCGCAACAGCGACATTATGCTTTTGATGGTCTATCTGGAATAGAAAATTTTAGATTCAAAAAACGCGCGACGGTTTCAAATCTCCCCTACCCGCGCATTTTCTGCAAAAAAACTTGTGGATTTTTTGTGATTTGTTCGATAGAATGAATAAAAAGACACAGCCACGGGAGCGTCCGCAAAACGCTCCCAAGATAACGCGGTTGGTCTTCATTTTTCTGAATACAAACCGCCAAGTTTTTGCTTAGGCGGTTTCTTTTTTACTTCTTACAAAAAAAATGCAAGAAGGGTGCAATTACCAAACAGGATAGCCCGCCAAAAGTAAGCAGACAATCGCTAAAATCATAATGATTCGTGTAGCCATTGCACGCCCTCCAAAGATTGAATTCCGCTCATTTGAGCAGTGAAGTTTGAAGAGCAACCTCAAGACAAACGAAACCTCCTGTTTCGTTTGTCTTGTCGCAAAACTTCGTTTTGCGCTTGGCTTTGCGCCCGCGTCCTGCGGGCGTGTTTTTTCGGCAAAATCCGAATTCGTTTTTAACTTCGTTTCGACTTTCGCTCAACGAACGAGAACGTGGTGGTTGAGTCTGTCGAAACCACCTTTTTTGTGCAATTTCGAGAGCCTCAATCAGCGCAAAAAAAACGGCGAAAATTGGTGAAAATCACTTGCCAAAGTCTAGTTTTTTTTTGTATCGTAAGTGTGATTTTTTAGGAGGATTTATGAAAAAATCGCACTTGCTTTTGGCGTTTTTGGCTTTGCTTGGATTCTTTTTTGTTTCCTGCGCGGACGAAATCGAGGATTCCAAAACGTACATCGTGTTTTCGTCGGGTTCTCGCGCGGCGGAAAAGAAAGCGGAAAATCTCACGGACATTTCGTTTAAGGGAATATTGGGTGATATAGAAACGCTAAAAAAAACTTATGACAAATGGGAAGATTTGCCGAACGACATAAAAATCGAAAAAACTTATGACAAATGGTCGGACGCGGCGAACGACAAAATCGAACTTGATGCGGGCGAGTGGGTATTTGCTTTATCTGCATCTTTGGACGATGAATTCTACTATGCGCAAACATCTAATTCGACGGAATCGGAAACTGAAACGGCGGAAAGTTCTGACAGCGAAATCGAAGTACAGAGAATTGTTCTAAAAACAGGGGCTGACATCAATTCTATTCTGACATCTATCGGCTCAAATGCAACGGCGTTTACCCACAGTTCGACCGCTCCTACTTCAACCGTAGGAACGCTTGACAACAACGGGTTGATTCCCGTATGGCTTGAAGGCAATACGATAAAATATTACGTCCCGGACAACGTAATACTCGTTCTCAACGCCGACTGTAGCAGTCTTTTTAAAGGAATGCTGTATCTTAAATCAATCGATGTGAGCAAATTCGACTCATCAAATGTTACAATTATGAACAGTATGTTCTCTGGCTGTTCTGCTCTTACAACACTTGATGTGAGCGGTTTTAACACGAGCAGAGTTACAGATATGCGCTATATGTTCTACGACTGCAAATCTCTTACAGAACTTGATGTGAGCGGTTTTAACACGAGCAAAGTTACAGATATGAGCTATATGTTTTACGAATGCAACTCTCTTACAGAACTTGATGTGAGCGGTTTTAACACGAGCAAAGTTACAGATATGCGCCGTATGTTCTACGGCTGTTCTGCCCTTAAAAAACTTGATGTAAGCGGTTTTAACACGAGCAACGTTACAAATATGAGTTATATGTTCTACAACTGCAAATCTCTTACAACACTTGATGTGAGCAAGTTTGACACGTCGAATGTTACAGATATGGAAAATATGTTCTCTGGCTGTTCTGCTCTTACAGAACTTGATGTAAGCAAGTTTAACACGTCGAATGTTACAACTATGAAAAGTATGTTCTACAACTGTTCTGCTCTTACAGAACTTGATGTGAGCGGTTTTAACACGAGCATAGTTACAGGTATGGACCATATGTTCTACAAATGCAACTCTCTTAAAACAATTTACGCCGCAAGCAACGCTAATTGGAGTTCGAGTTCAGTCAGCAATAGCGTTTCTATGTTTGATGGTTGCGAAAATCTCGTCGGCGGCAGTGGCACATCATACGACGACGAAAAAACCAACGCGACATACGCAAGAATCGATGGCGGCACGGATAGCGATAGCCCTGGCTACTTTACGGCAAAGCAATAAACGCGGGTAAACACGCGGAGATTTCGACAAGCTCAACCACCGCGAACAATAAACGAGCAAACGGTGGTTGAGGTTCTCGAAACCACCGTTTTTCATTTCGACTTCGCTCAATGACCGCGTGTTTTCGGTGGTTGTATAAAAAAAACGGTGGTTGAGCGAAAGTCGAAACCACCGTTTTTTTCATCGAATCAAAGAAAAATTAAGCCCGCGATTCCGAGGGGAATTAAATAGGCGGCAAACCATTCTAAGTGACCTTTTCGGATTATGCGCATAAAAATCGCAAGCGCAATGTAGCCAAAAACAAACGCACACACGCAACCTGCAATCATCGGCAAAAATCCAATCGCGCCACTCATTTCGTCAAGGTGGCGAAGTTCAAGGACAAACGCGCCCAAAATTGCTGGAATAGAAGCGAGAAACGAATAGTCGCCCGCAACTTTTCGCGAAACGCCACAAAGTCGTGCGCCCGCAATAGTTGAGCCTGAACGCGAAACGCCAGGCAACGTTCCAAATCCTTGCGCAATTCCAATTATCAACGCTTGTTTCCAAGTAATTCCGCGGTCTTGAACTTGAAAAAGATTGTCCTGCATTTCCGCGGAATCTAAAATGTCGTGTTTTCTCGAAATAAACGAAGAAATTATAAGTAAACACGCGGTAACCAAAAATCCCGCCGACACGAATTTTAACGACAAATCGGGAATCAATTTTGAAGACGCGATTCCCAAAATTCCCGTAACGATTGTAGTCAAAATTATGTAAAGAATCGTTTTTCGTCCAACTTTGTCGGACGGCGCAAGTTCTAGCGTTTTTTCGTCGGGTGCGATTACAATGCTAACGTCGTAAGAATTTTCGATTTCGTTTTTGTGAAAAATCCAACGAAAAAGAACGACAAAAAGTCTTATGATTATTTTTCTAAAATAAAGAATCACCGCCGCCAACGTCGCAACGTGAAGTACAACATCAAAAAGAAGCGGAATGTCGTCTAGCGCGAAAAAATGTTGAACCAATCGCAAATGTCCGCTTGACGAAATCGGCAGGAATTCTGCAACCCCCTGTACAATCCCCAGCAAAGCCCCCTGCAATACCGTCATTTTTTCTCCTCATTTTTTAATTTTAAACAACTTTTTATAAATGCTACCATAAAATCAGCATATTTTAACACGCTTAAAAAGAATATTCCTCGTATTAAACGCATTATTTTAAAGCGAATATGATTCTTCCGTTCCGTCTTCAAATGTGATTTTTACGCGCGTAATTTTGATTTCGTCGATTGCAAAATCCGTCCAAAACGCACTCGTTTGCGTTTTATATCGTTCGCCATCTTTGATTGAATCTTTTGTGCGAACTGTCGTTTCGTCTGCGCCAGTCGTGTGATTTTTTACGACCATGCCTTTGTCGGTGGCTTTTAGCGTAATTTCCACAGAACGAATCATTTTTCCAGAAATGTTCCGAAACGAAAATTCCGCGTGGATTCCGTCGCCGTTTTTGTTGCGAATCGCGCGCGATTCAAGCGAAGCAAGCGGACGCACGGCTTTTGCGTAATTTATCGTAATCGCTGCCGTTTCGTCTTTTTTTTCAATCGAATACAAAACTTCGATTTTTGGTTTTGTCGCCGTAATCGCAAAATATCTAAATCGATTCATCGGCGTAACTTTGTAGCGCAACGCTTTTGAAATCGTGTCGGTGTCGTTGTAATCGCTCGTTTTTAGCGAACCGTAACGTACCCAATCGGAATCTTTTTCTGACCACGCGAGAACGGAAAACGAGATTTTTTCGCCCGTTTTGTTCAAAACGCTTACGTCGTCGTAATCGCCGTCTTCAAAAAGTTTTTTCGCATCAAACTGAATCACTGAATCTTCTGGAAATTTTGGAGAATCTTCCGTTTGGGAAAAAACAAAATTCGCCAAAAACAAAGCAATAAAAATACAAAAAAATCGTTTCATGTGGGAATTATAGCAAAAAACGCTATTTTGTTGCCGATTTTTGTGCGTATAATAAAAAATATGAAAACGTCGGAAATCACGAATTCCATAAGCAGTTTGCCGCAAATCGGCAAGGCAAAGGCTCTTTTATTTGCGAATTTGAACATTTTTACGGTGGCGGATTTGCTTCAATTTTATCCAAGACGATACGACGACCGCACAAAACGAACGTCGCTCGCCGAATGTGCGTTTTCGCTTGAGCCAAAATCGGCGCACACGATTGCGCAAGTTACAAAAGTAATTCGATTTGGAAACAACGCAAAACATTTGAGAATTTTTATCACGGACGGAACGAGCGCGGGCGAAATTTTGGCGTTTAATCGTTATTGGCTGGAAAAATCGCTTACAGTCGGTTCGATTATTGCCGTTCACGGCGAGTTTGCAAATAAATTCAACTCGCTTCAATGTTCCACGTTCGATTTTCAAAAAATCGCAGACGGCGGTCTTCTTTCGGATTTTATGGACGCGCCAATTCCAGATTCTCGCGTAATTCCCATTTATCATCAAACGGAAGGTTTGACGAGCAAAATAATTGAATCGACGGTGAAAAATGCGTTTGAACGTTTTTTAATTGGAATTGAAGACGAAATTCCAGAAGAAATTAGAAAATCGCGCGGGCTTTTACACAAAAAAGACGCTTTAAGAAAAATTCATCTGCCTGAAACGATGGAAGAAGTCGAAGAGGCAAAAAAAACGCTCGTTTTTGAAGAATTGTTCGTTTTTCAAAAAACGATTGCCGAACGCGCGCTGGCGCACAAAGGAAAACTTCCGTCGATTGAAGAAAACCAAAATGAAAAACGATTTTCGGACGCGGATTTTAAAAAATCGCTTTCGCCACGTCAAAAGAATCTTTTGTCGCGTTTGCAATTTTCGCCAACGGACGACCAAAAATCCGTAATTACAAAAATCAATTTGGACATCGACAAAAATTACAATTCGGCGGCAAAAGGCGAAAAGCCGTTCGCGCTTCGTTCTCTTTTGCAAGGCGACGTTGGAAGCGGAAAAACGCTTGTTTCTTTTTTTGCCGCGCTTCGCGTAATCGACTACGGCGGGCAATGCGCTCTTATGGCTCCCACGGAACTTTTGGCAAGGCAACACGAGGAAAATGCCGCAAAAATGCTGGAATCGCTTGGCGTTCGCGTGGCGTATTTGACGGGAAATCTAAAATCAAAAGGTCGAACGGCGTTGCTTTCTGCCATAAAAAATGGCGAAGTGAATTTTGTGATTGGAACGCACGCGCTTTTTTCTAAAGGCGTGATTTATCGCGACCTTGCGCTTGCGATTATCGACGAGCAACATCGTTTTGGCGTTTTGCAACGTTCTGCAATCGTTCAAAAAGGACGCGACAGCGTGAATGCTACGCTTCGAGAACCGAATCTTTTAATGATGAGTGCGACTCCGATTCCGCAAACCCTCGCTCTTACGATTTTTGGAGATTTGGACGTTTTAACAATAAAAACGCTTCCAAACGGAAGAAAACCTATTCGCACGTTTTGTGTTCGCGAAGGAAACGAAAGAAACGCTTATGAGGCGGTTCGAGGAGAATTGCGTCGTGGAAAACAGGCGTATTTTGTTTATCCGTTAATCGAAGGCGGCGACGAGGCGAACGGAAAAACGGCGGCAAAAAGCGCGGAAGAAATGTTCGATTTTTTGTCAAAACAAGTTTATCCAGAATTTTCTGTCGCTCTCGTTCATGGAAAAATCGACGACGAACAAACTTCAAAAATCTTGGAATCGTTCAAAAATGGCGACGTTCAAGTTTTAGTGGCGACTACCGTTGTCGAAGTTGGCGTGGACGTGCCGAACGCAACGTGCATAATAATTGAGCAGGCGGACAGATTCGGGCTTGCCGCTCTTCATCAACTTCGCGGGCGCGTTGGGCGCGGTAGCGAGCAATCGTTTTGCTTTTTAGTATACAGAAATTCGATTACGGAAATTGGAATCGAACGAATGAAAGTGATTCACGACACGACGGACGGATTTAAAATCGCCGAAGAAGATTTGCGTTTGCGCGGACCTGGAGAGATTTCGGGGACGGCGCAAAGCGGTTCCCTTGCGTTCAAAATCGCAGACCTTGAACGCGACAAAGAAATCATGTTACAAGCGCGCGAGGCGGCTTTCGCGCTCGTGTCAAAATCATAATCGCGCCTTTTCGCTGATTGAATCTCTCGAAATCAACGAAAAGAACGCGCGGATTTCGACTTTCGCTCAACGAACGGCGCGGACAAAAAAAAGCCCCGCACAAAGCGGGGTGTTTTCTTAGAACGAAAAATCAGAATTATTTGGTGCGGCTTTGCCAGTGGTTTTGAACTTGCTCACCACAAAACGCCCGTCGCGGAGCGTCTGAAATCCAATCAACTCTTTTTGATTTATGATTCCCGTAAGCTTTAACTGCTCGCCCTGATGAGCAGAAATATCGTTCATTGAAAACTTCGCGTCTGAATCAATGTCAAGCGAATACTGCTTGCCGTCGTCCGTTATAAATCCAACGAATGTATGCGGCGCGCTTCCGTAAATCTGAATGTAGCCCGTAATCGTTTTTTTCCAGCTGAACGCCGCCACCGCCGAAATCGCAATCGCAAAAAGCGTCGCAAAAACCGCACCTTTTTTTACCGCATTTTTCATTTTGTTCCTCCGTCGTTTTCGATTCTGTGTCTTGAAGAAGATGCCTACAAATTACATTTGCGTCAATGTGAAGCATATTTTTCTGCGACAGCCTCTTCCCACGCTGTTTTTTCCCGTTCTATAAGCGTCGGATTTGCAAATTCCTTTAGACTTCCCGCGCTTTTTGCGATTGCCTCGAATTTTGCAGAATCCAAAAAATCGTCGTGAATAAGCATTGTTATCCGCTGATTCGGCTTTGCAAAAAGCGGTTCAAGCGGACGAACCGCCGTGCCGTCAAAATACGCTTCGATTTTCCGCATTTTCTTCTCTACTGAATTATAACATACATCGTTACAGTGTTCGCGCCCGAATCCCCGAATGTAAGAGTGAGCGAACTGTCCGACGCAGTAGTTTCGCGAAGTTTGTGAAGCGTCATTCCGTAATTCGGGCGAAGCGCACAGCCCATATTCGACGCAAAAATGAACGGTCCAGTTTTGTCGGAATCGCTGTTGTAGCCCGCGCTTGATTGATTTCTTACTAGATAATCAGTCGAAGAGCGTTTGTAATCATTTCCCCACAAATCGATTGCCGTCATCGGATATGAATATGAGTCTTTTGTGATTGTTTGAGTTGCGTCTTGATTGTGCGTAAAAACTTCTGAATCCGTTGTTGCCGTTCCTGACGAACTTTTGTTTGTGCAGGCAATCAAAAATTGTTTGAAAAGGTCGCTGAATGTGTAATTGTTGCCGCTGTTTACGGAATTCACCGCGGCAACAAGCGAGTCGTTGTCGATTTTGTTGTTTTCCATAATCGCTTTTACAAGTTTTGCTCCGCCGTATTGTCTGCAAAGCCAAGAGCCGAATCCGTAGGAAGTTGAATAAGAAAGCGCGGCATAGCTGTCGTTTCTGTATTCGCGGATTCCGCTTAAAAAGTACGAAGAATTAAAGTACGGCAAACGCTCGTGTTTTACATTGTTTGAATTATCAAGACCAAGTTTTTCCGCCATCATATCTTCGCAAAGCATAGAAAGCATTTCGTTGTAAGATGTATCGGGAGAGCCGTAATCTTTCATATCTTTCATTCCGTAATTTATCATGTGCTGAAACTCGTGCGCCAGCGTGGAAATCGTGGTATTTATTGATTTTACAGCATATATCGCATCGATATAAAAATATTTTCCTTCGTTGCTGTATCTTATTACGCTATTAGAATTTGACACGCGAGTAAAATAATCTTTTGCGTAAAAATATCCCAAAACGCCACACTGCGAACTTGCCTCGTAATCCGCTCCGATGTCGTAAATTACGATGTTGATTTTTTTTCCTGTATCGCCGTAGGTTTCCATATCGATTGAAGCCGCTTCTGAAAGTTTTGAAGTTGACGCATTGGAATTTATGAGTTTGTCGGATTCATTTCCAAAAACATTTGTTATTAACGGATAAAATGCTTCGAATTTTTCTTTAAATTCTTTAGCGATTTTTTCCATCTCTGTTGAATCTTTGCCTTGCTTGGTAAAATCAGATTCTACGCACCAAACATAACAATTATCTCCGCTCGCATACAATTTTGCAGTTTTCAGCGAGTATTGCGTCATATTTACATTTGAATCTACATAAATATCTTTTGTATTGCCGACCGAGTAAGTCGTTTGGGATTTTGCAGGAGCGGGCGGTTCGGGGAGCGCGCTTCGTCCTGCGCTTCGGATTCCGTCCAGCGTGATTTTTTCGCCTTCAAAATGCTTAAACTCGCTTTGCGGAATTTCGCTTGAATCCACATCGATTTCCGCATCAAAAATCGCCGCGCGGCTTGTGCTTGCAGAGCGCAGCGCAGAAAGTGGCACGCTCACATTTCCCGTGTTCACTTTTGCAAGATAAATGCTTTTGTTCGACGGAACGCCAGAAATCGTAATGGATTTTGTGGTCGGCGCAATTTCAAAAATCGGCAAATCTGACTTGTAAACTGCTGTATCTGATTTTGTCGCAGAAACGACATTGTACGAAGAAGAAGAACTTGTATCATCGTCCGAAAGAGAGCAAGCCAAAATTCCAAGTCCAACGCCTGACAAAATTAACGCGCTTGCTCCAAAACTCGCTATTTTTTTGTTTATTCGATTTTTCATAAAATCTTCCTCCGTACCCGTTGGCGCAAAAATTGTATTTAATTTCATTGCATTGTATCACAAGTTGTATAAAGTTTCGCGTGTTTGCGCGAAAATCATTTTTGATTTACATTTTTTCGCATGAATATTTGCCTTTTTGACAAAAACGAACGCGACGAAAACGGAAAAATTGTTTTTTTGAAAAACGACGAACGAGCAAATCACATTTTGAACGTTCTAAAAAAGAATGTCGGCGACACGTTTCTTGCGGGAATTGTGAACGAAATGGCGGGAATTGCGACAATTGAAAAAATCGACGACGGAAAAATTGAATTTTCGTTCGAGCCGAAAACGGACGGAAAACCGCTTGCGCCGATTGATTTTTTGGTGGGATTTCCGCGCCCGATTCAACTTCGTCGGCTTTTGCGCGATGTGGCGGGCTTAGGTGCGCGAAAAATCGTTCTTTGCGGTACGGAACTCGGCGAAAAATCGTATTTGGATTCTAACGTTGTAAAAGACGGAAGCGCGCAAAAAATGCTTTTTGACGGCACTGTTCAGGCGGGAAGCACGCACGTCCCCGAACTTGTTGTTTGTAAAAATATTTTTGACGCTTTTTCGATTTTGAACGCCGACATAAAAATCGCGCTGGACAACAAACGCGCGCAAATGTCGCTCGGAAAAAAATTGCGCGAAAACGCGGACAAAAAATCGATTTGCCTTGCAATCGGAAGCGAACGCGGCTGGACGGAAAACGAGCGCGATATTTTTTTGAAAAACGGCTGGTCGCTCTGCTCGATGGGAAGCCGCGTTTTGCGAACGGAAACTGCCGTAACGGTTTCGGGCGCAATCGTTTTGGACGCGCTCGGCTTTTTGGATTGACATTTTGCGATTTTCAATTTTCGTTGGTTGAACTTCTCGAAACAAATTTTTGATAAACAAAACAATAGCGTTGACAGAAAATCTGCAATATTCAAAAAAAATCTTCTATAATATACAAATCATGGAGAACGAAGAAATAAAGGAAAACCTTTTGAAATTGGCGCAAACGTCGCTTGATTTTACGGTTGTTCAAACGGGGAAGGAATCTGTGCGCGTGAACGGGCTTTACGACGCACAAACGCACGAGATTTTGTTGCACAACAAAAATTTTGCGAACGACGACCAATTGATTTACACGGCGGTTCACGAGTTTACGCATCATCTCGAAACCGAAAAATTTATTGCGGAAAACGGCGGCAAAGTTCCGCCAAAAGGAACGCGAGTTCATTCAAAGGCGTTTTGGTCGCGTTTTCACGAATTGATTGCAAAGGCGGAAGAAATCGGCATTTATAAAATTGCAATCGAGGAATCGCCCGAACTTTCTGAGTTGACGAAGAAAATCAAAACGGAATTTATCGAAGCGAACGGAAAACTCATGGTGGAATTCGGCAAACTTTTGGCGAAAGCGCACGATTTGTGTAAAAAATCGAATATTCGCTACGAGGATTATCTCGACAGAGTTTTGTGTCTTCCGCGTTCTACGGCAAAGGAAATTCAAAAAGTAAGCGAAAGCGGCGTGAATCCTGCGGTCGGCTTTGAAAATATGAAAAGTCTTGCGACGATTAAAGACGAAGACGAACGCAAAAACGCCACGGAAAAAATCATCGAAGGAAATCCCGCGGACACGCTCGACGAATTAAAAAAGAAAAAAACGGAAGATTCTCCGCGAGAAAAGTTGGAAAAGGAAAAGGCGCGAATCGAAAAAACGATTGAAACCTTAAAAGAACGCTTGCAATATGTGGAGGAAACCCTTGAAACACTCTGAAAAAATTTCAATCGCGCTTTTTTCTGCGATTTCGACTTTTGCGTTTGCGCAAAACGGACCAACGCCACCGTCGCCACCAAGTGTCGCGCTTCCGTCATTTGGCGGATTTTACACGCCTGGCACAAATGGATTTTACACTGGTTCTCGCCACGCGCCGCCTTACGTTCCGAATTTTCAAAATTCGCAAAATTCGCAAAATCGAGTTTTGACGGAATCGCAGAAAAAACAAATCGAAGAAGAAACCGCGGATTTAATCGGAAGCACAGAAAATACGAAAATCAATTTGAGCGCGAAAGACATGGCTTCTCTTGAATCTCTTGGTTTGTTAAAAAAAGTTTCTGCGTCGATTGGAGCGAACGCCACGCAATCAAAAGAAGACAGCGAAACTTTAAAAGCGATTTTGGCAAAATTGAACGAAATCAAAGTTGAACTCGACAAAAACGCCGAAGAAAAATCGCAAATCGAATCTGAAAAATCGCCCACGGTTTTGAGATTTACGGCGGACGGCGTGGATTGGACGGGTGCGATTCAATCGGCGCATTTTTCCGACGAAGAGGCGGACGGTTCGTTTTTGTTTACGAGCGACATCGCGTATTCTCACGACGGCAAGCGCACCGACGAAACGTTTTATTTGCTTTTTTCGTCGGACGTTGGCGAAGGCGGCATAAAAAAATACAACGTAAAAGCCGAAACGAACGGCGAAGACGCGGGATTTTTTCTTTCGCGGTTGGCGCAAAAAGGCGTGCTTACGGCAACGCGAACGGGAAATCTCGTTTCGTTTCGCGTGAACGAAAGCGATGTTTCGGTGGATATGCTTCTTTCGATGAAAAAAATCGGGCAGTAAAATGGCAAGCGAGATTTTAAAAAACGGAATCGAAGAGATTTTGAAAGCCGATTTTTTTTCGATTCAAACGGAAAAAAACGACGAACTTTTTGAAAAACTCACCGTTTTCACGAATCTTCTTTTGGAATGGAACAAAAAATTCGACCTTGTGAACGCCGAAACCGAAGACGAAATTGCCGCGCGGCACATTTTGGATTCGCTTGCGGGCGCAAGCGCGATTTGTGCCGAACTTTCAAACAGAAAACGCGAAAACGCCACGATTGCCGACATCGGTTCTGGCGCGGGGTTTCCAGGAATTCCACTTGCGTGTCTTCTTCCAAATCAAAAATTCGTTTTTGTGGAAAGAATGTCAAAGCGGTGCAATTTTTTGCAAAATTGCGTGCGCGAACTTGGGCTTTTAAACGTGGAAGTTGAGGAAAATCAGGCGGAACGTCTTTCGCAAAATCGTTTTTTTGTGGCGACTTTTCGCGCGTTTCGTCCGCTTGAAAAAAAAATGCTCCGCGTGCTTTTGCGGATTTTGGAAAACGGCGGATTTTTGGCGGCGTACAAAGCGCGAAAAACAAGCATCGACGCGGAACTTTCCGCGCTTGAGTTTTTGCCACCGCACAAAATCGTGGAACTTTCTGTTCCGTTTTTGACGCAATCGACAAAAAAAGGCGAAGAACGCGAACGAAATCTCGTCATAATTGAAAAATCTTGAATAAAAAAACGGTGGTTTCGACTATGCTCAACCACCGCTTTTTTTCTCTCAATCACCGTTCTTTTTTATTTGGCGCGATTTTTAATCAACTCGCTTTAACATTTTTATAAGTTCGTCTTTTTCGACTAAATCGAGCGGACGACCTTCGGCAAATCGTCGCGCCTCGTCGCTGTACGTTCCCGCCGAAACGCAAATTCCTTTGTCCGCTTTTACGTCGTTCACGCGAGAAAGAAATTCTCGCACAACAAGTTCGCCAATCGTGCCTTGCGTTCTGTAGAATCTGAAAATGTGGTCTTCTTCTGAGCGCGTAAAATCGACATGAAGTTGAATCTGCACGTTGTCTTGCGAAACGGAAATGTCCATAATTCTTGCCGTGCCTTTTTTGTACATTCTGAGGGCGACTTTTCGGCAAAGCGCAACGAAATCGCTAGAAGCCGCCATCAAATACGTTTGAAGATTTTTGTTTTGATTCAATTCGCTGTAACGCGAAAGCAACGACGCAACGTCTTTGTAATTCGGGATTATCGCTTGAATTTCGCGCAACGCTTCAAGTCCTTTTGTAATCGCGTTTTGCATAAAACACGCGGTCGCGTAACGATAGCGGATTTCTACGGCAACGTCTTGCGGCGCACTTTGGTGCTTCATACCGATTTCAAAATCTTGCATGGCTTTGTCCGCTTGATTCATTTTTATGTGATGAAGCCCCGCCGCCAAACACGATTTCGCGCCGAATTCTGGGTCAGGACGCATATGCATAAAAACGCGCATCGCTTTTTCCGCGTAGCCACTTTCGTTCATTGAATCCGCCATACAGAACAACGCTTCTTTGTTTTCTGGATTTTCGTCCAAAGCGCGTTTCAAATACGGCAACGCCTCTTTGTAATGTTTTCCTTTATAAAGACCAATACCAAGATATTGATTTATACCAGGCGCATCAGAACGAAGCATTATACAACGTTTAAAACACGGAACAGATTTATCAAATTCATTGTTCTTAAAATATGCCACACCAAGATAATAATTTACATCAAAGTTTTGTCTGTTTATTTGATACGCCGCGCCAAGACCTTTGAACGCTTCTTGAATTTTATTGAGTTTTACTGCACAAATTCCTTGACGCAAAGACGCTTGAAATGGGTCGATTTCGCGGTGAGCCGCAGAAATGCTCATCATAGTTTCATAAATCGGATACGCTTTATCCCAATCGTGTTCGTTGTAATACAAATCGCCCAAGGGAATCAAACCTTCGGGATTATGCGGGTCTTGTGCAAGTTTTCTGTTAGCGTCGCGAAGAATTTGCGCACGTCCCTTTTGCCTGCCTTTTCCGCCACCGCTGCCACGCTTTTTTGTGGCTAAAACTATAATAAGTGCGCCAAACGCAATAACAATAACAATGCCAATCAAAACTTCCATAATAATTCATTATCGGTAAAAATGCCGTGAAATGCAACGGTGGCGGAAAGTGTCGTGTAAATACTTGTTTGTTTCGGATTATAGTCATTTTTCTAAAGTCAAGGAAACTCGTTTTTCATCGAAAATAATCCGCACAAAAGAGATTTTCAAAATCGGTTTGGCATTATAAGATTCATTTAAGGGGGAACGATGAATATTCACATTTTGGAAATGCCACTCGATTTTGGAGCGTCGCGCCACGGTTCTGACATGGGACCGTCGGCGATTCGTTTGGCGGGAATCAAAGAGCGTCTTGAATCGCTTGGGCATCGCGTTGAAAAGTTTTTTAGTCCAATTCAAATAAATCCGCAGGAATTTGAGGCGATTGGAAATCCAAAGGCGAAATATCTCGCGCCAATCGTTCGTGCAACGGAGCAGTTGGCGGAAGAAGTTGAACGCGCAACTAGCAAAGGCGGTTTTCCGCTCGTTTTGGGCGGCGACCATTCGATTGCATTGGGTTCGCTTGCAGGGCTTGCGGCAACGTGTCGCAAAAAAAATCGCACGCTCGGCGTTTTGTACGTTGACGCGCACGGCGATTTTAACACGACGGAAACGACTCCCAGCGGAAATATTCACGGCGAATGTATGGCGGCAAGTTGCGGCTACGGAATTCCAGAACTCACGAATCTTTATTTTGCGGGACGAAAAGTGAATCCGCAAAACGTTTGCTACGCTGGGCTTTGCGATGGACATTGACCGCATTGGATTCAATGAAGTCGTAAAAAAAGTTTTGGCATTTTTCAAAGAACGAGTCGATTTTGTTCACGTTAGTTTTGACATGGACAGCCTTGACCCGATGTACGCACCAGGCACGGGCTATCATCTTCCTGCGGGCATGACGAATCGCGAAGCTCTTCTATTAATGGAAGAAATGCACGATTCAAACCTTGTTGGAAGCGCGGAAATCGTGGAAGTAAATCCCGTTTTAGACGTGCGAAATCAAACCGCCGCACTTGCCGTAGAACTCGCTGCTCGTCTTTTAGGCGAAAAGATTTTTTGAACCAACATTTTTCGTTTCGACTTTCGCGTATCGAACCAAAAACCGCAGAGGTTTCGATACGTTCTCTCCGCCGTTCTTTTTGTTTGCGCGTAAAAGATTGCGTCAGACTTTTTTGTTTTGCGACAAGTTTTTGCTCGCTTCTTTGAGAAATTCGCCTGCGATTTGGATAACGGCTTTGCGGGTTTCGTCGTCTAGCGACTTGAACGCCACAATCATCGCGGCGGACGAGCGGAGCGAATCGGCGTGGAGCGCGCTCAGACTGCCGTTTTTTGTTGCGCCGATTACGCTGAAAACCACGTGCGCGAAAAATATTCGCTTTTTTCGTCGAGCGATTCCTTGAAAACGAACGAAGCACCCCGCACCGCCCAAGTGAATGGGTCGTGTTGCATCAAAAATTGCCCAGAACTTTCGACCACATTGAATTCCTCAAAATGCTCAAAAAGTTGACCCACAATCGAAAACTGCGGAAAAAACGACTTTACGAGCGGACGCAATTTTTCAAATTCGGAAGACGAAAGTTTTTCGCGGGAAAATCCTGGTCCGTCAAAATTGTAGATTCTCTTGATTTTTGAAAAATTTTCCGCAGAAAGTTCCGAAACCGAAAAAATCGCAAGATTTCCGCCTTTTGAATGTCCACCAACAAAAATCTCGTCGGGTGTTTTTAACGCGTTTAAAAAGGAAGAAAGATAGTTCGCCGCGTCGATTTGCGCCAAAACTTTGTCTTTGAACGCAAGATTGAAATCCTCTTTCCAGCCCACAATCGTGTCGTCAGTGCCACGAAATGCGACAAAATGCTTGCCGTCAAACGAAAAAACGAGCGCGCAAAATTGTTCTTCCGCGCCGTCGTCGAATTTGTCCACAAAACCCGAAAGTTCCACGCTCGAAAAACGAACGGACTTTGCAGCCGCCTCAAGCAAATCCACGGAAAGCGGATTTATGACGAGTCCCACGTTCTTCCGCTCAGAAAAATTTTGCGACGAACGGAATTTTTCCCAAGCGTCCGCGATTTTTGTTTTTTCGGCAAAATCCGCCGAAACGATTTCGCCAAAATTCAAATACGAAAGTTGCGTGAAAATCAGCGCGTCCACGTCGTTGAATCCGTCCGTCAAAAGCGGAATGTCCCCGCGCCAAGCGATGTAATCAAGAATCGTGTCGATTTTTTCCATAATTTTCCTCAGATTTTAATTTAAAATTGCAGAATCATATCATCGTACATTACAGTAAGAAGCATTGTACTAGAAAAACTGCGTCTTTTTAGTACAATATCATAAAAAAAGCGCGAAAGTTGCGTATTTATGCCCAAAATGTTCATATAATTCCTTGTAGCCATACGCCGTTGGCGTTATATTTTTGTTCAGCCGCGCAATATGCCCGTTTTTTTTCACGAGATTTTTTGAAACGATTTTTGCGTTTTTGAAAATCAATTTTCGATTCAAATTTTCGAGAAAATCAAAAACGACATTTTTGTTTTCCTCTTGAATTTTTATAGTCGCGTCGTGCAAACCTTCAAAGATTTTGTAACGCTCGTCAAAAATCCGCTCGTCTGGAATGTCCAAAAAAATGTATTTTAGAATCTTGGATTTTTTTATGTTGCCGAAAGTCAAAATCATTTTTTCTCCAAAAATCGAATTTTTGTCATTTTTGAATTCGCTCAATCAGCGCAGATTCTGAAACTGTTTTAGAATTAAGAGATGTTACGAAATGTATGCTTTAAGAAGTTCGTTGAGTGAAGTCGAAACGAAAATGACAAACGATTTTTCAGCATACTTTCTGTAACACCACCCGAATTCAAATGCGTTTTTGCAAAAGAAAATCCGTCTGCGCGTCCGTTCCAAGCACGAATGTGTGCGCGCCGAACTTTGAAAATCCAAGATGCGCGTAGAATTTTTTTGCGTTTTCGTTGTGTTCCCACACGCCGAGCCAAAGCCGCGAAAGCCCCTGCTTTCTTGCCTCTTCCTCCGCTTCTTGAATGAGCGCGCTTCCGAGGTGTTTTCCTTTGTGCGCTTTTAAAACGTAAAGCCGCTGGATTTCAAGCGAATCTTCTCCCTGCCTCTCGGTTTGCGCGTCGTGGACGTTTAATTTTGCGTAGGCGGCTGGAAAATCGCCGCAAAACGCGATAAAAAAAACAGAATTCTTTGCAGAAATCTCCGATTCAACTTGCGGAATATTGAAATTCTCGCTCAGATATTTTTCCATATCTTCGGCACTGTTTGTGTCCGCAAAAGTTTCAAAAAAAGTCTGCTTTCCCAAGTCCGCGATTGTCTGCGCGTCGTTTTTTTCCGCGCGTTTAATTTTGATTTCCATTTTGCTCTCCAAATCAGCGTTTTCAATATTTTATAATCGAGATGTTGAATCCTCAAATGCTTTCTTTTCGTGATATGATGAACACAATTAAAGGAGAAAAAAATGCTTGTAGTATCTTATGCCGATTTTTTTGCGAATCCTGCCCAATACAAGAACGAAGCCGCCGTTTCTGGACTAAAAATTCTGCCAGAGAAAAAACAAAAGAAAATTTCCCGCAAAGTACAGGAAAAGCTGGATGCCCTAAATGCAATCGTCGGAATTATTCCGCATGAAGTAGATGCAGAAGTATTATTGGAAGAACGCAGAATGTCAAAATGAAGGTTCTAATAGACACAAATGTCATCATCGACATAATAAACAATAGAAGCCAATTCGTGCAGGATTCACTGTCTGCGCTGCAGCTTGTGCTGAAAGAGCATAATGCGTGCATATCGACAACGACGATTACCGATGTTGTCTACATAACAAAAAAGGCATTTTCTGATTCAGAAGTCCAGAAAAAAGCACTCTCTGCATTCTTCGAAAAATTGACGATTCTTTCCGTCACCAAGGCGGAGATAAAAAAGGCGTTCGATTCTCAAATGAACGATTTTGAAGATGCAGTTCAAGCGTTCTGCGCGGAAAAAGCGGGCGCGAAGCTCATCATAACCAGAAACACAAAGGACTATGCGCTTTCCCCCGTAAATGCAATCACGCCTTCGGATTTTCTGAAAACACGGCGCGAGTAATGAAAAACGCAAAAATCGCCGTCCTCGATTTGATTCGCAAATATATGTAGTTTTTTCGCTTCCGAAATTTTACGAACCGCATTTTCCGCAATTCGTAAAATTTGGCGAATCAAACGAAAATCTGAAAATCGTCTTTGAAAAAATCCATAGAAAATCAAAAAATCGAATTTGGTCAATTCAAAAAAGACTTAAAATGTGCAAAAACTGACGGTCTTTCGGAACTGCAAATTGCCCACATTCAGACAATCATCGACGATATTGTGGAAATTAAAGTTGCAACCAAATAAAAAAAATCGCCCGCTCCTCCAACCACCGAAGAAGCGGGCATCTTCGGTGGTTTCGACTCCGTCTGGGTGACCGAGCTATAAATCGTTTTACAAATCGTACTCATTATAGTATTATTTGTCATTCGAGGTATGATATGGATATCAAAATCACTGCGAACGATTTGAAAGTAAAGGGCGTAACGCTCATTGATTCTGTTGTTGATGAAAACGAAAGCGCAATTATCACAGTTCACGGAAAAGAAAAATATGTCGTTCTTAAAATTGCCGATTACAACCGAATGAGAGAACTGGAACTTGAGGAAGCGATTCAAGAATCAAAAGCGGATATTGCCGCAGGAAGATTTCATACAGACGGAATCGATGCGCATTTGAAGCGGGTTTGTGATGTTTAAGATAATTTTCACCGATTCCTACGAGAAGCGCGTCAAAAAATTCCTCAAAAAGCATCCCGACTTGCTCGGTTTATACGAAAAGACTCTAAAACTAATGGAACTCAATCCATATCACCCATCACTAAGGCTTCACAAATTCTCGGAATTATTTTCGGTTTCGATAAATATGCAGTACAGAATCTCGATTGACTTCAAGCTTGAGAACGACACGATAACGCCGATTGACATAGGCGACCACAAGCAGATTTACGGAAAAGAATAAAAACCGCCTTCTCAAATCCAAAATCGAAAAAGAGCAAGATTTATTTCTTGAAAAATCGCTGTGTGTTCCCGTGTTGACCAAAGTCAGAACAAGGATTTTCTTGTTCTCTTTTTCATCAAACTCTTTCAAATACAACAATAACCAGTCAGGCTGAATATGACATTCCCAAACATCTTTAAAATTTCCGACAAGTTGATGATTGTGGAATTTTTCTTCAAGTACTTCGTTTTTCATCAATTTGCCGATAACTTCTTCCAGTAATGAAATGTCCAGACCGCGTTTTTCAGACATTCAAAAACGATTTGCCCTACAAGATACAAAACATTGTATTTTTTGATTTTTCCCATCGGTCAATTAATTCTTTTTTATGCATTTCTGCCCAAGCAAGAATCAATTTCAATTTGCTCGCAAGGAAAAGACCTTGCAAAAATAAATTGATTATATCACAAATGATTTTTTAAAAGAAATCGCCCGAAAATAAAAAACACCCGCAAGATTCGCAAAAATCGTGCGGGTGTTTTTAGCGGCTTTGACTCTGCGCTCAGCCGCCGAATTATGAAATCAGACCAAGCCTTGAGCCATCATTGCGCGGGCAACCTTCAAGAAGCCGTAGATGTTCGCGCCCGAAACATAGTCAACGGTCGCGCTCGGCGCGTATTTTTTCGCTGTCGCGTAAGCGTTGTCGTGAATGTTCGTCATAATCTGCTTGAGTTTCGCGTCAACTTCCTCGCGAGTCCACGAAAGCCGCTCCGAGTTTTGCGACATTTCAAGTCCAGAAACCGCAACGCCGCCAGCGTTCGACGCTTTGCCCGGCGCAAAAAGAACGCCTTTCGACTGTAGATAAGCGATTGCGTCCGCGCGTGTCGGCATATTCGCGCCCTCGGCAACGAGTTTCACGCCGTTCGCAACGAGTTTTTCCGCATCTTCCATATAGATTTCGTCCTGCGTTGCACACGGGAACGCGCAGTCCGCCTTAACTCCCCACGGTTTTTCGCCTTTGAAGAATTTTGCGTTCGGATATTTTTTGATGTAAGCGTCGATTTTTTCTTTGCGAGCGCGGAATTCCATAACATACGCCAATTTCTCCGCGTCGATTCCGTCTTCGTCCAAAATGTATCCCGTGGAATCAGAAAGCGTGATGACTTTTCCGCCGAGTTGCGTAACTTTTTCGCAAGCGTACTGCGCAACATTTCCGTCGCCAGAGATGATTGCCGTCTTTCCTTTGAAATCCGTTCCCGCCGCTTTGAGCATACATTCCGCAAAATAAATGAGTCCGTAGCCAGTCGCTTCGGGGCGAATGAGCGAGCCGCCAAAATCCAAGCCTTTGCCCGTAAGAACACCCGTAAATTGATTAGTGATTCTCTTGTACTGACCGAACATATACGCGACTTCTTTTCCGCCAACGCCTTTGTCGCCCGCTGGAACGTCAGTGTCCGCGCCGATGTGGCGGTACAATTCTGTAATGAAACTCTGGCAGAATCTCATAATTTCGCCGTCAGATTTTCCGTGTCCGTCAAAATCCGAGCCGCCTTTGCCGCCTCCCATTGGAAGAGTTGTGAGCGAGTTTTTGAGAACCTGCTCGAATCCCAAGAATTTAAGAACGTCAAGACCAACTTCTGGAGAGAATCGCAAGCCTCCTTTGTACGGACCGATTGCGCTGTTGAACTGAACGCGGAATCCGCGGTTGACGTGAGGTTTTCCCTGGTCGTCTGTCCACGGCACGCGGAACATAATGATTCGCTCTGGCTCAACGAATCGTTCGAGAACAGCGGTGTTTTCCAATTCTGGCATCGTGTCCACAACTGGCGAAAGCGTTTCCAAAACAAGACCCGCTGCCTGCAAAAAATGCTCCTGGTCAGCGTAGCGAGTTTTAAGTTCGTCCCAAACGCGCTTGCAATAAGCGTTCTTCACATTGAATTCTTTGATTGCCATATTTTTTCTCCTTGTCTTTTGGCATAAAAAAAGGTGTCAAAAACGAACCGACTGTAAAATTCAATCGATTTATTTTTGACACCTTTGTCGAGAAAAGAGAGTAGCAAAAACAAAAAAAAATGTCAACGCATCGAGCAAGTTTTCAAAAATCTTAGAAATTCGTACTTTTCGGCAGAAAAATGCAAAACTTTAATTTTATTTGCCAACTCATCTTTTTTCTGCTATTATTTTTTACATTGTTACATATCTAAGGAGATTTTATGGACAAGGTTGTTACTTTCGGCGAGATTATGCTTAGAATTCAGCCAGCGGATTATTATCGCTTTGTGCAGGTCGATTCTATGACTACGACTTTCGGCGGTGGCGAGGCGAATGTTTCCGTTTCGCTTGCAAACTACGGATTCGATTCGTATTTTGTTACAAAACTTCCAACCCACGAAATCGGTCAGGCGGCGGTGAATTCGCTTCGCAAATACGGCGTAAACACGGAATTCATTGTTCGCGGTGGTCCTCGCGTTGGTATTTACTACAACGAAAAAGGCGCGTCGCAGCGTGGTTCAAAATGCATTTACGACCGCGCAGGTTCTTCGATTCAACTTGCAAAACCAGAAGAATTCGACTGGAAGAAGATTCTTGCTGGTGCAAAATGGTTTCACATCACTGGAATCACGCCCGCACTTGGACCGAATATGGTTCAGGCTTGCATTGAGGCGTGCAAAGTTGCGCGCGAACTTGGCGTTACGACTTCATGCGATTTGAACTACCGCGGAAAGCTTTGGACAAAAGACGAGGCTCGTGCGGCAATGAGCGAAATCTGCAAATACATCGATGTTTGCATTTCCAACGAAGACGACGCAAACGATGTTTTCGGAATCAAATCTGAAGGAACGGACACAACAAAAGGCGAACTCAACAACGAAGGCTATCTTTCTGTTGCCCGCCAGCTCAAAGAGAAATTCGGCTTCAAGAAAGTTGCAATCACGCTCCGCTCGTCAATCAACGCGAACCGCAACGACTGGCAGGCTCTTTTGTACTGCGACGACAAAGACTACGCATTCTCAAAGAAATACGAGCTTTGGATTGTTGACCGCGTAGGTGGCGGCGATTCGTTTGGTGGCGGTCTTATCTGCTCTCTTCTTTCTGGAAAGAACACGCAGGACGCAATCAACTGGGCGGTTGCAGCAAGCGCGCTCAAGCACTCGATTATCGGCGACTACAACATGGTCAGCGCGGACGAGGTGAACAAACTCGCAGGTGGCGACGGTTCTGGACGAATCCAGCGATAAACGAAAAATTTTCGTGAATCAAAAAGACTCGCTTTTTGGCGAGTCTTTTTTGTTTTTGGGGCTTTGAGAAAAGTCAATTTGGAAAATCTGCACAAAATTCGTTTTGTTGTGGTATCATCAAAGAGGGGTATTTGTATGGCAAGAAGTTTGATTTGTTTATGCCTTACAGGGCAAACGTTGGAAGAGGATTTGGATATTGCTAACGAATATCGTGCATACATTGATATAGTTGAATTGCGAGCAGATTTCCTTACAGAAGACGAGCGACTTAGAATTCGTGAATTTCCAGAAATGGTGAAAATGCCATGTATTCTTACGATTCGCAGAATTTGCGACGGCGGACGTTATTCTGACGGCGAAGGCGCGCGGACTGCACTTTTTGCGCGTGCGCTTGCGTTTGCTCAGCAAGATTCGCGGAAAAACTTTGCCTACGTTGATTTTGAAGAGGATTTTCAAGTGCCGAGTTTGGAAGACGCGGCGATGGCGTTCGGAACAAAAATCATTCGTTCGTTTCACGATATGGAAAATCCCGTTGACAACGTGGCAGAAAAAATACGCGCGCTTCGTTTGACGGGCTACGAAATTTCAAAAGTTGCGTTTATGCCACACGGACTTTCTGACGTAACATCGCTTTTTCAAGAAGCGTCGCAATTCCGAGGAACAGAACAAATCGTTTGTGCGATGGGCGAATTTGGACTTCCGTCTAGGATTTTGGCGGCAAAATTCAATTCATATTTAACGTATACGTCGCCCGCTGAATTGTTGGAAAATCTTAGTGTGATTGGGCATTGCGACCCAAAAACGCTTGAGCAAAGTTATCGTTTCCGTTCGATAAGTGCGCGGACGCGAGTTTTTGGAATCACTGGGTATCCGCTAAAAGTTACGGCAAGCCCAAAGATTCACAACGAAAAACAACGTCAACTTCTTTTGGATTCCGTTTACATTCCGTTCCGTTCCGAAACGGCGCAAGAAGCGTTTGATTTTGCCGACGCGCTTGGAATGTTGGGCTACAGCGTAACGATTCCGCATAAAGAATCGATTATAGAATATTTGGATTGGACGGACGAAAAAGTCAAAAAAATCGGTGCGTGCAACACGGTCATAAAAAGCGGAAAAGAATGGCGCGGCTACAACACGGATTGCACAGGATTTTCTCGTTCGCTTGTGGAATTTGTTGAAAAAGCCACGGGAAAAATCGGGATTGACGGAATGAAAGTTTCCGTTATTGGTGCGGGCGGCGCAAGCCGTGCAATCGTTTACGCGCTAAAAGAATTGGGCGCGAACGTTTGCGTTTTTAATCGAACAAGCATGAAAGCGCGAAAACTTGCGGAGCAGTTCGGCTTTGCTTGGGCGGGGCTTGGCGCGGATTCGATTTCAAAAATCAGTGAATATTCCGACATAATCGTTCAAACTACGAGTAAAGGCATGGGAATTACGGAAGACAGCGACGAATCGAACGACCCGCTTTGGTTCTACGAATTCACTGGAAAAGAACTCGTTTACGACGTAATTTACGAGCCTGAGCAAACGCCGATTCTAAAACGCGCATCTCTTTGCGGGTGCAAAACGTGCAACGGATATACGATGTTCATTTATCAAGCGATTTTGCAAATTGAACTTTTTATGCAATCGTACACCGAAGCGACCGCCCCGCGCGACCGCGCGTCTATAAAACGAATGATAAATGTTCTTTTGAATTCAATGGGACTTGAAAAAATTTAAAATAAAAATGCCGATGAATTTGAAAAATCGGCATTTTAAAATGGAGAAAATCTAAAAAATGACGCAAAGCGAACAAAAAAAAATCGTGGCAAAAACCGCAATCGACACTTTGATTGAAGAAGGACGGATTTTTAGCGGAATGAAAATCGGGCTTGGCACGGGCAGCGAACTCTAAAAGATATAAAAGCCGTTCCGACGAGTTTTCAGACCGAAAATTTTTGTCGCGATTTGGGAATTGACGTTTTTGCGTTGAACGACCGCGAAATCGGCGGCGCGGTGGATTTAACGATTGACGGCGCGGACGAAATCGACCCGAACGGAAATCTAATAAAAGGCGGTGGCGCGGCGTTGCTTTTGGAAAAAATTCTTGCGTACAATTCCGCGTTTTACGCAATCGTTGCCGACGAAACAAAATCCGTTTTGAATCTTGGCACAAAATTTCCGCTTCCCGTGGAAATCATTTCGGTGGCGCGAAAAAGCGTGGAAAACGCTCTAAAAAAATTGGGCGCAAAAACCACGCTTCGCGAAGGCGTAAAAAAATGCGGTCCTGTCATCACGGATTTTGGGCATTGGATTTTGGATTGCCTTTGGGATTTTCCAGTTGACCCGTGCGAAATGGAAGAAAAAATCGCGAAAATTGCGGGCGTTGTGGAAGTTGGATTTTTCACAAAAAATCACCCGACCGTTTTTATTGCACATTCTGACGGAACCGTGGAAAGACGATAATTTAAATATTCACTATGCAAAAAAAAGTTTATACCACTGGATAATGCCGTAGTAATTTTTCAACCGTTCCAAAGGAGAATTTGATGAAACGGATTTTCGCTTTATTTTTAGCGATGATGTGTGTATTTGTTCATGCAAAAACACATAGTCAATTTGCATCACAATATACTAGCCGAGTTTGGAACACCGTTGATGGACTTGCGGGAAACACAATCACCGACATTTTACAAGATTCAGACGGCTACATTTTTCTTGGAACTTACGAAGGACTTGTTCGTTTTGACGGAATCGAATTTGTGCTTTTAAATCAAAGTAAAAGTCCAGACTTTTCGTTTGCGTCTGCGCGGTCGCTTTTTGAAGATTCAAATGGGCAACTTTGGGTAGGTTCAAACGACCAGGGAATCACGGTTTTAAGCAAAAATTCACAACACATAAAAAAATTTACCACAAAAGACGGATTGCCGAGCAATTCCATTCGTTCAATGTGCGAAGACAACAACGGAAACGTTTGGGTTGGAACGTCGTCTGGTTTGGCTTGTATTTCTTCGGATTGGACGGTTTTTGAACCAAAAGGAATCGATGTAATTCCAGGCGGAAATACTCACATTACTTTGCATATTTTCAAGGATTCGTTTGGTCGGCTTTGGATTTCGACTGGCGACGAAGGCGTGTTTTTTTACGAAAACGAATCTTTCAATCGTTTTGTTGGCTTAAAAAGTTTTAAGAATTTGGACATAACTACCGTTTCGCAAGGAATCGATGGGGCGATGTGGTTTGGCTGTGCGCCGCATTACGCTGTAAAATTCGACAAATCGGGAGAACAGATTTATGACATTGGATTTGGTGCGCAAAAAGGTTCGGTTGTAAATTCGATTTTGCAAGACCGCGACGGCAACGTTTGGTTTGCGCTGGATAACGGCGTTTCTGTTTTGTCGGAGGGCGAACTTTTTGGATTTGACGAAACGTCAGAATTAACCGACGACAAAGTTACAAAAATCATGCAAGACCGCGAGGGAAACATTTGGCTTGCCACGGACCGCGGTGGCGCGCAAAGATTTAGTCGCGCTCGATTTAAGGCGTTTCACACAAAAAACACGGTCAACGCGATTGTAGAAGATTTAACGCGAAATTGCGTTTGGTTTGCCGCAGACGACGGACTTCTTTGTTGGAAAAATGGAAGTTTTGTTGAAACTAAAGAAACCGAATTTGTAAAAAAAATGCGCGTTCGGCACGTTGGCGTTACAAAAAACGGCGGGCTTCTAGTTTCAACGTATGAACAGTTGGGGCAGATTCTTTTTGATGCTGACGGTACGATTCACCAATGGACAAAAGACGACGGACTTCCTGGAATGCGGGTTCGTGTGGCGATAGAAAATCGCGCGGGCGATTTATACATTGGAACGACTACGGGACTTGCGATTTTTAAAGCGGACGGCAAAAAAATCAAAATTCGCAAAGAAGACGGAATTCCAAACGAATACATAATGGCGTTGCACGAAGACGAACAAGGGCGCATTTGGGTTGGTACGGACGGCGGTGGCATTTTTATCGTTAAAAACGAAATCGTTGAAAAAATCATCACCACAAAAGAAGGACTTGCAGGAAATATAGTATTCAAAATCGACGAAGTTCGTCCAAATGAAATTTGGGTCAACACGGGAACGGGCGTTTCGATTTTTCGTCCAAACGGAAAAATTGACAATTACAACGCATATCACGGATTAGGCTCGGACAGCACGTTTCAAGCAATCGAAAGCAACGACGCGAAAATTTGGTTTACGTCGAACCGCGGACTTTTTTCCGTTCCGTCAAAAGAATTCGACTCTCCGCCTGCTCAAAACTTGCTAACGAGCAAATGGTACGGACGCAGCGACGGAATAATCACAAGTGGAATTACGTCAACGTCGCTTTCAATGCGCGATTCTTCGGGGAATTTGTGGTTTACGCTAATCGACGGTTTTTTGCTTAGAAACGCCACAAACAAAAGTGAAAAGCCAAGTCCGCCAATCGTTCACATCGAAGAAATCAAAATTGGCGAACGAACCGTTCGTTTGGACGGAAGCCCCGTCATAATTTATCCAGGCGAAAATCGCGTTAATATAAAATTTTCGGGTTTAAGTTATTCCGCTCCTGAACAAGTTAGATACAAAACATTTTTGCGCGGATTCGATTCCGACTATACAAATTGGAATTCTTCTCGAACTGTATCCTATACAAATCTCGCACCAAAAAAATATTACTTCACCGTAATTGCGCAAGGTGGCGACGAATCCGTCAGCCCGCCAAGCGAAACGTGCATAATCGACGTGCGACCTGCGTTTTATCAATTAAGTTGGTTTTGGCTCGTTTCGATTTCGGCGTTCGCGCTTTTATTTTTCTTGATTTTGCGCGGAAGATTAAACATGATAAAACGCCAGCAAGAATTCCTCGAATCCCAAATTCACGAAAGAACCGAAAGTCTTTTGTCGTTGCAGCGCGACCTCGAAAAGAAAGTCGAAGAGCGAACGGCAGAATTAAAACGCGAAAAAGAGCGAGTGGATTTGATTTCCGTGGAAGTTGTGGGCGCGCTTGCAAGTACAATCGATGCAAAAGACAAGTATACAAACGGACATTCGCGTCGCGTAGCGGAATATTCAAAAATGTTGGCAAAAGCTCTCGGCAAAGACGAGGAATACCAATCAAATATCTACTATATCGCGCTTCTACATGACATCGGCAAAATTGGCATTCCTGACACGATAATCAATAAACCTGGAAAACTCACGGACGAAGAATTTAGAACTATACAACAGCACCCAGAATTCGGTTTTAAGATTCTAAAATCCATAACCACGATGCCCGAAGTTAGCGTGGGTGCGCGGTGGCATCACGAACGCTACGATGGGCGCGGCTACCCCGACCATTTGGCAGGCGAGCAGATTCCAGAAATTGCGCGAATAATTTGCGTGGCGGACAGTTACGACGCAATGACATCGAATCGAAGTTACAGAAAATATTTGCCGCAAGCCGTTGTTCGCGAAGAAATCGTTAAAGGCAGAGGCACGCAATTCGACCCGATTATTGCCGACAAAATGATAGAACTAATCGACGCGGACAAAAACTACAAAATGCACGAATGATTTTTC
This sequence comes from uncultured Treponema sp., assembly GCA_905233535.1. Taxonomy (GTDB): domain Bacteria; phylum Spirochaetota; class Spirochaetia; order Treponematales; family Treponemataceae; genus Treponema_D. The sequence continues at coordinate 28,105 of CAJOEO010000016.1, forward strand.
GCGCAAAAAACGAACAAAAATAAGATTCTGCGCCGTCGAATGATGAACAAAAAACGGTGATTGAAAAAAGAAAACGGTGGTTGAGCGAAGTCGAAACCACCGTTTTTTTTCGATTGAACGATTTTTTACAAAAGATTTCCGTCGCGTTCGATTTTTGCGTGTTGTTCTTCAAACTTTTCCATGATTTTGTCGATGACCGCCTGTTTTGGGTCTTCGTGGTCTTTTGGAAGCGTGGACAAAAATTCTTTGCGCCAACTTTTACATTCAATTACGGGACTTGCGCTTATAATTTGTCGTGCTGGTTCTACAATATCTGCTAACATATCGTTTGGATTATTTACGTCTATCGTAAGACAACTGCCGTTTATCGTAACCAAAATCATCACGTCAAACATTCTAAGATACGAATCGATTTCTTTTAGACCTCGTTTTGTTTCTGGGTGACCTGGGCGGTAGCGCGTTCCGCTTGGAAAAACCAAAATCACTTCGCCGTCGCGTTTGCATTTGTCCATTGCACGCATTGCCGCAAGATTTATCGTTCGCGCCTTTTTTTCTTCAGCGATTTTTTCCTCTTCGCTTTTTGCATTTTCCTCGTTTTTTGTGAGCGAACGAGTTGGATAAATCACCACGCGCGTAAATCCTTCAGCGAACGCACGAACCATTGGGTCGTCTTCGTTTAATTTCATGCCCGCGATTGCAACTATTCGCTTGTCAAGGTCTTTGCCCGCTTCGCCCAAATCGTGTTCCACGAGGTAACAAAACGCAGGGAGGTCGGCATTTGAATAGTGTTCCATTAAAATCAAACCACTTTTTCCAGATTTCACCGCTTCCAAAAACGCCAAAAAATTCTCTTTTCCCTCAAGGCGACTGCCGTCCGCCATATTTTGACGCATAAATTCGTTCATAAGAGCGCGGGATTTTGGATTTGCCTTTTGATAAACGTTCGTTTCGTCGATTTTTGCCGCCGCCATCGAAAACTCGCCGAGTTGTTTAAACCAAGCCCCGTACTTTTCACGAATAGAAATGCCCATTGATTTCCCCTACTTTCCAAAAAGATTTTCAATTATTCTATGCGTACAATTCCCAATTTGCAAGAATCGAAAAGTTTTTGAATTTTCGCGTTTCGAGAATCTTTTGCAACCGAATAGATGCTAGTAACGGCTGGAGTTTTTGACAAAAACGCGGTGGCGGGTTTATTCTATTTCTCATTATTCTTTTGCGATTTGAGGTTGTTTGTGAAACGATTTGGGATTTTTATTTTGTGTCTTTTTTGTTTTTTGGGGTGCGCACGTCAGCGTGGACACATCGTATACAGAAATTCGTCGCGAGGAAATTCTAATTCAACTTATATGCAAACGGCAGAAATCGCGCAAGATTCTACGCAAGAAGAGGCGGTTCGGCTTTCTTTTGCGCACAATCAAACGGCAATGGATAATCCATACGTTTTTGGCGCGGAGGCGTTTCGCGAAAAGTTGGAACAAATTTCGTCTGGCAACGTAAAAGTTGACGTTTTTAACGGAACGATGACCGAAGACGAAGGCGAACTTTTCAGAAAATTGGAATCGGGCGAGGCTTCAATCGTTGTGGTTTCCCCTGGATTTTTAACGGCAAGCGTTCCCGAAGTTGACGTTTTTTCGTTGAATTATCTTTTTGACAATTTTGCGCATTGGGGCGCGGTTTTAGACGGCGAATTTGGAAAATCGCTTTCAGATATTGTGGCGCAAAAAACGGGTGGAAAAGTGAGAATCTTGGGATATTGGTCTGCGGGCGTTCGCGATTATTACGGAAAAAAGCCTGTTTATTCTCCCGCTGACCTTAACGGAATGACGATTCGAATCGGCTCATCGCCCGTTCAACAACAATTCTGGAAAGCGTGCGGCGCGATTCCAAAAAGCGTTGGTTGGGGCGCACTTTACGACGCACTAAACAGAGGAGAAGTTGACAGTGCGGAAAACGACTACACGAATTTCAGTCTAAAAAATCATCACAAAACTACAAACGGAAAATTCGTCTGCGAAACGGAACACGATTTTACGACGCGACTAATGCTTGTAAACGGCGCGTTTTACGACAAACTTTCGGCGGCGCAAAAAAAATATCTTGAAACGGCAAGTCAGTATGCGACCCAAATTGAACGGCAAAAAACATTTGAACAAGCGTCTTCCAGCAAAAACAAAGTCATTGCGGACGGCGCGACCGTCATTGAAAACAAAGACATCGACATTGATTCGTTTAAAAGCATTGCGATTCCAATTCAAAACGAATACGCGCAAAAGAACGGCATGGAACGATTCATCAAACTTGCGCGCGACGCTCGCTAAAAAAAAACACAGAGGGAGAGATATGGCACGGAAAGAACTTGACCGATTTGACAAAAATCCAAAGAGAGATATGAAAATCTCCACAAAACTCATGCTTATAATTGGCGGTGCGGTGATTTTTAGTTGCGCGGTGGTTGGCGCGGTTTCGCTTTTTGTTTTTGATTCAACGAGAATTGGCGGTGAATTACGCAAAATTGATTGCGGGTTCGCAAGAACTCAAACTCGCTTTTTCGTCGAATTCTCCGACCTCGTTAAACGAAACACTTTTGCGAAGTGCGCAAGACGCTTCGCTTGGATTTTTGTTCGTTACGAATAAAAACGGGCGCGTTCTTCCAGGCGGTGGCATAAACGTAACGGACGGCGTTGACGTTTCTTACATTGGCGTGGTTTCTAGCGCGTTGCGCGGAACGTCCAGCATGGGAATCGAAGGCGTGGCGAATTTCAATTACGCTATTATTGCGAGTAGTCCAATTTTGATTGGCGGACAAACAATGGGCGCGGTTGTTGCAGGATTCGACATTTCGTCGGGGTGGCTCGCAAACACGATTAAAAAAAGTTACAACGTAGAATGTTCGATTTTCAAAGATGATGTTCGCGTTTCTTCCACGTTGACCGACAAATTTGGAAAATCTGCCGTTGGAACAAAACTCAACAATTCATTTTTGGAAGGAGTCGTTCTGAAAGACGGAAACGGCTGGGTCGGTCCTGTAGAAGTCCACGGAAAATCGTATTACGGATATTATTTCCCGATTGAATCTGGCGATGGGCGCATTACAGGAATGATTTTTATCGCAAAAAACATGAAAATTGTTGAAAACGTCAGAAATCACACGTTGATTGTTGTATCGGGAATCATGGTTTTAATCGCACTCGTTTTGATTTTGGGCAGCGGCACGTTTGTTCGTTGGCTGATGTGGCGAATCTACAACGTAACGAACACGCTAAAAGACATGGAAACGGGCGACGCGGATTTAACAAAACGATGCAAACTTTTCATTCGCGACGAAATCGGCGACCTTATTATTCATTTTGATTTATTCTGCGACAAATTGCAGGAAATTGTCAAAGAAATCAAAAAAAGCCGCGATTCACTTTCGGGCGCGGGGCAAAAAATGACATCTGCCACAAACGAAACTGCAAACGCGATTTCTGCAATTACGACTTCAATCAACGACATTCGTTCGCAAATCGAAATGCAAGGCGACAGCGTTCATCAAACGGCGAAATCAGTTACGGGAATTTCTCGTTCGATTATAATTTTGAACGGAATGATTGAAAGTCAATCGATGGGCGTTGACGACGCAAGCGCGGCAGTCGAACAGATGGTTGAAAACATTGCAAGCGTAAACGAAAGCGTTGACAAGATGGCGGATTCGTTTTCGGAACTTGCACAAAATGCGCAGGCGGGATTTTCAAAACAGCAAGACGTAAACGAAAGAATCAAACAAATCGAAACGCAATCCAAAACTCTTCAAGAAGCGAACAAAACAATCGCACAAATTGCAAACGAAACGAATCTTTTGGCGATGAATGCGGCGATTGAAGCGGCGCACGCAGGAAGCGCGGGGCGCGGATTTTCCGTGGTTGCCGACGAAATTAGAAAACTCTCGGAAACTTCGCGCGAGCAATCCAAAACAATCGGCGACCAACTCAAGAAAATCAAAGATTCGATTACGAGCGTTGTCAGCGCGTCGCAAGAATCTGGGGACGCGCTTTCTGCCGTTTCCGAAAAAATCAGCCAAACCGACCAACTTGTCGTTCAAATCAAATCTGCGATGGGCGAGCAGAAAAACGGTTCTCAACAAATCGTGGGCGCGCTTCGCAACATGACGGAAAGTTCGCACGAAGTTCAACAATCGTCGAAAGACATGGCGGAACAAAACGAAACGATTATGCGCGAAGTACGAAATTTGCAAGAAATGACGCGAAGCATGAGCGGAAACATGGAAAAAATGAGCGAAGACGCAAGCCGAATTGAATCGACGGGCGCGGAACTTTATTCGATTTCTGGAAAAGTCCGCGAATCAATCGAAAAAATCGGTGGCGAAATCGATTTGTTCAAAGTCTAATTTTTCGTCGGTTGAAGTTTGTCGAAACCCTTGTCGCGAGTTTTTTCCGCGCTTCCCGTAATCGGAATTTGCTCGCCTAAAAATTTCGGCGACGGCTGAAAAATCGCGTCCAAAACGGCTTTTGCCCGCGCCAGCGTTTCGCGAGCCGCCCAAAATTGCATTGCTCTAATCGGAAACGGCGCGATTTCTTCGGCACAAAGTCCCGCGCAATCGATTCCCGCTTTTCGCGCAAGAAAAACGGCGCGATAAATGTGGAACTTTTGCGTTACGAGCGTACATTCGTCCACGCAAAAAACTTTTTTTGCACGAACGGCAGTTTCCCAAGTGCTGAATCCTGCGTGGTCCAAAAACACATTTTCGTCAAAGCCGTGTCGCCGCCGCAAATACAAAAGCGCGGTGTTCACTTCGTCGTAATTTTTGCGCCCGTGGTCGCCCGAAATCAAAATCCGCTGCGCCTTTTTGCTTTTGACGATTTTTGCCGCGCTTTCTAAACGGTCGCGCAAAACGTCCGAAACGATTTCGCCGCGAACGCCCGCTCCCAAAACAAGAACGCAATATTTTTGCGGAACGTCCTCGATTTTTTCAAAAACGAACGGCTTTGTGCTGTAAATCACAAAAATGTTTGCAAAAATCACAAACGTGAAAAAAATCCGTTTGAGTTTCAACTTTTTTCCTCCAAAATGATTTTGTAAGAAATGTTGCGGTTTCCAGACGATTTTTTCCAGCCCCAAGAAAAATTTTGTTCGCGCCCCGCGTTTTTCAACTCGCCCAAAACGTCGGATTTATTCTGCAAAAAACGGTCGATTTCGTTTGCGACGGCTTTGTTTTTTGCCACAAATTGAATAGTGATTTTCTTTGCAGAAGAATTTTTTGCCGCGTCAAAAATCATTTTTTGAACATCGTTTTTGTTTTTCGCAAACTGAATTCGCGTCGGCTCTTTTGTAAAAACGGTCGCGTCCGACGGATTTTCAACGTCTGTTTCAAATTTTTCGAGTTCCGCATAAGTGTATGGACCACCTTGCGCAATGTCGCCAAAATATCGCTCGTATTCAAAATCTTTTTTGGAATTCTGATTTTTAAAAATGACTTTTTGAGAAAAATTATCGGGGGTATGTTCCGCAATCTCTTTCATTTCATCGTGATTCAGATTGAAATATTGGGGGTATATTTTATTGTCGTCCCAAGTTACGTCCATTTGATAACATTGATTTTGCAAAATCAAAAGATTCCAAGCGTGGCTTTCGCTTTCGATTACGGCGCACGGAATTTCAAGTTGTTGCATATAATATTGAAACGCGCGTGCGTATCCCGCGCAGACGGTTTTATACTTTACGATTGCACTATACGCGCTTTGCAACGTGCCGCCATAATTTCCCGAACGGAACGATTCCAAATCGTAATTCACCGAAAGACAAATGTAATCGTGAACGTATTTTACTCGCTCCATTTTGTCTTCCAAAAGCGACGCATAAAAAACGATTGGCGCGCTCATTTCCCAAAATTCGTCGTAGACTTTTTGAGAATCTTCCTTTGGAAAAAGATACGAAAATTCGATTCGCGTAACTGTTTCGTCGGAATTGCTGTAAAAAACGCAGTCGCCAGTCCACCAAAAAAGTTCTGGATTATCGTTCAAAACCGCAAGAATCACGTTTTTTAGTTCGCCTTTTTTGATTTTCGCGGATTTTGACAAATCGAGATTTCCGTCCCATTGCAAAACTGCGCTAAAAATCTCGTCGTAGGCATTTTTTTGCGATTTTCCCAAAACCGAACGGAACAAAAGCGTGTTTTTTGAAATCACATCGCCAAAAATATTTTCCTTTGGAACGATTGCGCCCCGCGTTGACGAAAGCGGAACGTCGATTTCGTTCGTTTTTTCGTCAGTTTTTGCGCCCACAAAACCACCAAAATCCTCGGCAAAATCAAAATCCGCCTCGTCAAACGAAACTTTTGGAGAAACGGCAAAAACGCTCGCCGACAAAAATGCAAAAGCAAAAATCTTACAAAAAAATCTCATGGATAAAATTATATCACACGCCATTTGACTTTTGTTTCGATTAAGATTTTTAAGATTCTGAAAAAACGAAAGATGTTCTTTTTGAAAAATTGATTTAAAATCTTCCAAAAAAATTTTGGGGGAACAATGATGAAAAAAATTCTTTCGGTTGCGTTTGTGTTTATGTGCGCAATTTTTGTGTTTGTTTCTTGCGCGTCGCGTCCCACGGGCAAAGTTTCGCCCGTTTTTGGTTTGCGCTGGGAGCAGGACGGCAAAGCGATTGGGCGATGTCATTTAATGGACAACGTTTCGATTTCTGGAAAAGTGCGCGGTGCGGATTTTTCGGACGGAAGCGAGATTTTTCTTGAAGTTTATTATGTGAATCCAAACGACAAAAGCGTTCTGCACGAAATAACTAATCTTTTGACAACTATTCAAAATGGGGCGTTTAAGTGCGATTTAGAACTTTCGTCTAAAGATTTGGAAAATTATTCTTCTGGAGAATATTTTGTTCCCGAAGTTTCGTTCAAAATCAAAAATGCTGCAGGCGACGTTTCCGTGCGCACGCCAGTTTTAAAAGCGTATTGTTGGATAAAAACGCAATTTCGGGACAGAAAAACGGGAAAAGCCATAGCGAATCATTCTTATATAATTTACAAATCTGACGGAAGCGAAATCCGCGGCACAACCGACGAAAACGGCTATGTAAACGAACAATGGCTTCCGTTCGGCTCGTATTATTTGGATTTCATCGACGAATAAAAAAAAAGCGATTGCTTTTTGCAATCGCTTTTTTCGCCTATTTTTCGTTTACGATTTTTCCTGTCAAATGTTCAATCGTCATTTCCAAACACAAAACGCGCGTTTTGGCGTTTTCCCATTCCGTTTCCACGCTTTGCGCGGTTGGGTGATATTTTAATCCGAGTGCGCAAACTTTTTCCTTGATTTTTGCTTCGTCTTCCACGATTTTGATTCGACCGAACGCCACGACGCTCGTAATGTTCAACGCCCAATCGCCGTCTTTTTTGAATCCCGCGTCCATAACGCAAAACGACGCTTTGTCGCATTTTTTAATCGAATCGACTTTATGCCCCTCTTTTGCGCCGTGAAAATAGATTTTCCCATCGGATTCATCGTAGAAAAAATCAAGTGGCACAGTGTACGGATAGCCGTCGTCGCCCAAAACCGCCAAAACTCCGCGCCATTCATTTTTCAAAATTTCAACGCATTTTTCCTTTGAAACTTGCTGTTTGAATCGTCGCATTTGCCTAAACATTTTTGCCCCCTTTTGAAGAATCTTTTGGATTTACTTTTTTTTGCTTAACGCCCGCAGAGATTTCGAGAACCTCAATCTTAAAAACGACGTTTTTCAAAATTTCGTCTGTGCGAGGCGATTTTATAGGCACGATGAATTCGATTCAATGTGCGAATTTTCGTTTTTTCATTTCAATTTTTTTATAACGAATGCAAAACAAAATTATTGACATAGTGCTTTTTTTTTGTAGAGTACATTATTTTTCAAATGCGGAGGTTTTGTTTATGATTCGAGCAAAAAATGTTTTTTGCGGCGTTGGCGGGGTGGCGATTTTTGCGGCATATTTTGCGCTGTCGCTTTCGTGCGCGTCGTCTAAAAACACGGGTTCGTTAAAAGAGGGTGGCGTGGAAGCGTCCGTTTTGCCGAGTAGAACGGCGAATTCTTGGGAAGATTACGATATTTTCCTCGTCAGTTCTAATCCGTCGCCGTCGCGAATTTTAAAACTCGTTCCAAAAAAGGCAGACGATGAAGAGCAGAAAATCTACTTTGCGATTTCATCTCCAAACGACACGAAAATTCTGAAAATGGAAAAAAAGAACGGCGTTTCTACAAAAGCGGAAGTCGATGAAAATCTCGTTACGGCGAGCGAACTTGAAGGAAAAAGTTTGATAAGCGAAGAAGACGCAAAACGCGCGGTCGAATTCATAAATCAACTCGAACAAAATTTTCGGCAAGAACGTTCGCGCGAAGGCATTTTGAATAAATTTGAAATCGACAAAATTATCAAAAAAAGCGATTCGATTCGCGTTCCGTCAAAAGACGTATACAACGGCTATAGCTATGACAAGTATTATGAATACAAAACGGTAGAATGGGACGAAAAAAGGCGCGTGTTTTTCATTCAACATTCGACCGCTTACGGAAAAGACGAAATCATATATTCCGCAAACGGTTCTGAAAACTTTTTGATAACGCTCGAAAACGCGCTTGCTCTTAGAGATGCGCTCTCAAAATAAAATTTGCGCGGGGCTAATACTGATGATTTTTGCAATCATTTTGTATTCAGCCCTGCACAACGTTGAAAATCTTTATATTTTCCACAATTTTGGCGAAAACTTATTTTTTGGAATCTACAAAAATTTTCAGTCGCACGCGATAAGAATTCTAAAACGTTTGCCATTTTTTTCGTTCGTAAAAAATCATTTGGTGGATTTGCTTTGGTTTTTGTCGTTTTCGCTAATTTTTAGCGCGATTTTTTCCGTCGCAAAAAAAACGCGATTTGCCGTTTTGATTTTATTGGCGTGTTTAAGCGAATTTTCTCAATTATTCTACGAAAATTTAGGCACATTCGACATTTTGGATTTGCTTTGCTATTTTTCAATCGCGGTCGTTTTTCTTGTCGTTTGACTTTCGTTCAATCTCCGCGTGTTTAAAAACGACGTTTTTCAAAATTTCGTTTATTCTTCGCGAGATTTTTGCGGTTGCAAAAAGAAAATCAAATCGGATTTTTCTTTGCCGTATGCCTCAAAAAGCCGTTCAAGAACGTGTTGTTTTGCAAGAGTGCTGTTCGCTTTGAAAATAAAAATCCCTTGTCCCAATTCAAACCAAGCAGAATTCCCGCGTTTGTCAAAAGCGATTTCGTTCACTTTGTCGTTTGTGGCAAGCGCGTTCATCGGCGCGTAATCCTCTTCAAAAAGCGTCTTTGCAACCGACAAATACATTTCCACCCATTGATTCACTTTCTGCTCGTCTTCGTTTGCGTATACAAATGAAAGGATTTTTCGACCCGTCAAATCGTCGGCATCTTCAAGCGTAATCGCGTCCAAAATATTGTCGGGTGGCACAAAATCCGTTTGCGGAAATTCCCAAAGCGATTTCATTTCGGCGACCAAAAATTCGTAACGGGCGTTCATTTCGGTTTCTGTCCACTTGTCAAATTTCTGGAAGATTTTATTCAGATTTAAGCCACTATCAATAAATCCACGTTCAATCGTCTTTTTCGTGAAGAATCTTGAATTGCCGTATTTTGAATTGTAGCCCGTCAACGTCAAATTGCAGAGCGTGTGCAAGCGCGTTTCGTGGATTTTTTTCCAATTTTCGCCGAGGTCGCGTTTCCACTCGGCAGAAAGCGTTTGTGGCATAACGTGTTCCACCGTTAGTTTGTTCGTTTCGTCGGTGCTGTCCATCAGTTCCGCTACGTTCACTCGCTCCACGGAATCTTTATTTTCAAGGCGGTCAAAAAGATATTTCTTGTTTTTTTTCTGCATTTTGTACACATTTTTTTCAAAAATCGCCCGCGCAAATTCTTCGTCGTTCGGAAATTCCGCAGAACCACTTTTATTTTTTAGAACGTAAACGAGAACTTTTGAATATTCCGCTCCATTTTTGTTGAGTTTTTTAATATCGGAATCGAGCGTGCAGAAAATTTTATTCAGCGAATTTGTGGGAAGAGCGCACATAATTCGCCTAAACAAAAACGATTCCAAGCACAAAAGCGATTTTTCGACTTCGATTTCGGGGATTTCGCCGTTTTCAAGCGCGCCAAAAATCGAAAGCAAAAACGGATAACTAACCGAAACGTCGATTAGCGCGAGTCGGCGCAATGCCAAAAGAATCCGCCAAGAAATTTTCCAGCCGTCCACGCAAAAAAGCGACACGCGCCCATAAATTTTCGCAAAAAAAAGCATTTCCGAAAGAAGCGTTCCATAATTTTGTGGCAAAATTTGCATTTTCTGCACAAATTCTTTGAACGTAAAATAAACCGCGTTTATGTTCGGGATTTTCTTTTGTTTTACTGTAAGATAATGCCGTATAAAGTCGTTTACGTTATAACCTGTATATCTTTCGATTTTATTCCAATATTTTTCGTAATATTCATTTTGAGTTTTTGAATCTAGTCCCATCAAAATAAAATTGCGAATTTTGTCGGCTTCCGTTAAATCGAGTCCCGTGGAATTTAAACTTTCAAAAATCAACTGCGGATTTTCGTCCGCTTCCACAAAAATGTCGATGATTTCGAGTTTTTTGATTGCGTCTATCAATTTTGTCGCGCAAATGTCGCCGTTCAAAATGCGCGTGCAGAAATATTCGTAATTTTGCGTAACGCGGGATTCTCGTTCAAAATCATCTTCGTCGCCCGCCACAATTTTGTCGAACGCGCGACAATCGTTTTTTATGGGTTTTAATCGAAGTTTTCGCTCGTCAGAAGAATACACGTCTAAAATAAAGTTCTCTAAAATATAGCGCGAAAGCATTGGGTCGTTACATTCGATTTTTTTTGCGTTGATTAGATTCGCGATTGCAACAAGAAGAATCGAAACGGTTGTAAGTCGTTGCTGTCCGTCGATTATCAAAAAATCGCTGCCACTGCCACCCGACGCAAGCGACGACACGATTGCGCCGAAAAAATGGCGTTTGCGGTTTTCCTTTGAAACTTGCACCAAATCATCGAATAATTTTTTGCATTGTTTTTGCGTCCAATCGTAATTTCGCTGGTAAACGGGAATAATGTAGCGATTGTCCGCGCCGCTCATAAATTTTACAAGAAGTTTTGCCTGCCCGTTCATTTTGAAAAATTATAGCAAACACAAAAATCTTTTAAAAGCAAAAAAAGACGGCATCTTGTTCGATGCCGTTTCAGAATGCGAACACGCTCTCTAGCGTTGCATGTGTGTGTGTCCAGCCTAGCCGCTGGTGGCGCAATAAATTAGTAAAACCGCTCATCTGAGCCTTCTATCTTTGTCGGAAACTGCATAACGCCTCCTAAACGTGCGGTCGGTGTACGTCCTCATCTCGTTCCTTACCACGTCTTTAATAATACCACGTTTTTTTAATAATGCAAGTCTTTTTTGTAAAATTCAGAACTTTTTTTTAAGATTTTTCAGAGAAAAATTGGACTTGCTCAAAAAACAAGGAACGGCTATATTGTTCAAATATTTCTATCCCGTCGATTTATCCGAATTGCGGACGGAACCGTTCCCGTATGGGGCGGAAAACTTGCTAAAGAGGGAGACTCATCATGAGTGTTTCTAATCTTCCAAAAAATCATTATCTTTTTACATCTGAATCAGTTGGCGAGGGACACCCCGACAAACT
>CAJOEO010000017.1 GCA_905233535.1 uncultured Treponema sp.
TCGTCTTTATCTTCGTCTTGATTGCGTTCGTCTTCCTTTTGTGAATCGCTCATGTTATCTCCAAAAACTTAAAAAATCCCTATCTAATATATAGAAAATTCGCACAGTCGGAAAGACTAAACATTTCTTACAGATTGCCGACATTCAAAAAAGTGTCATCATTTTAAAAAAAAAGGGAGGGCAAAATGGCATTAGGAAATTCAAATCCTTACGCAGCCTATCAAAACACAGGAATAAAAACAGCAAGTCCTGGTCAACTCGTTGTAAAACTTTATCAAGGTGCGATTAAAGAAATTAACGCCGCAGACGATTGCTTTACGGACGGCGACGTAGTTCCTGCCGCAAGAATCGAAAGTTTCGGAAAGCATTTGAGCAAAGCTCAAGAAATAATTGGCGAATTGGAAGGTTCATTAAACATGGACGAAGGCGGTCAAATCGCGAAAAATCTTCTTTCGCTGTACATTTATTTTAATCAAGAGTTGAAGAACGTTTTGATTCAGCGCGACCGAAAAAAGTTGGGATTTGTTTCCGACATGATGAAGCAACTTGGAGACGCTTGGGCTACAGCGGCAAGCACAACTCCAACAACAAACGTTGCGCAGCCTGCCGTCAGTATCGAAGGATAAAAGGAGAATAAGCAAATGCCAAACGAACGAGAGAGCGAATTAAGCCAACAAGAATTAAATGAGCGAATCGCAATTTTGCGGAGATTTCGTTCGTTGCTTGAACAACAGCGACAAAAATTTCGCGATTATTTGCTTGTTTTGGAAAAACAACACGAAAAAATCGAAGCCGACGACACGGACGCGCTCGTTGCGCACACCGAACTTGAAAATCAAATTGTGGCGAACATTCAAAGTTTGCAAAAGGTCATTGTGCCGATGCGTCCACTTTACGAACGCGGTTCACCAAACGACGCAATCGTGCAAATTCAAGCGGATTTGGACAATTTGCAGAAAAAAGTTCTTCTGCAAAACGAACAAAACCGCGCACTTTTGCAAAATCGCATGAAAGATTTGCAAAATCAAATGAACGTGTTTGCGGCAAAAAATCCGTATCGCGGACGGCGTTCCGTTTACGCAGAACGCTCGGTCGGCAACGCAATTTCAATCGACGGCTAAAACAAAACGACTTCGCAAAAACGCGGGGTCGTTTTTTTCTCCCCTCCCCTTTTTCTAAAATGTCAGAATTTCATTTCGACGGCGATTTTTGAAGAAACGCGGATTTTTCCGCTCGTTTTGAAAGAAACCGCACCCGAAATGCTGCGTGAATTCAGCGATTCGCCTTTAAAAGACGATGAAAATCCGCTTTGCAAATATAAATTTCGATTTTTTACAGGCGAAATCGAAAGATTCGCATTAAATGTACGAATTTCCTCATATTTTTCGCTGTACGGTGGCTGGATTTTCAGATTCGTTTTTGCAAAAATCGAAAAATCTTTCGGCTTCAAACTGAACGAAACTGCATAATCAAAATATTCTTCAGGCGTTGTGGATTTGTTCGGCGGATTTCCAAAAAGAAGCGCGTTTGCGCGCGTAAAATCCGCGCGAATCGAAAAATCCCCGCGCGAAAATTCAATCGCGCCGCGAATTTTTCCGATTCCGATTTCCTGCGCGTCTTTTGTAGCGACGATTTTTTGCGAGCGCGAAAAATGCGTTCCAAGACGAACGGAATTTTTGCCGAGCGGAAGCGCGATTTGCGCATTCGCGCCGATTTGCTCAAAAGTCCGCACGACCGACGAATTTTGCCCCAAAAGCGGCACAGTTTTCGGCGCAGACTCCCGCGTCGGAATCGAAAAATACGACGCGCCGAACGATGTCCAGCCCAAAAACGCCCACGCCTGCGAAAAAATCCAAATGTCTTCTCCGCCAAACGCCGATTCGTGAACGCCCGTTTTGATTTCCGTCTGAAAAATCGGCGTTTTCAAAAAAACTTCGCCCAAGAGTGCCGCGCGAAACGCGCCGTCCACGACCGATTTTGATTTTTTTAGAACCTGCGTTTTGTTTTCCGTAAATTCGCGCGAAAATGTGAGAGCGAATTCGATTTTTGAATGTTTTGAAAACGATTTTTTTGAGGAAACGCCCGCAAAAACCGATGAATTTTCGTCTGCGGCAAATTCTATTTTTGCGAACGGAAAATCGCTGGAAACTGAAAGAGAAAGCGGTTTTTCCGCCGACAAAAGCGTGGGCAGATTTGCTCCAAGTCCCGCCGAAAAAGACGGCGACACGGAAAGCGTATTCGCGCTAGAAGACGGAGCGGGGCTTTTTAAGCGCGAAACGGAACGCGAAAACAAAAGATTGCCTGCTTTGAGCGAAATCGGAAGGCTTTTTTGAAAAAGAAAAACGCCCGCGCCGAACCGCGCTTTTCCAAAGGAATCCGCGCAAATGTCGCCAAACGCGGTTTTTGGAATCGTGGAAAACGCGCGGAAATCCGCGTTTTTGAAGGCAATTCGTCCGCCAAACGCGCCAGAAATCGCGTTTTCTTTTTTGGAATCGTCGCGAAAAATCGTTGCGGTGGCGGTCGTTTTTAATTCCGCGTAATCGAAAATTGAATCCGCGTTTGCAAAAGAAATCGACAAAATGAAGAAAATCCAAAAAATCAAAAATACTTTTTTCATAATTTGGAATTTCCCAAAAATTTTCAAAAATTCGCAAAATATAAGGGAGATTTTTGAACGATTTTTGGAAATTATGTAAACTTAAAATCTGTTGCGCTAAATTTATTTTGATTTTTCCGCAAAAGATTCGTTTTATTGGCGCAAATATGCTCAACCATTTTGATTTCCTTGATAAAACGGATTTTTTTCTATACACTTGGGAAATCTGTATTTTTGGCAAATCTTTTTAGAGAGGTAAACAATATGGCTTTTGATATTACAAAGGTTCGTAATATCGGCATCAGTGCGCACATTGACTCTGGCAAGACGACAACTTCAGAGCGAATTTTGTTCTACTGCAACAAAATCCATCAAATCCACGAAGTTCGCGGAAAAGACGGCGTTGGTGCCGTTATGGACAACATGGAATTGGAGCGAGAGCGCGGAATCACGATTCAGTCTGCGGCAACTCAAGTTCAATGGAAAGACACAACGATAAATCTTATCGACACCCCAGGACACGTTGATTTTACTGTGGAAGTCGAGCGTTCTCTTCGCGTTCTTGACGGCGCGATTATGATTTTGTGCGCGGTTGCGGGCGTTCAGTCGCAGTCGATTACTGTTGACCGCCAGCTCAAACGCTATCATGTTCCGCGAATTGCGTTCGTGAACAAATGCGACCGTCAGGGCGCAAATCCAATCCGCGTCTGCGGTCAGCTCCGCGACAAACTCGGATTGAACGCACACATGGTTGAACTTCCAATCGGTCTTGAAGACAAACTCGAAGGCGTTGTTGATTTGGTCGGAATGAAGGCGATTTATTTTGACGGCGACAACGGCGAGAATATTCGCTACGCAGAAATTCCTGCACACATGAAGGCGCAGGCGGACGAATACCGCGAAAAACTTTTGGACGCGGCTTCAAACTTTGACGACGACCTTATGGAAGCAATTTTGGACGGAAAGGACATTCCTGAAGAAATGTTGATTGCTGCAATCCGAAAAGGAACTTTGAGCGAGCAGTTCGTCGGCGTTTTCTGCGGTTCTGCACACGTCAACAAAGGAATCCAGCCGCTTTTGGACGGCGTTGTCCGCTATCTTCCGAATCCGACGGAAGTCCACAACTACGGACTTGATTTGGACAAAAACGAAGAGCAGGTTGAACTTTTCAATGTTCCAGACAAGCCGACTGTTGCACTTGCGTTCAAACTCGACGACGGACAATTCGGTCAGCTCACATACATTCGCGTCTATCAGGGACGGCTTCCAAAAGGTACGGAACTTACGAACAGCCGAACGAAAAAGCGGTTCAAGGTCGGTCGTCTTGTCCGAATGAACTCTGCGCAGATGGAAGACATTTCCGCGGCAGAGCCAGGCGACATTTGCGCGCTTTTCGGCGTTGACTGCGCTTCAGGCGACACATTCTGTGGCGAAGGAATCAATGTGGCGATGACGAGTATGTTCGTTCCAAAGCCTGTTATTTCGCAGGCAATCAAGCCGAAAGACAAATCGATGGCGGCGAACTTTGCGAAGGCTCTCAACCGATTCACAAAAGAAGACCCGACTTTCCAGACGGAACTCGACCCAGAATCGAACGAAACGATTATCAAGGGAATGGGCGAACTTCACTTGGCGGTTTATGTTGAGCGAATGAAGCGCGAATACAAATGCGATGTTGAAGTTACTCCGCCAAAGGTCGCGTACCGCGAATCTATTACGGCGCAGGCACCGTTCAACTATACGCACAAAAAGCAGACTGGTGGTTCTGGTCAGTACGGTCGCGTGGCGGGATTTATGGAGCCACTCGCCGACAAAGACTACGAGTTTGTTGACGCAATCAAAGGCGGCGCGATTCCAAACGAATATATCCCGTCTTGCGACAAGGGATTCAGACGCGCGATGGAAAAAGGCTCGCTCATCGGTGCGCCTGTAGTTGGCGTAAAATGCACGATTAACGACGGTCAGTATCACCCAGTTGACTCTTCGGACATCGCGTTCCAGACGGCGGCAATTGGCGCGTTCCGCGAGGCTTACGAGAAAGCGAAGCCAGTCATTCTTGAGCCGATTATGAAAGTTTCGATTGAAGGACCGACCGAATTCCAGGGAAATATGTTCGGTCTTATCAACCAACGACGCGGCGTTATCCTTGAATCGACCGACGAAAACAATATGTCTGTCGTCAACGCGGAAGTTCCTCTTTCTGAAATGTTCGGATTCTCCACGATTCTCCGCTCGTCAACGCAGGGAAAAGCGGAATTCACGATGGAATTCTTGAAATACGGTCGCGTTCCTGAAGCGGTCGCAGTGGAACTCAAGAAGAAATATCAGGAAGAGAAAAAAGCGGGCAACTAATCCGCAAATTCCAATCGGGTTCGTGAAAAATCGTCGTTTTCAAAACGGCGATTTCCTCACCATGTCTAATATTCAAGGAGCATTAAATGGTCAAACAGGATTTATATGAAAAAAGCCCCGTGCGCCTATTCGACGCGGCAACCGACGGCGGACTAAAGGCTGGCGAGTTGGGACTTATCACGTCAAAAAAAGGACTTGGAAAAACGAGCGTTCTTGTTCAGTTTGGAATGGACACGCTTTTGCAGGACAAACAATTGATTCACGTTTCGTTTGACCTTCATTCATCGAACGTGATTTTCTGGTACGACGCGATTTTCACGGAAATCTCAAAAAAGAAGAACATCGGAAACAGCGCGGAACTCAAAGGCGACGTTGTTTCAAAGCGCACGATTTTGAATTTCTCGCTCGACAATTTTACGCTTTCAAAAGTCGTGAACACGTTGAACGCGCTTAAAGCGGGCGGAATTGCGGTTTCTGGCGTTGTGATGGACGGAATCGACTTTTCAAAAGTAACCGAAGGCGACATCAATTCGGTGGCGCAATACGCAAGCGCGGAAAAAGTTACGATTTGGGCGGCGGCTACGGCGGAAGGAAACACGATTTCCGACAGCGTGCCAGCAGACCTCGCAAAATATTTTGCGGCGGTGGTTCATTTGAATCAAAAGGCGGACGGAGTTTCGTTGGACGTTCTAAAAATCCACGACAAAACGAACGTTCAAACTGGAATCAAATTGGACGCGAAAACGCTTCTTATGACAAAAAACTAAAAATCGTTTGATTTTTACAATCGCCCGCAAATCGCGGGCGTTTTTTGTGCAGAAACGATTAAAAAGGAGAGAAAAATGCCAGGTTTAATAATCGCGGGGTCGATTGGCGGATTTTTGTTGATTGTGTTTTTCCTTGTGGGATACACAAAAAGCCGCCCCGATGTTGCAAAAATCATTTCGGGAATCCGAAAAAATCCGCGTGTTTTGGCGGGTCGAGCGGGTTTTAGGATTCCGTTTTTTGAGCGGGAAGACGAACTTTATTTGGGGCAAATTTCAGTTGACATTAAGACAGACACATTCATTCCGACGCAAGATTTTATCAACGTGAAAGTTGACGCAATCGCGAAAATCCACGTTAAAACCGACGGAGAGGGAATTTTGCTTGCAGCGCGGAACTTTTTGAACAAAAAACCGCAACAAATCGCCGAGGAATTGCAGGATTCTTTGCAGGGAAATATGCGCGAAATCATCGGCACGCTCGATTTGAAGACGATAAACACCGACCGCGACAAATTTTCCGACCAAGTTTTGATAAAAGCCGCACGCGATATGGAATCTCTAGGAATCGAAATTCTTTCGTGCAATATTCAAAATGTCATCGACGAACACGGTCTTATCAACGATATGGGAATGGACAACACGTCCAAAATCAAAAAGGACGCGGCAATCGCAAAAGCGACGGCGGACAAGGAAGTGGCGATTGCGCAGGCGGACGCGGACCGCGCGGCAAACGAAGCGCGAGTTCAGGCAGACGCAGAAATCGCCGAAAAGCGCAACGAACTTGAAATCAAAAAGGCGAATCTGAAAAAACAAAGCGACACGGCAAAGGCAATCGCGGACGCGGCTTATGAAATTCAAAAGCAGGAGCAGGAAAAAACTATTCAAACTGCGACCGTAAACGCACAAATCGCAAAAGCCGAGCGCGAAGCGGATTTGAAATCCAAGCAAATCGCGATTCGCGAAGCGGAACTTCAGGCGGAGAAAAACAAAGTCGCCGATTCGGAAAAATACGCGGCAGAAAAACGGGCGGAAGCGGATTTAATTACTCGTCAAAAAGACGCGGAAGCCGAATTGATTAAAAAGCAAAAAGAAGCCGAGGCGATAAAGGCTCAAGCGATTGCTGAAGCCGAAGCGATGAAAGCAAAAGCGGAAGCGGAACTGGTCAGGCGGCAAAAAGACGCGGAAGCAACGCGAGCGATTGCGCTGGCAGAAGCGGACGCGATTCGAGCGAAAGGCGAAGCCGAGGCGGCGGCAATCAACGCAAAAGGCGAAGCGGAAGCCGAGGCGATGAACAAAAAAGCGGAAGCGTACAAAAAGTACAACAAAGCCGCAATCGCGGAAATGATGGTGAACATTTTGCCGCAAGTTGCCGCCGAAATCGCAAAGCCACTTTCTGCGATTCAAGGAATCAACATTTACGGCGGAAGCGCGAGCGACGGCGTTTCGCAAGTTTCTGGCAATATGCCCGCTGTTATAAAACAAGTTTTTGACACGATGAGCCAAACGACTGGCGTGGATTTTACTGATATTTTACGAGCAGAAACTTATGATGCAAAGGTAAATCACAATGTAAAATTCGACGGCAAACTCGACAAAAAAGCGATTTTGGAAAACCCACAATCCGACGAATAGAAAAAACGCGCAGAAAATGCGAAGCATCAGAAAATGCGAAGCATTTTAAGGTTTCGACTCAGCTAAACCCGCGCAGATTTTGAAACGACTTCAAAATGACGATTTTTCGTTCGTTAAGCGAAGCCTAAACGAAAAAAACGAAAACGGTGGTTTTACTTCGACTGCGCTCAGCAACCGAAAACCACCGTTTTTATTCAAGATTTTGTTTTTTTGCGGCTACATTTTTGTCCAAGTTTTGCCCGCATAAGTGCCTGAATCCACCGTAAACGATTTGAAATCGCTAGAAAATGTGCCAGTTGCGTTATTGATTACACTTCCCGACATTGAAAGTGTCTTGTCGCTTATCGAGTAAGTTCCCGAATCCGTGCCAACATTTCCAGCCGATTGCGTGCAAGCAGAATCGTAGTAGCCTTTGCTCGACCAGTTCGTCGCGCTTGAAAATGTGATTATGTGATAAATCGTACTGCCATTATAATAAAACGAGCCTTTGTATTTTGAGCCGACTTCAAATGATGAACTTGCCGACGCTTCAAACGATGAACTTGCCGATGCTTCAAATTCAAATTTCTTTATACGAACAGATGCGTCCAATTCGCCACCTTTTCGGTTTCTGCAATAAATTAAAAAAACGGGCGTGTTTGCAGAAACATCTGCGGAAATCGTAAGGTTTTGAGCCTTCTTTATAGTTCCGTCAACCTTATATCTATTATCTACTAATGCAGATTTTAGAATAGTGCCGTCGCTTTTTACAAGAGCAATTACTTCTTTTAACTTTGTAATCCCCTCTGTTGGCGAGTTCTCATAAGTTACGGTAATAGTTCCGTCTGACTGTGGCTTTACCGCAATGTATCCTACAACTTGCGAAAAATCGATTTTTGTGTCTGAAACAGAAAGAGAATCCAGCGATTGCATATTAAAATTAATTCCTTTAGAAGAATCTACAACCGAACCGTCGCTCGTTGTGTTAAATTTGGAGCGCATAATTCCATGTTTTTCATCGCCTTCGTAAATTATCGCGCCTTTTACATTCCACGCACCGTCGTAAAAATATACAGCCGGAAAAATTTTATCCGTGGAACTAATTTCGCTTAATGAAGAAACCGTCAGTCTTTTGTCGTCCGCCGTTACTCTGTATAGTGCGCCCGCAGGAAAATCGCTGAAAGACATTCCCTCAAATGTAACATTTGCGCCCGTGGAAGCGTCCGCGAACCTTGCAATCGATGGCGTTTCGTCCTCGTCGTCGCCACACGAAACAAAAGCCGCCGCACAAATCGCAAAAAGCGCGATTCCAAATTTTTTTAGAATTGTCATAAATTCCTCCGCTTGAAAAATTTATAACACTCTACAAAAAAAAAGTTCTTATACAAGTATTTTATTTGAAATTCAACTTTGTTTTATCAAATTTTATGGTTATAAAAAAAATCTTCGTCAAAAACACAAAAAACGCGGTGGTTTCGACTGCGCTCAACCACCGCGTTTTTTTCACTCAACGAAAACGGCGGTTGATGTTCTCGAAACCACCGTTTTTAGTCAAAATCTTAAAAGTTTATTTTACGATGTCAGCCAACGCCGCTTTCATTCCTTTTGACTGAATGTCGGCGAGGTTTTTCGCAACGCTTTCTTCAAGCCCTGCGTATTTCGTCAAATCTTCCTTCCAGAAATCCACGTTTGAAAGCACGCGCTTTGCAATCGTCTTTGCATCGCTTGTTTCGCTGTTGAGTTTTGCAAAGAATTCCAAAACGCTCGGCACATCGTAGTTTCCGTAAACGCCTTCGTCGCGCTTCGACTCAAGATACTGCTTGCCTTTTTCGTCGGTTTTGATTTCTTTGCCGTTGTAGAACGCAATGAGAGCGGCAAGCGAGAACGAAAGCAATTTCGGCACGCTTCCCGTTTTCGCGATTGTCTGCGTAATGCTCGGCAAACAGCGAGTCCAGTATTTTGCAACCGAGTTGAGCGAAATCTCAATGAGGCGGTGCGGATTAAACGGATTTTGGAATCGAGTCCACACATCGTTTGCATAGCCTTTGAGGTCTTCCTGGTCGCCGTCAATCGACGGAATAATCTCGTTGAAAATCACATCGTGCATAAATTTGTTTGCAGAAGCATTCGGCGTGTTGAATCCGCTGCCGACTTTTTCCGCGCAAACGATGTCCTGCACATAATTGCAGCCCGAAAGGAACGCCGCCAAAACGCTAGAAGTGTGCGCTCCGTTCAAAATGCGAACTTTGCGTGTATGGTAGTAATCCATATTCTGAACCCACTTCACGGACAAGCCCGCCTTTACGAGCGGAAGTTCGTCTTCGTGCGGTTTTGCAGATTCGATAACCCAGAAATGGAACAATTCCGCGCTGTCCAAAAGTTTGTCTTCGTAGCCGAGTTTTTCGCAGAGATTTTCCGCCTGCGTTTTTCCGTTTTCTTCCTTAGAAAGAAGCGGAAAATATCCAGGAACGATTCGGTCAACAAGGCACGAACAGACATCGCACGATTCGTCGAACCAGCGAATAAAATCAGGTCCGAGCTGCCACATTTCCGCGTAGCGCAAAATGTTGATGCGAAGATTCAAGCCCGCCTGGTCTGAAAGTTCGCACGGAATCAAAATCATTCCTTTTGAAGTGTCGCCTTTGAACGCCTGGAATCGTTTGTAAAGGAACGCGGTAACTTTTGCAGGGAAATTCTTTTGCGGTTTCTGGTCAAGCGTTACAGGAACGCCGTCGAGTTCCGTGTCAAATCGGATTCCCGCCTCGGTCGTGTTTGAAACGATGAAGCGCAAATCTGGACTTGACGCAAGCGCGATATAATCGTCGTAATTTGTATACGGGTTGATTGAACGGCTTACAGATGTAATGGCGCGAGTTTCCACGGTCGGCTTACCGTCTTTCATTCCGCGCAAAACTGTTGTATAGAGGTTGTCCTGCGCGTTCATCGCGTCAACCATACCGCGCTCAAGCGGCTGCACGATTACAATGCTTCCGTTAAAACCGGCCTTTTCGTTTGCAATGTCAATCTGCCAGTCAACAAACGCGCGCAAAAAACCGCCTTCGCCAAACTGCAAAACTTTCTCTGGACGGGAAACTTTTTTTACAACGTCCTTTATGGATTTCAATGCCATTTAATTGAACCTCCGACTATTGGGGAAAATATTTCTTCAATTCTAACCCCACAATCGAATTTTATCCACAATAAAATTTTTGTATGTATTGCAAATAAAAAACGCGGGATTTCCCCGCTCTTTTTTTTACAAAACTACTTTTCTTAAAGCGTATTCCAAAATGTCCGTTGCGCCCAAATCGCGAAGACGCGGAATCAACGTTGGAACTTCGCTTTTTTTGACGGCGACTTTTACAGCAAATCCGTCGTTTGCGTAAAGCGGGCTAACGGTTGGACTTTTCATCGACGGAATGTTCGCGATTAAAGAATCGATTTTGTCTTTTGCGACGTTCATTTCCAAAATCACGCGACTTCTTGCCGCCAAAACGCTTTCAAAAAGCATTTTAAGTTCAAGGATTTTTTGCTTTTTCTGCGGATTTTGCATCGCCGTTTTTGAAGCATACATTCTCGTGGAAGATTCCATAAGCGTGTCAACGATTTTTAGATTGTTTGCACGCAAAGACGAACCAGTTGACGTGTTATCGATTAAAATCTGCGCCAAAGAATCTTCGTCAGCGCGAACAAATCCTTCGCTAGTTCCCCATGTTCTAAAAATCGTGCCGTCTAATTTTTTTTCGCAAATCCATTTTTTTGAAAGATTTTGATATTCCGTTGCAATCGTTACTGGATTTTTGACGAGTGAATCAAAATCCACAGATTGCGGAATTGCGGCAACGATTCTAACGGGGTCAAAGCCCAAATCCAAAATTTCTTCGACATCGTTTTCAACGCCGTTTTCAAAAACCCAATCTTTTCCGCTAAATCCAACGTCCGCTTTGTTTTTTGCCAAAAGCGCGGACGCAATTTGTGGTTTTACAACTTGAAAAGCCAAATCGTCTTGATTTGTCGTCGGAAAATACGTTCTATCGGGAAGTCGCAAAGAAATTCCAACATCGCTTAAAAGCGTGTACACCGATTCATAAATTCGACCTTTTGCCAACAAAATTCTTAATTTTTCCATATAGAAAATTATAGAGTAAAGATTTTTTTTGTACCATAATGAACGAAAAATTGCGCAAACGTTAAGGAGAATCAAATGAACAAAAAAGAAGAAATCCTCGATTTGCTTCGGGAAAATGCGCGTCTTAGTGTGGAAGATATTTCTGCGATGACAAAACAAACGGTGGACGAAGTTCGCTCAATCATAAAATCGCTTGAAGACGAAGGCGTAATTTTAAAATACGCGGCAATCGTAAATCCAGAAAAAGATTCAAGCGCGAAAGAAAAAGTGCGCGCGGAAATTGAAATTCAAGTTACGCCCGAACGCGAACACGGTTTTGACGCGCTCGCCGAACGAATTTACCGATTTCCACAAGTAAAATCGCTTTATTTGATGAGCGGCGGCTACGACTTAAAAGTCGTAATAGAAGGCGACACGCTTTTGGAAGTTGCCGCGTTTGTTTCGCGCAAACTTTCCACGCTTTCGGGCGTGCGTTCCACAAAAACGCATTTTCTGCTCAAAACGTACAAAGAAAACGACGTTCTCTACGTTGAAGACGAACTCGACCGACGCGAAGGCGTTATGGCGTAATTTTACGGTGGTTGAGCAAAAAAATCTCGGTGGTTGAGCGAAGTCGAAACCACAAATGAAAAAAATCAAACGAGGGGAAAAATGAACAAACGAGAAGATAGATTTTCAAAATCGATGATGGAAATGCCACCAAGCGGAATCCGAAAGTTCTTTGAAATGTTGATTGGACACGACGACGTGATTTCGCTTTCTGTGGGCGAACCCGATTTTCCAACGCCATGGGGAATCCGAGAAGAAGCGTTTTGGCATTTGGAAAAAGGGCATACGTCGTACACTTCAAACTGGGGACTTCTTGAACTTCGCGAAGAAATCGCGCTTTACATGGAAAAATATGGGTGCTATTACAACCCAAAAAACGAAATTCTTGTTACGGTGGGCGCGAGCGAAGGCGTGGACGCGGTTTTGCGTGCAATTATGAATCCAGGCGACGAATTGATTGTTGTGCAGCCGTGTTACGTCAGTTATGTTCCGCTTGCAACGCTCTGCGGATTTAACGTGGTCGGCGTGGATTCAAGCAAAAATGGCTATTATCCAACCGCCGAACAAATCCGCGCGGCAATTACGCCAAAAACAAAAGCGGTGATGATTTGTAGCCCAAATAATCCCACGGGAACAATGATTCCAAAAGAAGAACTTGAAAAAATCGCGCAAGTCGTTGTGGAAAATCAAATTTGGTGCATTTCTGACGAAATCTACTGCGAACTTACTTACGACGACGCAAAACACACTTCGATTGGAAGTTTTCCAGGCATGAAAGATTACGCGATAATTCTAAACGGATTTTCAAAAGCGTTTGCAATGACGGGCTGGCGAATCGGCTACATCGCATCGAACGCGGAACTTTTGGCGCAAATCGTAAAACTCCACGGATACAACACAATTTGCGCACCGACTTTTTCGCAATACGGCGCAGTTGAAGGTTTGCGCCACGCTTGGAAAGACGTTGAAAAAATGCGGACGAGTTATCAGCAACGCCGAAACTTTATGTACAAAGCATTTACGGACATGGGGCTTTCTGTTCCTGAGCCGACGGGCGCGTTTTATATGTTCCCCGATATTTCTTCCACGGGGCTAAAAAGCGACGAATTTGCGATGCAACTTTTCCAGAAACACAACGTCGCAGTCGTTCCAGGCAGCGTTTTTGGTTTGGGAGGCGAAGGACACATTCGCTGTTGTTACGCCACGGGAATCGACAAAATGAAAATCGCCCTTGACCGAATCGCCGAATTTGTAAAAGAAATCAAGGGTTAAAAAAACGCGGTGGATTTAACATTTTTCCACCTTAAAAAAATCAGACGATTACGCCTTTTGTGGACGGAATCGCGCCGTTTCTGCGTGGGTCAATTTCCACTGCGGAACGAATTGCGCGAGAAGCGGCTTTAAAAAGTCCTTCCATTTTGTGGTGGTCGCTTCGTCCGCGAATCGTGTCTAAATGCAAATTGCACCGCGCGCCCTGCACAAATCCGTTCCAAAAATCGTCAAAGCAATCCGTTTGAAACGTGCCGCTTTTTCCATTTTGAACGGAAACGAGCGGAATTCCAGAAAGTGCCGCGTTACAAACGAGAAACGGTCGCCCGCCAAAATCCACTGACGCTTGCAAAAGGCTTTCGTCCATCGGATACAAAAAAAATCCCGAACGGAAAATTCCCGCACAATCGCCCAACGCTTTTGCAAAACAAAGTCCCAAAACGATTCCCGCATCTTCAATCGTGTGATGTTGGTCTACGTTCAAATCTCCCTGAATTTTTCCCGAAAGGTCAAAAAGTCCGTGTTTGCAAAACGATGAAAGAAGATGGTCAAAAAATCCAATCGGATTTTCCACAGCGCATTTTCCGCTTCCGTCCAAATTCAGCGTGAGCGAAATTTGCGTTTCGCCCGTGTTTCGCTCAACTGTCGCAATTCTTTGCATTTTTTCTCCTTAAAAATACGACGCAGAACTTGGAGCGACGATTTCGCCTTTTCGATACGCCTTCAAAAGTTCCTCCAATTCTGCGATTTGTTCTTTGATTTCTGCGCCTCGGTCGGTGTCCGCCACAAGATGACGACTTGGGAATTTTTCCACCTGAATCGTATCGCTTACGATGTCAGAATCCGTGTCGATTACGTTTTGACTGCCCGTGAATTTTTCGTGAACCACAAGCCTAAGTCCGTAACTGTTACAAACGAGCGTGTAGCCCGCAATTCCCGTTTTTTCGTGATACGCCGCGGCAAATCCGCCGTCAATTATCAAAAGTTTGCCGCCGCATTTTATCGGC
>CAJOEO010000018.1 GCA_905233535.1 uncultured Treponema sp.
CGTGTTCTTCTGGCGAAGAACCATACACGCTTTGTATAGTTATGCAAGAATTTTTGCGAACGCACAAAAATTCGTTCCGCGATTACAAAATTCTAGGCACGGACATTTCTTCTCGCGTTTTGGACAAAGCGTTAAACGCCGTTTATCCGATGGACACCGTGGACGACATTTCGTTCGATATAAAAAAACGATATTTTTTGCGTTCAAAAGACGCATCAAAAAATCTAGTGCGTATAAAGCCCGAACTTAGAAAACACGTTACGCTAGAACGCTTGAATTTTATGGATTCGTCGTATCCAATACGAACGATGAAAGACATAATTTTTTGCCGAAACGCGCTGATTTATTTTGACAAACCCACGCAAGAAGCGGTAATCCGAAAACTTCTTGAACACCTTGTTCCAGGAGGACATTTATTTTTGGGACATTCCGAAACGATTTTTGGAATGAATCTTCCGCTTCAAACGGTTGGACCGACGATTTTTCAAAAAATCGAATAATTTTTGCAAATAAAAAGTGAGATAAAGAGAGATTTTGAAGAAAAAGAAGGGGACTAAATGCCAATCAAGGTAATGATTATCGATGATTCCGCGCTTGTGCGGCAGACAATTACGGACATTCTTAATTCTACAAACGAAATAAAAGTCATTGCGACCGCGCCCGACCCAATCGTTGGCGTGCGAAAAATCCGCGATGAACGCCCCGATGTTATAGTTCTCGATATTGAAATGGCAAGAATGGACGGTTTGACGTTCCTAAAAAAAATGAACGAAACCGTCAATCCGATTCCATGCGTAATCTGTTCGTCGCTTGTGGAAAAAGGCTCGGCGGAAGCAATCAAAGCGTTGGAATACGGAGCGGCAGAAATAATTCAAAAACCAAGCGTTGGAACAAAAAAATTCTTTGAAGAATCAAAAATCAAACTTGTCGATGCGATAAAATCCGCGGATTCTTGCAAAGGAAAAATCAAAAAATTGATTCCGTCGCAAGCAAAACTTCACGCGCAATCAAGCGAATCAAAAAGCGAAAACGTAGAATCGCCAAAGAAAACTGCGTTTGCGCCACCGCCACGTTTTTCAAGATTAAATTCAGCAAACGGCGGGATTCAGCCAAAACTCAGCGCGGACGTAATTTTGGAAAAACCGAATCCCGCTCAAGCACCAATTGACACGACGGACACGGTTGTAATCGTGGGCGCAAGTACGGGCGGCACGGAAGCGTTGAAAGATTTTTTGACGATGCTCCCAGAAGATTCGCCTGGGCTTGTAATCGTTCAGCACATGCCAGAACATTTTACGGCATCTTTTGCGCAACGGCTCGACGGGCTTTGCAAAATTGCGGTTCACGAAGCCGAAGACGGCGATATGGTTCAGCGCGGGCAAGCGTTGATTGCGCCAGGAAATCACCACATGCTTTTAAAGCGGCAGGGTAAGGATTATTATGTGGAAATCAAAGACGGACCTCTCGTTTCTCGCCACAGACCGAGCGTGGACGTTCTTTTTAGAAGCGCGGCGCGCTACGCGGGAAAAAACGCAATCGGCGTGATTATGACGGGAATGGGCGACGACGGCGCAAAAGGAATGAAAGAAATGCACGACGCGGGTTCGTTCAACATTGCGCAGGACGAAGCGACCTGTATCGTATACGGAATGCCGGCCGAAGCGGTAAAAGCAGGCGCAGTTGATACGATTGTTCCGCTACAAAACATAGCGCAAACGGTTTTGGCGAATGCGCAACATCGTTCAAAAAAATAACGTACTTCTTCAAAAGAATGTCCATTCTACAAAAAAAAGTATAAAATCGAAAAAATCAATTTTGGAGGAAAAAAAATGGCAAAGAAAATTCTTGCGGTAGACGATTCAAAATCAATTCGGGCAAGCATTTCGTTTATTTTGGGAGCGGAAGGCTACGAAGTCGTGGAAGCAGAGGACGGAGTGGACGCGCTTGCGCGTGCAAAAACCGAGAAATTCAACTTGGTGATTACGGATATAAATATGCCGAACATGGACGGAATCGAATTGACGAAGAATTTGCGCAAAACCGAAGGATACAAATTCACGCCGATTATCGCGCTTACAACGGAAAACCAGCAGTCAAAAATGAACGAAGGCAAAGCCGCGGGCGCAACTGGCTGGATTGTAAAACCGTTCACAAGCGATAAACTTCTTGCAGTCGTCAAGAAAATAATCGGATAAAACGGCAAAAATCAACGGGGAGTAGCGACAGCAAAAACAAGGAGTTCTGCATGAAAAGCATTCGGGCGGCAATTACAATATTCGTTTCTGCAATTATCGTTTTTACAGGACTTATACTTACAACGATTGCAATTTACATTTCAAACAACACGGTTAAAACGCAGACCATAGACAATATGGCAACGCTTGTTGACAATGTGGCGAATTATGCCGATTTGAAACTAGAATCCGACTTGATTGCGCTTCGCACGCTGGCAGAGTTTCCGATACTCAAAGGCGACGGCACGGCAAAAGAAAAAGCAATGTCTATCGCTGGCGAAATCGGAAAAATCGGAAAGGCGGCGCGGTATTTTGTTGTCGCTGAAGTTGACGGAAGCGCGTACACAAGCGACGACGACGCACGAAATGTAAGCGACCGCGAATATTTTATTGAGGCGGTAAAAGGAAAAGGCGGAATTTACGGTCCACTTTTAAGCACGACGGGCGAGCCTTCGATTTACGTTTCCACGCCGATTTACTCGGAAAATGGCGAAATCCGCGGAGTTCTTGCGGCAAATATCAGACTTACGATTTTGAGCGATTTTGCGGAAATGGTTTCGGTTGGAAAAAACGGGCGGAACTTTTTTATCAACAAGGAAACGGGCGTAATCATTTATTCCAAAACGACGGAATACGTTGAAAAACAGCGAACTTGGGAAGATTTGTACAAAACGGAAGAGCCAGGATTTGGCGACCTTGCAAAGATTTCAAGAAAAATGATGAACGGCGACAGAGGCAGCGAAGTCATCGACGTGGACGGCGTTCCGTTTTACATTGCGTACAAGCCGATTTCTGCTGCAAACTGGGCTTTAGCGATTCGCGCTCCAACGGCGGATTTTGCGGAAGGTGTCCGCAAGATGAGCGTGCTTCTTGTAACGTTCTCGATTGTAATCATCGTTGTTGCAATAATCATAGGATTTTTCTATGCGTCGTCGCTTTCTAAACCCGTCAATTTCCTTTCGCGAGTTTTGCAATCCGTGAGCGACGGAAATTTGATTTTCTCAAAAAACGATTACGAAACAATCGAAGACATCGGAAAACGGCACGACGAATTTGGAAAAATGGGAATCGCGTTGCATTCGATGGTCAGTTCGTTGATTGGAACGATTGACCGCGTGCGCGAAAGCGCGATGCAAGTTCGTTCGGGTGGCGAACAGTTGAGCCAATCGAGCCAAGTCGTTTCGACGGGCGCGAGCGAACAAGCCGCAAGCACCGAAGAAATGAGCGCGACAATGGAAGAAATGACGAGCAACATTCGTCAAACTGCCGATAACGCGGCAAAAACAAGCGAAATCGCGAACAACGCCTCCGCAAAAGGAGAAGCTGGCGGCGAAGCCGTGAACGATGCAGTTTCTGCCGTCGAAGTTATCGCGCAAAAAATCGGCGTAATCGAAGACATTGCAAGCCAAACGAATATGCTCGCTTTGAACGCGGCAATCGAAGCGGCACGCGCTGGCGAAGCGGGCAAAGGATTTGCAGTCGTTGCGTCTGAAGTTCGAAAACTCGCCGAGCGAAGCCAAGCGGCAGCGGGCGAAATCAGCGAGATTTCTGAAAAAACTCTACAAACTACAACTAACGCGGGAAATCTCATCAAAGAGGTCGTTCCAAGCATTGAACAAACGTCGCAGTTGGTGCAAGAAATCGCAACTGCAAGCCGCGAACAAAACGACGGCGCGCAACAAGTTAGCCAAGCGATTATTCAGATGGACCAAGTTGTTCAGCAAAACGCAAGCGCGGCGGAAGAAATGGCGGCAATGGCGGAAGAACTTTCTGCGGAAGCGGAACGGCTTGTAAAAGTCATTGAGTTTTTCAAAACACCAAACGACGAAAACCGCGAATTCAAACTCGTGGATTCTGAAAAACAAACGGTTTCTGCGCCAGTCGCTCAAACCGTTCCGACGGAAGCACCAAAAAGCAAAAAGCCAGCAAAGGTAAAAATTGCAAAAATTCCGCCAAAAATTGAAAAATCCGCACCAACACAAGAGGTCGAAGAAGTAGCGCAAGAAGAAAGCGCGAGCGTTCCCGAAAAGAAAGTGGAACAGCCAACGAGCGGAACTGTTGTGCGAAAAACCGTGGCGGATTTAATCAGCGATTCTGACTTTGAGGAATTTTAATGGAAAATTATTTAACGTTTACGGTGGACGAACATCTTTATGCGATAAACGTGAATTCCGTTCTTGAAGTTTTGAATCTTTCTGTGCCGACCGCCGTTCCGTGCGCCCTTCCCTACATTGAAGGTTTGATTTATTCGCGGGAGCAAGGAATTACGGTTGTAAACTTGCGAAAACGATTCAATCTAAAGGAACACAAAGCGGACAAACGCACAAAAATCATCGTTGTGGAAGTAAAAGTTACTTCGGACGATAGAAAAGAAAACGTCATTTTGTACGGACTCGTGGCGGATTCCGTGCAGGACGTTATTCAAACTTACGACGAAGAACGAATCGAAAACGCAGAATGCACGATTCCAAAAGAATTCATCGCGTACGCTTTTCTTTGGAACGACGAGCCACTTTTTATTTTGGATTTTAACAAATTGTTTGAAGAACACGCAAAACTTTCGCTTCCTCAAACGCAAGAAATCAAAATTTGACGAAATCGGTTC
This sequence comes from uncultured Treponema sp., assembly GCA_905233535.1. Classification (GTDB taxonomy): domain Bacteria; phylum Spirochaetota; class Spirochaetia; order Treponematales; family Treponemataceae; genus Treponema_D. The sequence goes on from CAJOEO010000018.1 coordinate 4,840, forward strand.
AACCGTTTATTCTAAAAGAAAAACATTTTGGAGGTTTTTTCAGATGGAAAAATTCGACATGGAAAGTTTCAGTTTGAAAGGCAAAGTTGCTTGGGTAACTGGAGCGTCCTACGGAATTGGTTTTGCAATCGCTTCGGCGTATGCGGCGGCGGGTGCAAAAATTGTTTTTAACGACCGCGGACAAGAGCAACTTGACAACGGTCTCAAAAACTACAAAGAAGCAGGAATCGAAGCACACGGCTATATTTGCGATGTTACAAATGAAGAGCAGGTGCAGGAAACTGTAAAGAAAATCGAAAAAGACGTTGGCGTGGTTGACATTCTTGTAAATAACGCGGGAATCATCAAGCGCATTCCGATGACCGAAATGAGCGCAGCGGATTTCCGCCAAGTCATCGACATCGACTTGAACGGACCGTTCATCGTTTCAAAGGCGGTTCTTCCAGGAATGATAAAAAAAGGACACGGCAAAATCATCAACATTTGTTCGATGATGAGCGAACTTGGACGCGAAACCGTTTCGGCATACGCGGCGGCAAAGGGCGGCTTGAAAATGCTTACTCGCAACATTTGTGCAGAATACGGCGCGCAAAACATTCAGTGCAACGGCATTGGACCGGGATACATTGCAACTCCGCAGACTGCGCCTTTGCGCGAGCGGCAGGCAGACGGAAGCCGACACCCGTTCGACCAGTTCATCGTCGGACGCACTCCTGCGGGACGCTGGCTTTTGCCAGAAGAACTCCGCGGGCCTGCGGTTTTCCTTGCGTCTGACGCTTCAAACGCTGTGAACGGACACATTTTGTACGTTGACGGCGGAATCTTGGCTTACATCGGAAAACAGCCGTAAAAAACGCATCTTTTAAAGATCCCGCGGTTCAAAAACGGACGGCGGGATTTTTTTTGCGCAAAATCAAAAATCCGCGGATTCAAAAAGAATTGTGCATTGGTACGCAAAAAAAAACGATTTTTGCAAAATTCTTCTAATAAGTTGAGAGAACGGCGTTTTTCTATTACAATCAGATAAAATAGTTTGAAAAATCAAGATTCAAGGGGTAAATAAATGGAAAAGAAAGAAGTTCAGGAAAAACTCAAGAATTTTTTTGAGTCGAATTTGGGAGTTGACGGAAGCATTTTGAAATATGACACGCCGCTTTTCGGCGACGAAGTGGGACTTGATTCCGTGGATTCGCTTGAAATCATTTCGTTTGTGGACGACGAATTCGGTGTTTCGATGACGGGCTTGCCGAAAGAAACATTCCTCAGCATCGACACGATTTCGGACTACATCGTTTCAAAATTGTAAAAAATGCGGCTGTCCAAAAATCATTCACGGAAAATCAGGACAGCCTTTTTTAATTCCAAATCGAGTCAGGCTTGAAATCAAAAAATCGTTTTCAAGTCTGTTTTTTCGCAATAAATAGGACTAAAAAATGACCCAAGAGAACAAACGCTGCGTTGTAACTGGACTCGGAATGATTTGCGCAATCGGAAATTCCGTTGAAGAATCCTGGAAAAATGCTCTCAATTCAGTTTCTGGAATCCACAAAACGACAACAGTTGATACGGAAAATTGCTACGCTGACCTTGCCGCAGAAGTAAAATGCGACACGCTTTCCGAAGTAGACCCGAATGATGATTTTGACCGTGCATCAAAACTTTGCTTGAAGGCTGCAAAAGAAGCGTTGGCGGACGCTTCTCTTGGCGAAAATTTCGGCGACGATTCAAGGGTGAGCGTAATAATCGGAAGCTGCGTGGGCGGCGCGGTAAGCGTTGAACATTATCATCAGCACGGACGAAACAAAAAAGACATTTTGAAAATGCCGATTGCGCCTCTTGCATCTCAAGTGGCGGAATTCTGCAAGGCGGGCGGAATCGTTACGAATGTGGCGAACGCCTGCGCCGCGGGAACAATCAGCGTGGCTTACGCCTGCGATTTGATTCGCGCGGGAAAAGCCGCTGTTGTGATTGCAGGTGGCGCGGATTCGTTTGCGTCGATTCCGTATTCTGGATTTTTGTCGCTTCACGCGCTCGACGAAAACCGCTGCTCGCCGTTCAATCACTGCACAGGAATCACGCTCGGCGAAGGCGCGGGCGTTGTAATCGTGGAATCTTTCAATCACGCAAAAAAGCGGAATGCAAAAATCTACTGCGAAGTTTTGGGCGCGGGAATCACGAGCGACGCGCACCACATCACCGCGCCACGCGAAGACGGACTTTGCCAGATTGAGGCGATTCGACGGGCGATTTCAAATTCTGGAATTGAACCCAAAGAAATCGGCTATGTGAACGGACACGGAACGGGAACTGCGAAAAACGACAACGCGGAATTTTTGTCGCTTCACACCGTTTTTGACGGCACGGGAGCGGATTTGAGCGTGTCTTCCACAAAAGCGATGACGGGGCATTGTCTTGGCGCGGCAGGCGCAATCGAGGCGGTTTTTTCAATCAAGGCACTCACAACGAACACCGTTCTGCCCACGCTTGGATATTCGGACGAAGACAAAGAAAAACTCAAGGAAAAAGCGGGAACGCTGGATTTTGTGCAGAATGTTCCGCACGAAAAAAATCTCGAATGTGTGATGAGCAACAGTTTTGCGTTCGGCGGAAACAACGCGAGCATCGTTTTTTCAAAAAACGCGGGCGATGTGAAATTCTCCGGAAACGCGGCGGAAATCGCAATCACTGGAATCGGAATCGTAAACGCTCTTGGAAATTCAAAAGAAGCCTATATTGACGCACTTAAAAACGGAAAGACGGCGGAAGGCGAAAGTTTCTGCTCAAAAATCGAAATCTCCGATTACGACAAACTCGGACTCAAAATGGCGTTCTACCGCAAGCTCGACAATTTCAGCCAGCTTCAAGTCGTTTCTGGAATGGGCGCGCTCAAAGACGGAAAATTCGCTGTTACCGAAGAAAACGCAAAAGAAATCGGCTGCATCGTCGGAACAAGCGAAGGCGCGCTCGGTTCAACATACGATTTTGAAGAACTCATCGCCGAAAAAGGCAACGCAAAAGGAAGCGCGTTCAAATTCCCGAACACCGTTTACAATGCGGCGGGCGGGTATCTTTCGATTTGCTCAGGAATGAAAGGCTACAGCGTTACCGTTACGAGCGGACCTATTTCGGGACTTACGAGCATTTCCTACGCGATGAATGTGATTCGCGAGGGGCAGGAAAAAGCGATGCTTGCCACAGGCAACGACGAGAACATTCCCGTAATCAAAAATCTTTTTGACGCACTAGGATTCACAGCAAAAACACACGTCTTACCGCATGAAAACGACGATTCTCAGGGATTCACGCTCGGCGACGGCTCGGCTTCGATTCTTTTGGAAGAAAAAAGCGAAGCGGAAAAACGCGGCGCGCAAATCTATTGTTTTGTAAAAGGATTCGGCAACGGGCGCAAAAATGTCAAATTCGGCACGCTCAAAGGAAGCGAAAGCGCACTTGAAGAGGCGATTTTGGAAGCGTTGAGCGACGCGAAAATCAGCGCGTACGACATCGGCGCGGTTTTTGGATTTGCGAACGGAATGGGCGCAGTTGACAAAATCGAACGGAACGCAATGGCAAAACTTTTCCCGAATGTGCCTGTCGTTTCCGTGAAAAAACGCACGGGCGAAGGCCGCGCAGGCTCGGCATCTCTTGCGGTTGCAGAAGCGGCGTTAATTCTCCACGGCGACATCAAAAACGACGAAGCGGTTAGTTTTTCTGCCGACGGCGCAAAAACAAAGACGAGCGCGAACGGCGCGAATATAAAATACGCGCTTGTAACATCGTTTGCCGCGGGCGGTTCGTATTCGGCGGTCGTTTTGGGAAAATAAAAGCAAAATCGCGCCGTTTTGAACTCGATTCAGAATCAGAATTTGGCAATAACGAATTTCAAAATGACGCGGTTTTTCAGAAATAAAAAGGAAAAAAGATGAAAGTTGCAATCGTAACGGGCGCGTCCAAAGGAATCGGGCGCGCGTGCGCATTAAAACTTGCAAAAGACGGATTCGTCGTGGCGGTAAATTACAGCCGCTCCGATGCGGACGCGCAGGCGGTTTTGGACGAAATCAAGAAAAACGGCGGCGACGGAATGATTTTCAAAGCCGATGTTTCCGATTTGGAGCAGGCAAAATCGCTAGTTCGTGAGGTTTTCAAAAAGTACGGGCAAATCGATTTGCTTGTGAACAACGCGGGAATCGTGCGCGACGAATTTTTGCTGATGCTCAATCCGAAAACGCTTGACGACTGCCTGAATCTGAATGTGAAAGGCTATGTTTACTGTGCGCAGGCGGCGGTTCTTAAAATGTTCAAGAAAAAAAGCGGCACAATCATCAATATGTCGAGCGTAAGCGGAAAATTCGCGCTTGCGGGACAGAGCGTTTACAGCGCGACAAAAGGCGCGGTGAATTCGCTGACGCAGACGCTTGCAAAAGAACTCGCGCCCTACGGAATCCGCGTGAACGCGGTCGCGCCTGGATTTGTGCGCACGGAAATGATAGACGCAATTCCCGAAGACAAAAAAGCGGAATATTTGGAAAAAATCCCGCTTCACCGTTTTGCAGAAGCGGAAGATGTAGCGAATGTGGTTTCCGCGCTTGCCAGCGACGCATTTTCTTATGTTACTGGGCAAATCATCACGCTTGACGGAGGACTTTCGCTTTGAACATTTTTGAAATCAACCAAAAAATCGCGCAACGTCCGCCGTTTCAGATGATTGACCGAGTAATAGAACTCGTACCGAACGAACGCGCAGTCGGCATAAAAAATGTTAGCGTGAACGAGCCGTTTTTTATGGGGCATTTTCCAGGAACGCCCGTAATGCCAGGCGTTTTAATCGTGGAAAGTTGCGCCCAACTCTGCTCACTCGTCATCGAAAAAGACGAAAACGCGCTCGACGAAAATCTTTATGTTCTCTTAAAAATCGACGGATTCAAATTCGTAAAACCCGTGATTCCTGGCGACAGGCTCGAAATCGAAGTGAAAAAAACGCGCGGCGGTGGCGTTCTTGTAGGATTTGACGCGATTGTGAAAGTTGACGGCACAGTTTTTGCAAAAGGCAGTTTGACTTTTACGACTATTCCAAAAACAAGTTTAAGCGAACGGTAAAAGGAAAAAAAGTCGAATGATTTTTCGGCAGATTTTTGACGGATTTCTGAATATTTTTGCAAAATTCTCAATAAAATGCGTGGATTTTTGGATGCACGCGGTTTATCGTCCCGAGGCGATTTGCGTTGATTCTGCAAAACAAACGAACTTCCTCGACGAGCCGAAAATCGTGATTGCAAACCATACTTCTCTTTGCGACCCGCCGTTTTTGATGAGCGTTCTTCGCGGAAAAAAAGCAATCATCGTTGCAAAAGACTGGTTTGAAAAGCCGAGCATTCACTGGATTATCAGCGCGGCGGGCGGAATTCCGTGCGACCGATTCAATTTTGATACAGAGTGGATTCTGCACGCAAAACGCGCGCTCAAAGAAGGAAAATCCGTGGTGATTTTTCCCGAAGGAAAAATTCGCGAGGACGGTGGCACAAACGAATTCAAATCGGGATTTGCGTTTTTAGCGCGAACGACGGGCGTTCCCGTGGTTTCAATCGCGCTCGACGGAAATTACAGATTTCTGCACAAAATCCATTATGTAATCGATATTCCGCGAAAAATCGAGCGAACAAAAGGCGTTCCTTCTGGAGTCGATTTGGAAAATCAATCGGCAAAATTCAGAGAACGAGTTGTATTTCTAAGGGAGAGAGCCGTGAACGGCGCATTGCAAGGCGACGAAAACGTCGAAATTCTCCCTGAACCAAAATTGCAAGAAATGGAGACAGAACAATGAAATGCGGACTTGTTTTAGAGGGAGGCTCGCGAAAAGGGCTTTTTACAGCAGGCATAATCGACGCTTTTTTAGACAACAACGTTCATTTTGATTACGTCATAGGGGTATCCGCAGGAGCGCACGCGGCAATCAATTTTATCACTGAACAACACGGACGAACGCGACGCGTTTTGACTCCGCGAACCGTACGACGCGATGGTGGCGGCAGTTTTATTTTAGTCCGCGACGGAATTAGAAAAGCGTTGCACGAAATGGTTTACGAATACCAATACAGCAAAAGCGACCCATTCAATTTTAAAAAATTGTTTTCTTCTCCAATCGAATACGAATTTGCGATGACGTGCGTTGAAACGGGGCGACCCGCGTATTTCACGGAACGCCAAGACGAAAAACGCCTACTCGATTATATGTGCGCAAGTTGTTCGCTTCCCGTGCTTTTTTCGATTGTTGACATCGACGGAATTCATTACGCAGACGGTTGCATTACGGACAGCGTTCCGTTTGAACGCGCGTTTGAAAAAGGTTGCGAAAAAGTCGTCGTGATTTCAACGCAAGAACCATGGGACGGACCTGTGGATTTTAAGAAAATGCGCGGAGTTTTGTATCCACTATACAAATTCTCGCACCCAAATTTGTACCGCGCTCTTATGAATCGATTTGACAATTACAACAAAATGCTCGCCCGTCTTGAAAGTGCCGAAGCAAAAGGAAAAGCGTTCGTTTTTCGACCAACGGAAGTTTTGTGCGACCTTTTTGAAACGGATGCAAAAAAAATCGACTCTTCGTATAGTTATGGCTATCGTTACGCAAAAGAACAAATGAAATCGATGAAAGAATTTCTAGGACAAAATTAAGGTAAATTTCTCGCTTTCAAAAAAAAGTAAAAAATCGCTGAATGGCTTTATTTTGTGCGGTGTTGCTAAGTTTTCATTAAGTATGTATACTTTTAAAAGTTCCGTGTGGAACTAAAACACTTAATCGCAAGATTGAAATACTCTTAGTTTTATACTACAGGTTTGGAAGCCGCCGTCCTTGGCGGCAGATAAACAGAGTACGAAGAAAGAAAGAAGTAGGAAAGGGCAACAGGCGGATGCCTTGGCTCTCGAAGGCGAAGAAGGACGTGATAAGCTGCGATAAGCCCGGGGGAGGTGCAGATGACCCCTGATCCCGGGATCTCCGAATGGGGCAACCCAATGGATTGAAGATCCATTACCTTTATTAAGGGGCGAACGCCGCGAACTGAAACATCTTAGTAGCGGCAGGAAGAGAAAACAACAGTGATTCCCCAAGTAGTGGCGAGCGAACGGGGAACAGCCCAAACCGCATGGTTCACGGACCATGCGGGGTTATAGGACCACGACACGGCAAGAACGAGGCGAGCGCAAGCAGATGGAAATATGCGGCGCAGAGGGTGAGACCCCCGTACGCGAAGCCGAATGAAGCCCAGTGGTATCCTGAGTAACCCCGGACACGAGGAATCCGGGGCGAATTGGCCGGGACCATCCGGCAAGGCTAAATACTCTCGAGAGACCGATAGCGCACAGTACCGTGAGGGAAAGGTGAAAAGAACCCCGGACAGGGGAGTGAAAGAGAACCTGAAACCAGTTGCCTACAAGCGGTCAGAGCCCTACGGGGTGATGGCGTGCCTTTTGCATAATGATCCTACGAGTTACCTTCACATGCGAGGTTAAGGGGTTCAGTCCCGGAGCCGAAGCGAAAGCGAGTCTGAAACGGGCGGGTAGTATGTGTGGGTAGACGCGAAACTGGGTGATCTACGCCGGACCAGGTTGAAGGTTGGGTAAAACCAACTGGAGGACCGCACTGATAAGCGTTGAAAAGCTTACGGATGAGTTCGGTGTAGGAGCGAAAGACCAATCAAACCCAGAGATAGCTCGTACTCCCCGAAATGCATTTAGGTGCAGCCTGGGACTGACAATATGAGAGGTAGAGCGACTGATAGGAAGCGAGGCTTTCACCGGCTATCAATTCCTGATAAACTCCGAATGCTCATATTCATTGTCCTGGAGTGAGGGCACGGGTGCTAACGTCAGTGTCCGAGAGGGAAACAACCCAGACCGCCGGCTAAGGCCCCCAATTGCGGGCCGAGTTGAACAAAACGAAGTAGGGGGACAGAGACAGTCAGGATGTTGGCTTGGAAGCAGCCATTCATTTAAAGAGTGCGTAACAGCTCACTGATCGAGTCCCTCCGCATGGATAATAATCGGGCATAAGTCCACAGCCGAAGCCGCGGAATTAGCAATAGTTGGTAGGGGAGCATTCAGGTCAGCAGTGAAGGATTTCCGGGAGGGGCTCTGGAGCGGCCTGAAAAGCAGATGTAGGAATAAGTAACGATAAGGAGAGTGAGAAACTCTCCCGCCGCAAGACTAAGGTTTCCTGATCAACGTTAATCGGATCAGGGTAAGTCGGGGCCTAACGGAGAGCCTTTGGGCGTACCGGAAGGAAGAACATGTCAAGATTCATGTACTGAGCCGCAGGAGACGCAGGGACAGAGGAGTGACACTGCCGCGGGCTGACGGAATAGCCCGTTAAAGGACGTAGGCAAAGAGGAGCGCAG
>CAJOEO010000019.1 GCA_905233535.1 uncultured Treponema sp.
GCCGTGTTTGAAGATGATTTCCGTCATCGCGTTCAAATATTTATTCAAAAGATTCGTAAGTTCCGTCGGATTCAATTTTTCAGAAATCGAAGTAAATCCTTGAACGTCAGAAAAATACGCCGTAATTTCGCGTTCTTCACCGCCAAGTTTTAGAGCGTCTGGATTGTCGATGAGATTGTCGATGACTTCCGCCGACAAATATTGTTTGAACGCCGTTTTAAGATAGCGTTTTTGTTTTCCTTCGGTGAGATAACTTTTTGTGATTTCCGCAGCAAATCCCAAAATGAATCCCAACATTGGAGACGCGACTGGAAGAATCATTCCTTTGATGAAAAATGCGTATGTTAAAAGGAAATACAAAATCAGCGCGAAAAGGAAAAGCGACATTTTGATAACAAAAAATCGCGGTTTTTGCGAATGTGCAAGCGCGAGAAGCGAACCGAGCGCAACGCCCAAAACGATGAGAAAAACCGCCGCTCCGTTTGGAACATCGCGCAAATATTCTTCTTGCAAAATCGTGTCCATTTGCGCAATGTGAACGCCAACTCCTGGATAACTTGCAGAAATTGGTGTGGCACAAATATCAAAAAGTCCAGGCGCAAAAAGTCCAAAGAAAACGTGGCTTCCTTCAAATTGTGCAGGGTCGAGCAAATCGTCGCCTGCTTCGTATGGAACGCCGTTTTTTTCCGCCTCTTCGATTGCAAGTTCACTTCGCAAAATAATTTCCGCGCTGTACGGAATATAATCGTTCAAACTCGACATAAATCGAACGTACATTCCGCTTTCGCTTTCGCCGTCTTTTCCATTTTTTGCCGTTGGAATCGAATCGATTTCTGGCATTTCGTCAGAAAGTTCAAGGCTAGCAACGGTCAAAGACGGTTCTTTTAGACTCGATGACGAATGGAATCGCGCTCGACGAGCCACGCCGTCAGAATCAAGCAAACTTTGCACCGTAGCGATTTTTGCCGCGCCCTCGCGAATCGGTTTTACAGGCAAAATTCCATTTTGGTCGGAATTCGACTGATAAAAAACCGTCTGAACAACTTTTCCAAACTCTTTGCTCGCCTGCCCGAGTTTTTCGTCGTCTTCAACGCCGTAAAACGAAGGTTCGGTGTAAACCATATCAAACGCCATGCTCGCCGCGTTTCCACGGTTAAAGAATTTAATCATCTGCGCGTAACTTTCGCGTGGCCACGGATAACTCCAGCCGAATTTTTCTTTCGCCCAGTCCAAACTGTGCTGGTCAAGCAGAACTACCGAAATATCTTCCGACGGCGTAAAAAATCCCGTCGTGGATTTCATTCGACTGTCGTAAGCCTTGTTTTCAAGCCAGCGCAACGCCCCGCTCGAAAAAAGCAGCAACGACACCACTGCAACCGCCACCGCGACGATTGCAGAAAGCGCGATTCCCTTTTTGTTTTTCATTTTCCTCACCCTTTAATTTGTTGAAAACTAAAAAACGGTGGCTGAAAAACCACCGTTTTCCGTGCTTTTTGAAAAAATCACTGCGCAGACGAATCGTCCGTTCCGCCAAAACCGCCGTCAACTTCGCCCATCGTCGCCTCGCCCGCAGAAACAGAGCCTTTTCCCGCAAGAGCGATGTTGTCAGCAATCGTGTTCACCGTGCTTTTCTTGACAATTTTCTTCTTTGTAAGATTTTTCACCTCGTACCAGCCCACGACAGAAGAATCCGCAAGTTTAATCTTTGCCTTTTTAGAATTCGCCTCAAGAACCGTTCCAACGTCGCCATAAACGACATTTCCTACAACCGAAGAAGATTTAGCATCGGCGGTCAAATTCCCGTCTTTGGAAATATAAACAGTCTGCCCTTTCTTGAACGAAGCCGCAAACAACATTGCTCCCATTGTGGCAACAACCATCAAAGAAACGATTTTCTTCATAAGAATCACCTCTTGACATAAAGATTTACAAAATATTTTATCACATTGAAGAGCGTATATCAAATGGACAAAAAAAAAGAGTTCGGGAATACTACAGCACAGACAAGATTTTCATACCGTTGCTTTCTTCCGAATCTGGCGGAGTTTTGAAAGATGTCTTGTATAGTTCCCGAACTCAAATGAGACTGACACGATTCGAACGTGCGACCTCAACCTCCGCAGGGTTGCGCTCTAATCCAACTGAGCTACAATCTCAAAACAACGGAGCGAAAGGGATTTGAACCCCCGATACGGTTACCCATATGCCGGTTTTCGAAACCGGTGCATTCGACCACTCTGCCATCGCTCCAAAGTCTTTTTTGATACTACACAATTTTCGCCTTTTGGTCAATCGCGCATTTTCTTTCATAATAGTTCATTTTTTTTGAGCGACTTTATTTTTTTAAATCGGTATAATTTCCGCATGAATCGGATTTTGGTTGTAGTTTGCGCAAGTCTTCTTGCGTTCTCTGGAATTGCGTTTCCGACAGCATGGCGAAAAACCATTCCCGTGCAACCACATCAACTTTGCGCTCCGTCCGATTCTTCTCACGATTGGAACATTTTAGCTTCTATTAGCACGGAGCATCTTGAATCTTTTGTGCGCGTTTACGAAAACGCAGATTTTTCATTCTTTTTTGATTTTTTGTCCGATTCTTTTTCGATTTCTGATTTTTTAACGGTTCACCCAAATCGTTTTAGAGATTCTTTGTTTCGTCGTCAAACTCTTCCGTAAACTGAAAAATCGTTTTTGTCAAATTTTTATTCAAGGATTCGCCAGAATGTGTGCGCGTTCTTTTGTCGCGTTTTGACGGAACTTCTTTTGTTTTTGATAAAAATCAACTTTTGAACGATATTTTTGAGCAGGAAAAAATCCACGGAATTTCGCAAATTGGCGGGGTTTTTATCCACAATGCGCAAAGCCAAGCCGTGAGCGATTTTTGCCTTTCGATTGCTGTTTTTAGCCAAAACGACAAAAATCATCTTGAAATGTTTGTCGCTTGGCCAGAAAACAACGAGCATTATCTCGACAAAATTTCGCGTTTGGTGAATCTGCTCGTTCGTTTTGGAAATTCCAAGTGGAAAACCGAAGAACTTTTTGAAAAAATTAGCAAACTTTTTGCTTGAATTTTCGCGGGAGTTTCTCCCGCGTTTTTTTTTCGCCGATTCAACTTTCTTTTGTTAGATTCAAAAAACCGTCTTCGATGTCCAATTTTGACGAGCCTGCAAATTGGACATCGGGCAAATTTTTATAGCGAGGTATAACGTATTGAAAATAAACCAAAAAAAATACACAAGTCTTTCGGATTTATGCGGCAGACTAGATAAAATTATAGCAAAGTGTAGTCAACAACCGAAGGAAACTTTCATTAACTTAGCAGAAATTTCTTCGTACCCAATAACAAAATTTGACGAGGCACTAAGAAATTCAGAGTGGTTTACTCAGTTCCACTATGGTTGTCTTTTTTTCGCGATGCTAAACGGAAGTTTCATTGAGAAACAATGGAAACTTTACTTTACTCCCAAAATGAATTTCTCGCAAAACGACTGGAAAAAAAGGACAATGCTACAAACTGTAAAAGGAGTAACACACGAGTACAAGGCAATCGTTCTTTGGCACATACTAACAGGCTACAATGTTGTTCCAGGAAAAAGAGACGAGATTTCAAAAGAAATCAAGGATATGCTACAACAAAACAACATCGAAGAAATGTATAGAATTGCAAGAGAGATAAGAGATAACTTGTACAAAAGCGAAGAATTGTTCGGAATCAGATACGAAAACGGTAAGACGAAAGACTTTGCATACGAGCAATGGTCTTTCAGAGGGCTAAAAGCACAATCGTTATCTGATACGACAGACAAAAATTTGCTTGATAAGAAACTTAAATATTTGGAGCGATGTCCACGATATTCCTTGTTTTGTGACAGGCATAACCATTGGACGGTGTTCTTGGGGTGCAAAGATACATATATGGTATTTTATGATTCTATGAAGTATAATGGATTGCAAGTGCTTCATAAAAATCTCGTTGCAGAAAGGACAATATCTGTGTTAAAAAAATCGGAGGATAAAAAAATGAGCAAAAATTTTTCGAAAGAGGGAGAAGTTTCCAATGAAGAAGAACTCACTCGAGGGGTGCTTGACGAAATTGAGTTGACGAAAGAGGAAGAAGAGATGTACGAAAAAATCTTCAGCGAGGACGCAAACAAGCCCGCAAAAATCAAAATAGGGAACGAATGGGTCGAAGTAACCACCGCAGAAGAATACGACAGAGAGGCAGAAGAACGCGAGCGAGAGTGGAAAGAATTTCACGAAGAATATATGCGAGAAAAAGCGGGCGGCAAAATCAAAGAAGATTTTTCCGAAGCCAAGAATTTCTCTGAAGAGGAAAAGCAGGATTTGTTGGAATGGAAAAAAAAGAACTCAATTTGATAGAAGAACTTGAAAACAAGGACGAATCCAAGAACAAAAAATAGTTTAATTCTTTAGCGATTCAAACAAAAATGCGCGGTGATTTTGCAGGCTCAATCACCGCGTTTTTTTTTGCGCGTTCCGCTTTTTTTTTGCGCGAGTTAGATTTTTTCGAGCATTTTTTGGACGATTTTCGCGCTCATTTCTGCCGCGATTTTATCGTTAAACTTGTAAGAAGATTCTTCGCCGTCGTCCGCCATGTCGCTCATGCAACGAAGAACCAGAAACGGCACGTCGTTCAAAAAACACGCTTGAGCAATCGCCGCGCCTTCCATTTCCACGCACGCGGGGGCGCAGATTTTCGCGATTTTTTCCTTTTTTTCGCGAGAAGAAATAAATTGGTCGCCCGAAGCAATACGCCCTTCCAAAATTTTGTGTCCTTTGAACTGCTCGTTCTGCGAAAGTTCTTCAAACGCCAAAATTGCCGCCTTTCGCAAATTTTCGTCCGCAACAAACGCGCTTTTTTTCATTCGCGGAATCACGGTCGGCTCGTAGCCAAACCCCGTAACGTCAAAATCGTGTTGAACGCAATCCACGCTCGCCACAAAATCAAGAATTCCCAAACCACTTTTTAACGCGCCCGCAATTCCCGTGTTGATGATTTTTGTCGCGCCAAATTCAAGCGCGAGCCGTTGCGCACACAAAGCCGCGTTCACTTTTCCAATTCCACTTTGAACAACGATAACTTCGTTTTTTCCAATTTTTCCAAAAACAAATTCAAGACCGCCAGAATTTTTTTGCTTTTTTTCTTTGATAATTGACTTTAAAAACGCAACTTCTTCTTCCATTGCACCAATAATTCCAATTTTTTCCATTATTCACAACTCCTTGCGAGAAAATGCAATATATTCATCAATTTTCGTAAAAAAGCGCAAAATTTGCAACGATTTTCAAAGAAAAGCCTTGATTAAATTTCTTCTCTTTACTAATATTTTGTCTAAGCAGCAAGAAATTACGGACGACCAAAATGTTGTCCAATCGCTATCCGCGCAGTTTCTCCTCCTTTAAGCGCGGAGGCGATTTTTTTTTTGCAAATCCAAAGAATTTAATGACGTTCTAGCGCAGTGAATGGAAATATATTTTCAAAATATGATAGAATCATATTTATGCAAAAAAAGGTAGAACTTCCAGTTAATTATGCGGGCAAAGTTTTTAATTCAAACCAAAAGCCGTCGCTGGAACTTTTTCTCCTTCAATCGGAGAGTTCTCGCCCGCTAGTCTTGATTTGTCCAGGAGGCGGATATGCGCATTTATCCACGCGAGAAGCCACGCCTGTTGCACAAAAAATGAATGAACTCGGTTTTCATTCTGCGGTTCTTTCGTATTCGCTTGCACCGATGGAATTTCCAGCCGCGCTTTGCGACCTTGCGGAAGCCGTTGCGTTTTGTCGCAAAAATTGCGCCGCATTGAAAATCGATTCAAAGAACATAATCGTTGCTGGCTTTAGCGCGGGTGGGCATCTTGCCGCGTCGCTCGGCTGTTATTGGAAATCAGGTTTGATTCAAAACATTTTGCCGTACATGCCCGAACAGACGCGCCCAAATCGATTGTTGTTGTGCTACCCCGTCATTACGTCGGACAGACAATTTTGCCACGAAGAATCGATTGAAAACGTACTTGGAAAAGCGAATCTCGACGAACGAGATTTTGTGAGCATTGAATTTCACGTCGATTCGTCGTTTCCGCCGACGTTTATTTGGCACACATTCCAAGACGAATCCGTCCCGATAGAAAACTCGCTTGCGCTTGTGCGTTCACTTCGAGAAGCAAAAATTCCTTTTGAATTCCACGCATTTGAACGCGGTTGCCACGGTCTTGCGCTTGCAACTCCACAAACTGCAAAGGCTGACGGTTCGTGTCAAGAAGCCGAATGTACAGTTTGGCCAGAACTTTTCAGAAATTGGTTTTATAAATAAATTTTTGCATTCTGCAACGTTAGACGAGGTTAAAACGTTGCAGAATTTTTTTTGAATATAATTCCCAAGCAGGCAGAAAAATCAAAAAGAAATCCAAAATCACGTTGAAAATCAAAAAATTTTTGTAATCGTACAAAATCCAAAGAGCCGTATCCACGGCGGTGGCGGCTTTCATTTGCGCAGCAGATTTTGCCTTAAAAATGCAAAGCGTATAAAAAATCATACTTAGCGCAGGAAGATAATCGCCAATCGTCGCGCCAGAAAAATTGTTCACGGCAAAAGTCGCCACCGTTCCAAAAACGCAAAATCCGATTATCACCCAAGTTTGCTGTTTTTTTGCGCGGTCTGAATAAATGTCGCGCAAAAGAGTAAAAATGCTAATTACAACCGAACTCCAACAAAATCCCAAAATGTAAACCAAAAGCGTAAGCGAAACGCTCAAAATGCGCGTCGCCATATAATCGTGCTTTTTTATCAAAAGTGACGAATAAACGACGAGCAGAAAATTCACAGTGGCGACTGCATTTTTTGCGACAAAGAAAAAACTTTCGCTCGTCATTTTTTGTCCTCTAACAAATTTTCGTAACTTTCATAGATTTTTCCGTCCGCCACGAATTTTTTGAGAATCACGACTTCTTCAACCAAAATCGATTTTTGATTGAGCGCGTCCTGCAATTTTTGCGCAACTTCGTAAGCCTTTTTCTTTGAAATGTCCAGCAAAATTAGACGATACGAATCTTCAAAAACGAGTTTTTGATTTTCGTCGATGTATCCACCTTTTGCCGCTCCAGAAAGCGTAAAACCTTTGATTTCGCATTGAACGACGATTTCTTCGATTTTCTTGTTGATTTCTTCGTCTAAAATCTGATTTCCATTTGAATCGTTTGCTCCAAAATAAACGTAGTAGCAAGTATTATTTAAATCAAAAAGTCGGCTTCCAAATTGATACATCAACGCAGTAATCGAAATGGCGAGCGCGAGCATCGAAGGCAAAAGCAACAGTAAAGAATGGCTGAATTTTGAATTTTTGTCTGACATAGTTTTCAAATTATACAGAAAACAACAGAAAAAATCCGCGTCCGTTGAGCGAAGCCGAAACGAAAAACGACATTAAAATCGAACGCGGAATCTTGAAAAACGGCGGCGGAAATTCGATTTTTGGAAAAACTTATTGCACAAAAAAAAGCGGTCTGCACAACAGCAGACCGTTTTGAAACGCGATTATATTCGCTTGAATGTCAATTTGACGGGTATGCTGCCGTCATTGTATTCAATTATAAATTCGCTGTCTTCGATTGAGCCTGTAACCGCAACTTCTCTGATGCGATTATTGTACGAATTGTAGTCGTAATATTTTCCAGAAATAAAAAGAATATTCAACTTTTCTGTAAATGAATAAAAAGGCATATGGATTTCATACAATTTCGCATTTGAATGATCTGTCGCGTCGCTGGAATAAGAAATCACTGCCTGAAAAGGCTTTGTTGAATCCAATGTTCTTTCGCCGTAAGTTCCGCTTACTGTGCAGAAGTATTCGTACTGCGCTTTTATATTGCAGGAAACCGCGCCGAACATAAACGCGCCTGAGGCAAGCAGTGCCGCAGCGAATTTGAAAAGTTGTTTCATAAAACACCTCTCGAATAGATTTTTCCGAAAAAACGCGGCGAATTTGCACTCGCCGCGTTCTGCTCAAAAGCCTTTTGCCTGCGCGCTAAAATTCGCGGATTGCGCAGACCGCCCCTGTGTTATCTTTGTAATCGTGGCTGCAGCCGCCGTTGGAAAATCTCAAGTTGAATATGCAATTCTCGCCTTTTGTCACTTTACTTTCTACGCCGTCGATTATCATATTTGTGTACTGCGATGACGACAAAAACGAAGAATCTTCGCCGAACTCATCGCCGCCGCAAGCAGAAACCGCTTTATTTACAATGTCTTTGTTTTTCCAAATTTGGAAAAGTTCCACGATTGAAGGCAAATACCAGCCGCTTTCGTATTTTCCAACATTAGTATGTTTGTAAACCCGCACTGTCTTGCTGGTAAACAGCCCCGGCTCCATTGTCGTATAGTCCAATTTGTAGTCTTTGTAATTTTTTGCAAAATAGAACGCAGGATAATTCTGACCTTCAAAGATTTTCAGTTTTGAGAGAGTCGGCTCTCCTTTGCGAAGGTCTTCCCCGCTCAACGAAACGGGAGCAGTGTTGTCTTTGCCTGAACTTTTTAGGAACGCCGAAAGCTGCGCAAAGTTGTCGCTTCCGTTTTTGTCGCCTTTAAAAATATAGCTGTCAATCACATACTGGACTTTTGACATATTTGTTGCCGAAAATGCCTTCTTGCTAGCCTCTCCCACAACATTTCCTACTGTGTCAACTTGGATATAGCACGCAGTTGGATTGCTCGATGACGAATCGCTCGATATTTCTTTGGCTGTTTCTACAGCGAAAGACTTGGCGGCATTTAAAAATCCCGAACCAGAAGAAACATTTGTTGTAACCTTTTCCTTCTGCCATTGAGCCATTTCGTGAACCAAGCCAACGCCCAGCACGCGGTTTTCTCCGTTGTTTGAACATTCGTCTCCAACATAGAAAATCACCGCAACAGCCTTTGCTTTTTGTCCCGCAGGCATTTCGCTTATGTTCTCAAAAGAAACCGCAGTTCCGTCGTTCAAAACCAAATCGCCCACGCTCTCTGGCTTTGATTTTGTAGGCACGCATTTTTTGAATGTTGCGGAAATCTTTACATCGTCAGACGGCATAATGAATGTATTTGCCGATACCGCAACTTCTTCCTCTTTTTCGCCTGCCTTTACCGAAACGGTGTCCCATTCGTAGCCTTCGGCGGGAGCAAAAGAAAGAGTAACGGTGGATTCTTTTGCAATTCCCTCGGTTTTGTCTGCCGTTACCGTTCCGTTTTCGATTCCGTCTTCAATAGTCGCGCTGTAGCCAGTAAACATCTTTTTGAAGCTTGAACAGCCCGCAAAAACAAACGCCGCGCCGAACAAAAATCCCGCGCTGATTTTAAGTGCTTTTTTCATAAGCCCTCCGAAAAATAAAAATTAAAACATCATACAAAAAAAAAGTATTTTGTCAAGCGGATTGCGTTCGGAAAAATCGGCGTCTGTATATCAGTCAATGAAAACAAAACCGTCTTTTGTCGGCTCTCTCGGTTCTGTCGCCGTTTTGTTCGTTGTGTGCAGTCGAAACAAAAAACGGTGATTGAGGTTCTCGAAATCTCCGCGTTTCTTCGCAGATTTCGAGATGCTCAACCGCCGAACCAAACGAGAAAAATCGTCCGCGAAAATCTTTTTTGAATCTGCTAAAATGATTTTATGAAACACACAATTCTTGAAAGAAAAGATGTTCCCGCGGAAAATCGCTGGGACTTGACGACGCTTTTTGCGTCGGACGCGGATTGGGAAAAATGCTGCGAAAAAATCCCCGCGCTTGCTGAAAAAGCGGCGGCTTTTCGCGGAAAACTGGCGGAATCAAGCGAAAATCTGCTCGGCGCGCTAAAGGCTCTTGAGGAACTTTACAAGGCGGTCGAGCGGGCGGCAAATTATGCAAGCCTAAAGCTTGCTGAAAACGAAGGAGATGCGGATTCTTTGGATAAAGACGGCAGAATCAAGATGATTTGCTCAAAAGTCAGCGCGGAACTTTCGTTTTTTGACCCAGAACTTATGGCGATTGACGACGAAAAAATCGAAAAATGGCTTTGCGCCAAAGAATTCGACGATTACCGAATTTTCGTTCAAAAATCGCGTCATTTCAAACCGCACATTTTGAGCGAGGCGGAAGAAAAAATCTTGTCGCTTCAGGCGGAAAGCGCGCAGACGGCGCAAAATACATTCAGTCTTTTGACGAATGTGGATTTGCAGTTCGGCACGATAAACGAAAACGGCGAAGAAAAACCGCTCACTCAATCGACGTATTCGATTTTTTTGCAAAATCCCGACAGAAAAATTCGAGCCGAGGCGTACAAAAAATTCTACGGAACATTTGAATCGCACGCAAACACGCTCGCTTCTCTTTATGCGGGAAGCGTAAATCAAGATGTTTTCCGCGCGCGCGCCCGAAATTACAAGTCGTCGCTCGAATCGAAACTCTACAAAGATAAAGTTCCTGAAAGCGTTTACAGAAATCTAATCGACACGGTTCACAAAAATCTTCCGACTTTGCACAAATTCTACGCGCTCAGAAAAAAAGTCCTCGGACTTTCAGAATTGCGCCACTACGATGTTTATGTTCCGCTAGTTGCGAATGTTGAAATGAAAACTTCCTACGAGGAAGCCGTGGAAATCTGCCGAAACGCGCTTTCGCCGCTCGGAAAGGAATACACAGACACGCTTTGCGGCGGGCTTTTGGGCGGCTGGGCAGACCGCTACGAAAACAAAGGCAAACGGAGTGGCGCGTTCAGTTCGGGTTCGTATACGGGCTATCCGTATATTTTGATGAATTACAAGGACGACGACATTCGCGATGTGTTTACGATGGCGCACGAGGGCGGACATTCGATGCACACTTGGTATTCGCGTTCGGCGAATCCGTTTATGCAATACGACTATACGATTTTTGAGGCGGAAGTTGCGTCAACTTTCAACGAAGAACTCGTTTTTGAGCATCTTCTGAAGGAAGCGAAAAGCGAAGAAATCAAAAAGTATCTGCTTTCGATGCGGGCAAACGACATTTTGGCGACGCTGCACCGTCAGACGATGTTCGCGGAGTTTGAGCTAAAAGCGCACGAATGCGTGGAAAACGGAAAGCCTTTGAGCGCGGAAGTTCTGCGAAAAATCTACCGCGAACTTTTGGAACAATATTTTGGAAGCGAGATGGTTTTTGAAAAAACGAGCGATTTGGAAGGCTTGCGCATTCCGCATTTTTACGGCGCGTTTTATGTTTATAAATACGCCACGGGAATTTCAGCGTCGCTCGCGCTTGCAAACCGCGTTTTGAAAGGCGGCGAAAAAGAAAAGAACGATTATTTTGAATTTTTGAAATCGGGCGGCTCGCGCTATCCGATTGAAAGTTTGAAAGCCGCTGGCGTTGATATGTCGTCGCCCGAGCCGATTCAAAGCGCGCTCGACACTTTTGCAAAAATCGTCGGGCAACTCGAATCGTCGCTGTAAAAAACGCCCGCGCGTTTGCGGGCGAAATGCCAAACACAAAAAAAATGGAGGTTTCGACTTCGCTCAACCACCGCTTTTTTTATACGACCACCGTGTGCTTTTCGTATCAATTTCAAAAAAAACGCAGAAGTTTCGATAAAATCAACCTCCGCGTTGTCGTTCGTTAAGCGTAGACGAAACGAAAAATCCACAAGAATCTTTATTTTAACACGCTTAAAATGGAATCTCTGAGGATTTTTTTCCAAGAGAAATTCGTCGAAAGAGCGACGGGCGGATTTTTCAACTGGTCGTTTTTCAAAAAGTCCGTGATGTTTGCATAGTAAAAAACGTTCCATTTTGTTTCCGACATTTCAAACGAAAAACCCGATGGGTCTTCTTCGCCGTCGTCCCCCACGGAATTTTCACCCATTCCAAATGTTTTGCAAATAAACCTGTTTTTTGCAAACCAACTTATGACTTCAGAAGATGACGCGGGAACGATTAAAACTGTCATTCCAGGTTTTATGGTTGTGGACGAGCCGTTTTGCGAACCTGTAGGAACATTTTGCAACTTTGAGTTTGAATAGCCGTTTTTTGTAAACATAAAATAACATGTTAATTGAGATGTTGTTCCGCTATCACTTGTATAGGTATAATCTTTTTGAACCCAAGTATCCGTTGGTGCTAAAAGGTCGTCATCTTCGGAACAAGAAGTCAAAAAACTACTCGCCACAAAAATCGAAAACGCGCAAAAAATCGCAAACATTTTTTTCATTTTTTTCTCCATGAAAACAAATTTTGCCAAAAAAAAATCGGCTTTGATTCGATTTTATTCAAAATCAAAGCCTTTGGAAATCCTAGAATCCGATTTTTACGCCAATACACGCCGAAGTTCCCGTGCCTTGAAAACTTTTTAGGAAATCCCCGCCTCGCAACGCGATTCCTAAGTCGAGTTCTAGTACACGCGCGTTTAGTGCAAAAAGTGCGCTATGAACGAATACTTGATTTAAATACGCTGTTCCAACGGTAAGCGAAAGCACGTTAAAAAGCGAAGCCGTCGCGCTCAACGAATATTCTGGGAAAATTTCGCGTTCGTCGCCGTCGTATGGGCTACGCATGACGAGTGCGCCCATCGGTCGAAGCGTAAACCACCGCCCGAACGGTCTAAACGCGGCTTCCGCGCCAAATCGTAGCGGACGATAAACTTTGTGCGACGTTTTTGAATACGTCGCCGTTCCAGAATCAAATTCTTTTTCGAGTTCGTCGTCGTCCGTAAGAATTTTCAAAAATCCGTCCGTGGAAACGTGCGCGCTAACCGTTCTACTCATTTCGTAATCGAGCGTGCCTGGCAAAATCGGAATTCTCGCAAAACCTCCAACTTCAAGCCACTGCCCAAAAATCGGGTGTTCCACCGCAAGAGAAAGGTCAAATCCGCCGTTTTTTAACGCGCTTTGAATTTCGTCGTTTAACGAGGGATTTGCATTTTCGTCAAAATCGTTTTTTTCCGTCCAACGTCTCATATCCACCGCGGAATAAACTTTTACGTTTGCCTGGACGTTTGCTTTCAATTTTCCAGAACTGTCGCTCGACCAAGAAGCAGTCGCAGTGGTACTCGGCATATAAATTAGCGGAACGTAATACGCAGGTGAAATCGTTACGCCAAACTCGCGGATTTTTGTGCGAAACGAAACGCCCGCGTCCAAAAATGCGTCAAAATGCCCGCTGAGTTTTACGGATTTTGAACCGCCCGTAAAGCCGTTTCCCAAAAAATCAAAAAGTTCTTTTCCGATGTTTACCGAACCGCTAACGTCAAGCCCCGTAAAAAATCCCAATCTAAAACGTTCGCTTATGTTCAAATTGATGAACGCTTTTTCTTTGTCGAGAACTTCCGCCTTCCAACCGCCCGACGGAATTTCGTCAGCGATTTTTTTAAGGTCGATTACGAGGTCTTTCACCATAAATTCGTTTGTGGAAAAATAATTGTTACTCGCCCCCGCTTCCGCTTCCACGCCGATTTCAAAATATCGATTTGGTTTGCGAAGTTCCGCAAAAACGCTTGCCGAAACGAAAAAAGTCGCGACGGCCAAAACGATTTTTTTTGTTTTCATTTGCCGCCCCCTATTTTTTCCAAACTGAATACGTTCCGCCTGTTTTTAGCGTAAACGCCGCCCAAGTTCCAAACGCGGAATCTCGTTTTATCGAAAAATCGTCCGTTTTTTTGATTTCCATTGAGATTTGCGGACAAAACGGATACGACGTGAAGATTCTTTGAATTTCTTCCGCCGTAAAACCGATACTTTTCTTTGATTCCAAATTCAAAGAACCGTTTTTGTATAGTGAAGTTCCATCAACGAACGAAACTTCTTTGTTCACAAATTCGTTTCCGTGTTCGTCTTTCGCCTTGATTTTTGCAGAAAGGCTTAAACCCGTGGAATTTGCAAACAAGTAGTCAAGCGTCATCGCGCCGTCTTCAAAAAGGTCAGAAAACTTTGAAATTGTGTCGTCGTCCGCACCGTCCCGATTAAATAAATCGTCTTCGATTTTGTTGCCCGCAAGGTCAAGCACGTCGTCGATTTCTATGTCGTCCGTGATTTTGAACGACAGCGGAAGTTCAATAAAAATCACCACGTCGATTTTTTTAGAAGAAACGAACGCATTAACGTCGTCAGCATTTTGAAAATTGAACGTTGGCGTTAGCGAATATTCAACGCGCAATTCTTCAGGACGACGGTTTATTGTTTGCGCCAGTTTGTCGCCGTCCAATTCCGAAGATTTTGGTTTTGAATTAACGTCGCTTTCCAAAACAAGCGAGTCTTCGTTTGGGTTTAGCGACGGCTCATCAACCACTTTGAACGGGTCGCCAGCCGTTTTTTCAGCAAGAACCTGCGCATTTTCCATGTCGTTTGCGTCGCCCGCTTTTATCGTGCCAGAAAAAGTCGCGTCTTTTAAGCCCTCTCCACAAATGTATGCGTTTGCTTTTATGTCCTTGAACTCAATTTTGTCAACGATTTCTTGGAACTTGTTTCCGTCGGGGTCGTTTTCGTCTTCGCTCGACATTGACATCAAAATGCTTTTAAGATTGATTCCCGTGTCAACTTCGCCATTAAATTCTGTAATTGCAGCCCCCAACGAATTGTTAATTTGCGTAAGATTTGCGCCATCAGAATTCAACATGGCGGAAACTGCGTCAGGAATTTCAACTTCTTCAGAAATCTTGTATTTTAGAAGGAATTTCAAAATTTCGGTTTTGTCGTTTACGTTTTCGCAAAGTCCATAAACTTGCATATCGTTGGAATCGCTACCCAATTTTTCTTGCAAATCTTCCACGGTGATTTTGTCGGAAATCAAAAATTCCGTGTCGCCAAGCGGAACGCCAAATTCACTGTCAAGTTTTAACGAAACGGATTCTGGAATTTCCATTTTGCAAGAGAAAAACATGAATAAACCAAACGCGCAAAATGCACGTTTCAAAAAAAGTTTTTTATCTCTCTTCATAAAGCGGATTATATAGAACGAAATTGGATTTTTCAAGCAAATCTTTGGATTTTTCCGACTTATTTTAGAAATCGACGATTCTTTAATCTAATTCGTTTAGACTTGTTTTAAAATCTTCATTTTCGTTAGAAAAGGCGGTATCATTCTTTTATGTTTGAAATTGAACTGAAAGCGCACGTTGACGACGCGCAAAAAGTAACGCAAAAACTCGATTCGTTTGCGCATTTTTTGAAAAGCGTGCAGAAAGTCGATGTTTATTGGAAAAGTCAAAATGGCGTTCAGGCGCGAATCCGCACGCAAACCGATTTGATTTCTAAAAAACGCGAGATTTTTTTGACGTACAAGAAAAAAGAAAATCGAATCGGCGAAAACGGTCAAAAAATCGAAGTAAACGATGAAAAAGAATGTTCAATTTCGGACGACGACGCGCTCGTTTCTTTTTTTGAAGACATTGGCATGAAAATCGCGCTAAAAAAAACAAAATCCGTCCGTTCTTACGCTTTTGAAAACGCACATTTGGAACTTTGCGAAGTTCCGCCGCTGGGATTTTTTCTTGAAATCGAAATAATTTCCGAGCAAAACGACGAAAAAACGATTTCGATTTGTCGCAAAAAAATCAACGAGATTTTTGAAAAATGCGAAATCGGCGCAGATAAAATAGAAGAAAAATATTATTCGCAACTTTTGCGGGAGGCAAAAAATGTTTGACCGAATTGAATACAAACGCAAAGCCTGGAATCTTTTTAAGAAAAGACTCGGAGTTCCGCTTATTGCCTCTCTTCTTTTTAGCGTGCTTGGATTTTTAGCAGGAATTTTCGGTTTTACTCTTATAAAATTAAATAAAACTTGGCTATCTCCATTTATTGTATTATTTATTATTTTTGGACTGGGGATTTGTCTAGTCGTTATAAGTTATATTTCGTTAAAAATGACTAGAACACAAGATAAACTCCCAATGAACGATATTTTTATTGGTATAAAATATTATTGGCAAGATGGAATCCTTGCGATTTTATGGGAAAGTCTTTGGATTTTCTTATGGTCGCTTTTATTTACCATTCCAGGAATTATAAAAATGATTTCTTATTCTATGATGTATTTTGTTATAGTGGAAAATCCTGGCATTAGCGTAACAAAAGCAATGGATATTTCTAAAATTCTTACAAATGGACATAAAACAGATTTGTTTGTTATGCAATTATCATTTTTGGGCTGGGCGATTCTGTGTTATTTTACGGGCGGAATCGGCTACGTTTTTTTAACGGCGTACATGAGTCTTGCAAATGCAAACGCTTACAACGCGCTAAAACAAATGGCTTTTCAAGAAGGAAAACTCGTTCCTGCGGATTTTTCAACACAGGCGTAACACATTTAAAAGGAAGAAAAAATGGACAAAAAAAAGAAAAAACTTTCAATTATTGTGGCGGTGGTCGCGGCGACGGCGATTTTTTCTCTTGCAATGAAATCGTGCATGAAAAACGCGGAAACGACTTTTGAAACGCATTTTTCAAAAAAATCGTTTAATTTCAAAAATCAAAAATTTTCCGTTGATTCGTCTTACGTTGCAGTAGTTCACATTGAAGGCGTAATCGAAAAAGGAAATCGAAATTACAATCAAGAATGGCTTTTACAAACGATTGAAGATTTGGCGGACGACCCAAAAAATCGCGGAATTTTGCTTTTTGTAAACTCGCCAGGCGGCACGGTTTACGAAGCGGACGAAGCATATTTGGCGTTGATGGACTACAAAGAAAACACGAATCGACCCGTTTATGCGTATTTTTCATCGCTTGCGGCTTCGGGCGGATATTACATTGCAAGTGCAGCCGATTACATTTATTCGAATCGAAATTCGCTAGTCGGTTCGATTGGCGTAATTTTTGGACAAAGCGTGGACGCGACGGAATTGATGTCAAAAATCGGAATCAAAATGCGAACATTTACGGCGGGGCGCAACAAAACGATGGGAAGTTACGACCAACCGTTGACCGAAGAGCAGATTCAGATTTTTCAATCGATTGCGGACGACGCTTACGAACAATTTACGCAAATCGTCGCGGAATCCAGAAATCTTCCGATTGAGCGCGTTCAAGAAATCGCGGACGGACGAGTTTACACCGCGCGACAAGCGAAAGACGTTCAACTAGTCGATGAAATCTGTAAACTTCAAACGGCGCAAGATTCGATTCGGAACGATTTGGAAGAAGACGTTGAATTTATCGATTACAACTACGAATACAAAGAATCAATTTACGACTTTTTGAATTTTGCCCGAACGCTTACCAATCCGCCACAATCGCGTTTACAATACATGATGCAATAAAAATCACGCATTGATTGAACAAAAACTCGCGATAGTTGAACGAAAAACTCGCGGTGTTAAGCGAAAATTTCACAACGGTTGAACGAAACCACTGATTTTATCGCTTGCAATTTTGTACTAATCAAATGATTCGTTGATTCTTCGTCTTTGTTATTTTATACTGTCGGAATGGTACACTTTCTTCCAATTGCGAGCGGAAAAGGCGGAGTCGGCAAAAGTAACTTCGCCGTAAATCTCGCAGTTGTACTCGCTCAAAAAGGAAAACGAGTCGTTCTTGCTGATATTGATTTTGGTGGCGCAAATCTTCATACATTACTTGGATTAAAAAATAATCACGCGGGGCTTGGAAACTTTATTTTTAAGCAAACTTCCAAATTTTCTGAACTTTTGCAGAAAACTTCCGTGGAAAATCTTTTGTTTGTGGCGGGCGATTGTTTGTATCCTGGAACAGCAAACATTGACAATTTAACAAAGCAAAAAATTATTCGCCGACTTTCTATGTTGGAAGCAGATTACATAATTTTGGATTTGGGCGCGGGAACGACATACAATACACTCGACTTCTATTTATTGACGAAAAATTCCGTACTCGTAACGACTCCAGAATTAACCGCGATTTTGAATGCGTATTCGTTTTTGAAAGCGTCGTCGTTTCGATTTTTTATGCGACAATTCAAAACTCACAGCGCGGAACGCAAATTCATAAACAGATTTCTGAAAGAAAGTGCGTCAGGAACGGAAGCGTCTTTTTTGGATTTGCTTGCAAAAACCGCAGAAAAATTCAGCGATTCCGAAAAAATCCACAAAGCGATAGAGGAATTAGGACGATTCAGACCGCAAGTTATAGTAAACATGGGACAAGGTTTAGACGACCTCGAAATGGCAAAACGGCTTCGTTCACTCGTTCACAAAAAACTTGGAATCACAATGGATTTTGTAGGTTTTTTGCCGCGAACAGAAAAAGTGAGTTGGTCGATTGCATCAAGAACGCCGCTTGCACTTTCCGAGCCGAATTGTTCGTTTATGAGAGCGGTTGACGCGGCAACGGGACGAATCCTTGAACACTCTTACGAGTTAAACACTTTTATTGGTGGAGAAGCGGGCGAAGAAATGTTTGACGACGATTTCACCGAAGCAACAGACGACGATTTGGGGCAACTTTCAGCGGAATTCAATCAATCGTAGAATTTTTTTTGGAGAATTCGCAAAATCGTCAGGGCAAAACGAACGATTATCGAATATAATGTTTGAATCCATTTTAGGGAGCAGTTTTTTATGGAAATCAACGAAACGCTACATCAAATCAATGAGATTAGTTCAAAATCCGAGCAGATTTTTTTGCAACTTGGAAATTTGTTCCCGTCGCTCCTAAACCGTGACGGCGGAACGTCTCTGCAAATGCTAAGAACGATGTTCGATTCTCTTGGAGAAAGCGACGGCAAATCTAAGGGAAAAGAAAAAATCCTTTTTACCGATTACGCGGCAAAATACGACCCGCTTTTTAATCAACTGAACAACAAAATCGAAGACCTCGGCAAACTCGACAAAATGATTGCCGAAATCAAGGAAGATTCCGAGCAGATGGAATTAATCGCTCTAAACGCGATGGTAATTTCAATTAAATCGGGCGAAAAAGGTCAAGCGTTCAGCCGAATCACAGAAAATCTGCAACGACTTTCAAACGACATGAATCTTTTTGCGGGAAAATTGAGCGAGGAAGAATCGCAACTTCTTTCTTATATCAACACGCTAAAAGAGATTTTCTCTGGAATTTTAGCGGCGCAAGGTAGTCTTTCGCAAAAAGGAACAAGCGGTTCGCAAGACGTAAAGCAGTTGCTTAACAGCGTTTCTTCTCCGATTTCTTCGATGGAATCGGAAATCAGTTCGATTTATCCGCCGATTCAAAAAGCGATGGAAGGCTTGCAGTTGCAAGACATTATTCGCCAGGCGTTAGACCACGTTCAAAAATGCGTGCAGGAATTGGGACGCACGAATGCGCCAGTTGCGGGTAGCGACGAAGAACTCGATTATGTGAGTTTTAATATCGCGCTTTGCAAATTGTGCGGCGAAGTTCTAAAGGACATAAACGGACACGTTGCGCAAAGCGCGAGCATTTTTGACAAAAATTGGGCGACCGTCATTGAAACGTTGGACAGCGTTGAAAACGAGAAAAACGATTTTGAACGCAGATTTTTGAGCGATTTTTCTGTGAGCGGCGAAAATCTTGAAAATCGTCTTAACACAATAATCACTGGCTATCAGTCGATGATGAGCGAGTTCAACAATTATCATCTCGTTCAAAAAGATTTGCTCCACACTTGCCAAAACATCACGGAACGCGCGCGAATCATTTATTCTGTTTTTGACAATTTGCGCCCCGTTATGAGCCGATTGCACCACGTTAGAATTTTGCAACAAATCGAAGTCGCCAAAAACGATGCAATCAAATCCGTTCAAGATTCCGTAACGGACATGGACAATTTGATTAGTTCTGCGAATAAATCTTTGGACGCGATGCAACAACTTTTGGAATCGTTTATCGCTGACACGAGTTCGCTTCTTTCTACGTTCACCGTTTCGATTCAAAAAGACAACGAAAACATGACGCAACTTCGTTCAGAGAAAAACAGATTCTTTGAAGAACTCAAAAAAGCGCACGACCAACTCGCTTCGATTATTCAAGATTTCTCGGTTTTCCCAGAAGGATTCCAGCAGAAATGCGTAACGGTTCAGCAGAATTTGCAAGACCTCAAAAAGATGAGCGAACAACTAAACGATTTTGTCGCCGACATGAAAGCGTTGGAACAAGAATTCTCTCAGCAGAAAAATCTTTTGATGGCAAAAAAAGGCGTTTCGTCTTGGAAAATCAAGAACAGCAAATTCAGCGACCTCATCAACCGTTTTACGATTACGGCGCACAAAGAAGCGGCTGGAAAAATCGGCGGTTTTTCAATCGAAAAGGGCGCAAAAAGTGGAGAAGTTACGTTTTTTTAACGGCGTAAACGTTGGAAGATGAACACTTACTTCGACAATCATTTTAAGCAACAAGTCGTCACGATATACCCAGGGGAGTTCTATTCCACAAACAGGGAAGAAATGATTTCCACCGTTCTCGGTTCTTGCGTCAGCGTTGTTCTCTACGACAAAGAGAACGGCGTTGGCGGCATAAATCATTATATGCTCGCGTTGGATTCTGGCGAAGACCCCGACATTCACCCGCTGCCAGGAAAATTTGGCGTTTACGCTATTGACCTTCTTATGCACGACATCGAAAAAAAAGGCGGGTTGCGAACAAATCTTGAAGCAAAAGTTTTTGGTGGCGGAAACATTTTTAATATGGCGGCGGGAAAAGGCACGCAAGTTGGAGATGCGAACAGCCGTTTTGCTTACAATTATTTGGAAAAACTCAACATTCCAATAATCAAAAGCGACACGGGCGGTCCGCTTCCACGAAAGATTTTTTTTGATAATAGAACGTGCAAAGTTTACATGAAATATATCAACAAACAAAATCAAGCGAATCTAAAAAAAGCATCTGATGATGCGTATTTAGACAAACTTACAAAAGAAGAACTTGAACTTTCACGAAAAATCGAATTGAAAGTTACGCACAATCAATTTGCTTTGTCGAATTAAAAAAAACGGTGGTTAAAAAAATCAAAACCACCGTTTTTTTTGCGTCTGCGAAAAATCACGCGCGAGCCTTTTCGGCTTTGTCAACGTCGCTTTCCACAAAACACAAAATCTTTATTAGGTCAAGCACCAAAATAAACTGCTCGCCGCGACGCGCCACCGAACGAACAAATTGACTCTGCTCTTCTGGAATTCCGTAAGACGCACTACCCGCTTGAATCATGTATAGTCCACTTACAACGTCAACGCTGTCGGCAATTATCGAAAGTTCAAACGGCTTTTCGTTTTCGCGCGGAATCTCAAGGTCGATTACGGACGTTTGCGAAAGGTCGTCGCTTGGATTAAAGCCGAACAATTTTCGCAAATCCAAAATCGAAACGACAGAACCGCGAATATTCATCACGCCGCGGAGATATGGAAGAGAATTCGGCACGGGCGTAAGCGACGTAAATTCAAAAACCTCTTTGACGAATTTCACAGGAACGGCAAACATTCCCGTTCCAAGCGTAAATGAAAAAAAGTTTTCGTTTTTGTCTTCGTCCATGGCACATCTCCATTTTGTTTGACGGCTACGCCAAAACGTCGTAAAATTGTTGCACTATTATAGAACATTTTAAGGAAATGCGGTAGTTTTTGCGCAAAAAGGAGTTTTGACACGATGGCTGACAAAGCAAAAACAGTCAAATGGCAGGGAACAGCAGGAATCGAGCAGGTAAACACGCTCAAAGATTCGCTCCTTGATGCGTTCAAAAAATCTTCCGAAGTGAGATTGGACATTTCCAAAGTTGACGACATAGACATCACGGGAATTCAAGTTATTTTGGCGGCAAAAAAAGAAGCGGAAAAAACAGGCAAAGAATTCTTTTTGACTGGCGAAATTCCTTCTGTGATTGACGATTTTACAAAAGCGAGCGCGATTTCTCTAAAAGAATACCACGTCGATTACGTCGAAGAAATCATGGCGCAGGAGTAACTGAATGCTTGAGCAGTTGAGTTCCGTTTTTTTTGAAGAAGCGAACGACCTTCTTGACAACCTTGAAGAGCAACTTCTAGCCCTTTCCGACAATCCCAGCGACGCGGAAACGATTGCCGCGGTTTTTCGTGCGATGCACACAATTAAAGGCTCGTCGGCGATGTTCGGTTTTAACGAAATTTCGACGTTTACGCACGAAGCCGAAAACGCAATGGACCAAGTTCGCAACGGCTTAATTCCTGTTACGCCCGAATTAATCGACCTTTTGTTAAAAGCGCGCGACCATATTCGTTCTCTTTTGGACGCTGGCGCGGAAGTTTCGCCCGAAGTCCACAAATCGAGCGAAGATTTGATTTTGGAATTCAAAGTCTACGTTCAAAAAAACGGCGGAAGCGCGGTAGACGTTGGAAGTCCCGTCAAAAAAATAGAAAAAAAAGAAGAATCGGCGGATTCGTCGTGGCGAATCAAGTTTCGTCCGTCAAAAACGATTATGCAAAACGGAACGCGCCCCGAACTTTTGGTAAAAGAACTCACGGAACTTGGCACAGCGACTGTCGTTCCATTTTTTCAAGAATTGCCGCCACTTTCCGAGATGAACAGCGAGTTTTGCTATTTTTCTTGGGACGTGATTCTAACGACTTCAAAAACAAAAAACGACATTTCCGACGTTTTTATTTTTCTTGATTCAGATTCAAAAGTCGAAATCGAAAAAATCGATTTTTTGCCAGGCGAAGACAAAAAAATCGGCGAAATTCTCGTTTCAAGACAAGACGTTACGCAAGAAGAACTAGACGAGATTTTGAACGCAAAACAAAAACTCGGCACGGTTCTTGTAAACAAAAAACTCGTTTCCGACGAACAAGTGCGCTCCGCGCTGGCGGAACAGCAACATTTAAAATCGTTGGGCGGCGACGGAAAACCCGCGTCGCAGAACGCTTCGGCGCAAGCCGCGCAAACAACTCTTCGCATTTCTTCGGCAAAACTCGACCAACTCGTCGATTTGGTCGGCGAACTTGTAACGTTTAATGCGCAACTTGACCAAGAAGCCACAAAAACCGAGAACATGAAGTTCAAGAATTTGAGCGAGCAGTGCGACAGAATAGCCGTGATGATGCGCGACATTTCGATGGGACTTCGCATGGTTCCCGTGAACACGCTTTTTTCAAAATTCCGCAGAACCGTTCACGACCTTTCCGTTCAACTTGGAAAAAAAGTAGAAATGGTTACGGTTGGCGCAGAAACAGAACTAGACAAAACCGTAATCGACAAATTGAACGACCCTCTTCTTCATTTGATTCGTAATTCTGTTGACCACGGAATAGAACTTCCAGACGAAAGAACAAACTCGGGAAAAAGCGCGCAAGGCACGGTAACTTTGAGCGCGAAACACATGGGCGCGTTTATTCACATTACGATTTCGGACGACGGAAAAGGAATGGACGCACAGGCAATTCGCGCAAAAGGAATCCAAAAAGGACTCATAAAAGAAGACGACATTTTATCGGATTCTGAATTGTTTTCTCTAGTTTTTCAGCCAGGATTTTCCACGGCAAAACAAGTAACTTCCGTTTCTGGTCGCGGAGTTGGGCTGGACGTTGTAAAAAAAGATTTGGCAACGCTTGGCGGAACGGTAATGATTGAATCTTCAAAAGGAAGAGGCACAAGTTTTATTCTAAAAATCCCGCTAACGCTTGCAATTATTGACGGAATGTTAGTAACGATTGGGTCAGTAAAATATATTGTACCTTTAAATACGATTTCTGAATGTATTTCTTCGTCTATTACAACAGAACAAATGCAAAACGAACGATTTATTACCACAAAAAACCACGGAAAACCGCTTCGTTCAATAAATCTTAGGAAATTTTTTAAGATAAAAGACCCGCTTCCTGAGCGCGTCGAAATCGTTTCGGTTTACGACGGCGGGGACGTTTTGGGTTTGGTTGTGGACAAAATTTTGGGAAGTCAACAAACGGTAATAAAGCCGCTGGGAACGCTCTACACGAACTGCACGGGAATAAACAGTTCAACGATTTTGGGCGACGGCTCGGTTGCGCTTATTTTGGACGTGTTCCAACTTACAGACATGATAAAGTCGTCGATTCAGACACAGGGGGCGTAAATGGCAGTGCAGATGCCAAAAGGACCTGCGGAACTTTCGGACGCGCAGTTCAAGCAGATTGCCGAATTCATAGAAAAAAACGTGGGAATCAAAATGCCTGCGCAAAAAAAAATCATGGTTCAGTCGCGACTTCAGGCGCGATTAAAAGCGACTGGCTACACGGATTTTGATTCTTACATTGCGCACGCTTTTTCGG
>CAJOEO010000020.1:0-4741 GCA_905233535.1 uncultured Treponema sp.
CGGGATGCTAGCGCGGAAGAAGTGATGCATGCCATTGACGTGGCTCAGGCGAGGGAATTTGTTGACGGAAAGAGCGGCGGTGTGAATGCGGCTGTCTCTCAGGGAGGAACGAATTTCTCTGGCGGGCAGAGACAGCGTCTTGCCATTGCCCGCGCTTTGGTCAGAAAGGCGGATGTGTACCTGTTTGACGACAGTTTCTCTGCCCTTGACTTTAAGACTGACGCCGTATTGCGGAAAATGCTCAAAAACGAAGTAAAGGACGCCGTAACGGTCATCGTGGCGCAGCGTGTAAGCACCATACGGGAGGCTGACAAAATACTCGTGCTTGATGCAGGAAAGCTTGTAGGTGTCGGAACTCACGAAGAGCTTCTTGAAAATTGTGCCTTGTACCGAGAAATTGCAGAATCTCAGACGTCAAACAAAGAGGAGAAGCGCGCATGAACGGGAAAAAAGAAAAAAATGGTGTAAGGCCGAATAAGGCAAAACCAAAGAATTTCAGTTCCTCATTGAAACGACTTCTGTCATATATGGGAAAACTTAAGGGCAAGCTCGTTTTTGCAATGACTTGTGCGATATTGGCTACAGCATGCTCGCTTTTTGCTCCTTATGTTTTTGCCAAGGCACTCAATTTTTTCCAGAGGTGCGTGGTAAATCACGAGGTATTTAACTTTAGATTGATTGGTCGTCTTACGCTGATTATCGCCTGCATCTATGTCCTGAATACGATATTTTCTCTTATACAGGGCTACACGACGACATATATCATCCAGATGACGGTGTACAACTTGCGGAAAGATGTAGAGCATAAGCTCATGCACCTTCCCTTCAATTATTTTGATACAAGGCAGAAAGGCGATATTTTAAGCCGGATTACGAACGACATCGACAATATCGGAACTGCATTGCAGCAGTGCATCACGGCGAGTGTTACGGCGGTGCTTACTATAATTGGCTGCTTGATTTTTGTCTGTGTGGTTGTTCTTGCAATCGGCATTTTACTTTCAAAGAAAATCCTGAAGGCAAGTCAGTTGCATTTAAAAAAACAGTGGCAGCAAGTCGGTGCTGTAAACGGCATGGTTGAGGAATTTTTCAGCGGCATGACCGTAGTAAAGGCTTTCCATTACGAAGACCAGAAGATTCGGGAATTTGATCAAAGAAATAACGCGCTTTATGGTGTAAGCCAGAAGGCTCAGTTTCTTTCACTCATCATAAGCCCTTTAACAGGATTTTTTAACAACCTGTCGTATATCGCCATCTGTGGTCTGGGAGTTATTTCATTCATTGCCGGAACCGTTACTTTGGGCGGTATTACGGCACTGATTCAGTATCAGACGCTGTACCAGCGGTATATCCTTCAGATTACAAACATAATCAACAACATTCAGTCTGCGGTGGCATCGGCAGAGCGTGTGTTTGAAGTCCTTGACGAAAAGGAAGAAGAAGAGACATCAGCTCAGTACCGCAAACTTGACGAAACTAGCATCGATGAAAAGCCGCTTTTGGGTGCGGTGGATTTCTCTCATCTCAGATTTGGTTACACGCCGGACAAAACTCTCATGCATGACATCGACGTGCATGTAAAACCGGGACAGATGGTTGCGATTGTCGGTCCTACTGGTGCGGGAAAAACAACTCTAGTAAACCTGCTCATGCGCTTTTATGAGCCGACCGGTGGTGAAATTCTGATTGATTCCGTTCCAATCCGTGAAGTAACTCGCCACGATCTTCGCACTGTGTTCAGCATGGTCTTGCAGGAAACATGGCTTTTTTCCGGCACGATTCACGACAACATTGCTTACGGCAAGGATGGGGCTACGGAAGATGAAATTCTTTCCGCCGCAAGGTCATCTCAGATTGAACATTTTGTGCAGACCATGCCAGACGGCTACAACACGATGATTAATGAAGAGGCCTCAAACCTCTCGAACGGACAAAAACAGCTTTTGACGATTGCCCGTGCCATGATTGCCGACCCCAAGATTTTGATTTTGGACGAAGCAACCAGCAGTGTTGATACCCGCACGGAGCTTTTGATTCAAAAGGCGATGGACAAACTTTTGGAAGGAAGAACGAGTTTTGTCATTGCCCACCGGCTTTCTACCATAAAGGACGCAGATCTTATTTTGGTAATGAAGGACGGCGACATAGTGGAGCAGGGGAATCACCAAAGTCTGCTTTCACAGGGCGGACTTTATGCTGAACTATACAACAGTCAGTTTGCTGATTGATTTGGCTGAAAAGGAGAGAACTCATGAAGATAATAGGTCTTAATGGAAGCCCTCGCAAAAACGGCAACAGCGCGAAGTTGCTTGCAGAAGCCTTACGCGGGGCAGAAGAAGCAGGAGCAGCAACGGAGTCAATCTACCTGTACGACAAGAACTACAAGGGATGTCGCTCTTGCTTTGCTTGCAAGCGAAAGTCACCTGCCTACGGAAAAGGCTGCATGATGAAGGACGATCTTTCTCCCATCTTGGAGCAGATGCTTTTAGCAGACGCATGGGTATTCGCGACTCCGATTTATCTTGGGCACATGTCAAGCTCTCTTTCCGCACTTTTGGAGCGGCTGGAATTTTCTCATCATAACTACGATGCCCATGAAAAGATGCTTCCTAAAGAGTATCCGAGCCTGCTCTTATGCAGCATGAACGGAAATACGGCTTTTATGGATAAGATGGGCATTGAAAACAGTTGTAAGTATGATGCATTTCTGATGGAAAGTTTTTTCGGACCTGCATCTTATTTGATGGTTAATTCGACGCTCCAGTTCGATGATTATTCAAAGTATCATACGGCTGGAGTGCCAGTGGAAAAGAAAACTGCATATGCAAAGGAACATTTTCCACAGGATTTGGAGAAAGCGTACGAGATGGGACGAAAACTAGCCCTGTCAGCAGTCAGCACAAACTTATAGGAGAAAAATAAAAATGAAGAAAAATATTGCGTTTGCACTGGCATTGTGCGTATCTTTTTCTCTAGCCGCGGAAAATGAGATTACGGTTGGAGCTGGTGAAACTGCAGTGAACACAGGAACAATCATTGCGGATGGCACTGGCGACCCTAGTAGTACTAATTCCGGTGTCATTGTGAGAAAAACAGGCACGGGGGACGTGAAACAAGTCGGTTTTTACGGTATTGGTGCAGTAAACAGCGACGCTACGTCTCTTTTCTCAGCTGCTTTTACAGATAAAGCCACTCTCACCAACAATGGCACGATTACCATGCAGTCCAAGAGTGCTTTAGAAATATACAACGATGCAAGCCTTTATGGGGCTATCTATGGCAGAGGTCTTGTAGCAGGTAAGGATTCTACACTTGAGAACAATGGAACAATCAGCTTTGTTTTCAATGAGAAGCCAGAAAATTCACAGCAAATCTTTTTTCATGGTATGTATGCTAGTGATAATTCTACCATTACAAACAACGGAAAAATTCTTATAACGGGAAACGGAAGTTTAGGTGCACAAGTACGAGGTATTGCCACTACTGCAGAGAATTTAACACTAACGAACAACGGCTTAATATCTGCCGATGTAGCAACTTCATATATGATGCGTCTCGTGGCAGGGTCATCGGGAGCAGGAGGCGTCAACATCAACAATACAGGAACGCTGTATGGGAAAACCAGTGGTTCAATACTGGGAATTTCCACAAAATTGACGAACAACACATATAAAACCAGAACCGATGTCGGTAAAAACTCTGGGTATATTACCGTCATTTCTAATGGAAAACTTGCAGGAAGTGTTGACAACGCTCAGCTTCCAATAACGATACCGGGAGCGTTTGGTTTAGGTGTAGCTGGTGCCAATGAGGACATTTGCTTTGGAACGGCTACTAACACTGGCATAATTCGTGCGTATATACAAGGAGACAAGTGTAGTCCATATAGTGGAGCAAATGGTATATCCGTGTTCGATATGATGCGTAATGCACCAGTAAGAGATGCAGACGGTAATGTAGTAGCTATGGCGGCTGCTGAAATTAACAATAATCTTACGAATATCTGCAATACTGGTATCATTGAGGTCGCTTCCTCTGTACAGGCATGTGAAGAAAATCAAAATACCGTCCGTGCATCCGAAATTGGAATTAATGCCATTGCCTATACTGCGACTAAGTATGGCACAGCAAAGGTAAAAATCTTGGACTATGCCACAACACTGCGCGATTTTGCCATGACAAAGGACTTAATTCAGGCATACAAGGCAGATATAGACCTTTCTAGCATGAACTTGATTCTTCGTCCGAAAAACGGTTACAAAGCTGGAACTGCTTATAAGGTATCTAGTGACACACTGGTAACGCGAATCAAGTCAAATTATGTGGATGAAAATGGAAATATATGTGTTGCTGGTGATGTTTCGGAAACGAATCCCTACGGCGTTACCGTCACTGGCATGGATAGTATTTCGTTTACTTCCGCACTCCCGGACTTTATAAGCGTGCGCTCTGTCGCAAGTGGTGACGGCATATATGATGTGTCGCTTGTTCTTAATAATGACTCATCAAAACCCAAAAAACTAATAAATGCTTTCGCAATGCTTCCCGTGGACTTTGTGAGATTGAACATGGATATGCTCGACCGCGAGTTTGAAGGTACCGACAGGATTGCACGTAAGGTGTATGTTACGCCTTTTGCATCAATTCTTTCCCGCGACGATGGCACGGACAGTAATGTATTCGGTGGACTTTTTGGCTTTGACTATAGTTTTGACGAAAGACTCTCGTTTGGTGTACACGG
>CAJOEO010000020.1:4746-18156 GCA_905233535.1 uncultured Treponema sp.
ACAATGCCTTGTATGACAAGAACGATTTGAGTGGCTTCGGAGTAGGTCTGCACGCTCTTTTTTCACCTTTGGAAAGTTACTGGGTTCGCGCCCAAGGTTCTTTCTTCCGTACAGTGGGTGACGTAAGTTACAGAATGAAAGAAAGTACAGAGAATCTTCTTACAGGTGAAAGTTCAAACGGCGCAAATGTTTTGTACGCCTCGATTTTTGGAGGCAAGAGTTTTGAACTTCCAGCACAGAACGAAATCCGACCAGAACTCGGCTTTTCATATATGCACTTTTTTGATTCGCCTTCTCTTGAATGGAATTACATGGGCTACCACATCGAGGGCTACGACATGGATATGAATGCCTACCGAGCCCTTCATGGAACGGCGAAAGTCAGTTTCATACATGATTTTACGGCGGAAAAAGATGGTGGAAGTATCCTTGCCTCCGCTGGTGTTCGGGCACGGTTGTATGCTCCAGAAGTAACACTTACCATGTTGAATGATGATTTTGATGATGGTGTAAGAGAAGATGTAGTGCAGGGCTTGTTCGAGCTTTCATACCGCCACCGAATCGGACAGTTCTTCTTAGATGGAGGATACCGTGGTGTATTCGGTGCCGACAGCCGCAGTCACCAGTTCCATTTGAGCGGAAAAGTGTCACTCTAAACTGACGAAAAACTACGACAGAAGCAACTATTCAGCAACTTGCTGAATAGTTGCAAAGGGAGAGGATATGGAAGAAAGAAAAGATAAAGCTATTACGATTGGCGCGGGCCAAAGTGCAACGAATAACGGCGAAATCGCGACGAACGGCATTAAATCTAAAGGTGACAGGACATTTACATGGATAAAGCGGGAGGTGAGCGATTGCAGGTAAAAACGCAAAAGAAGACACAAAGGCTTGTGCCGACAATGTCAGTATTACGAACAACGGCATAATTTCTATGCGCTTCAATGAGATTCTTAGTGAATACAAAGATAGACTAAAATCGGCTAGAGATCAGCAAAAAGAATATGATATAGTTTTCGCTTGGGGAATGTTTGCCGGAAAAAACTCTTCTCTTGTGAATAACGGCATGATTAACATCGTGCATGATGAAGAATACAGCGATTCTGCCTATACGATTTTCAGCCATCCGATGTATACAGGAAGTCATTCTTCCTTAACGAACAATGGAACGGTGTCAATAACAGGAAAAGGAAGTCCTGGCGCACAAGTGCGAGGTCTTACAGTCGGACATGACAATGTAAAAATCATAAATTGCGGAAAAGTTTTTATAGATGTAGCACATTCGTGGGGAACTCGTGCGCTTGCCGTGGCTTTTGGCGGTGGGTCTTCGATTATAAACGCAGGTTCTGTTTATACAAAAAGTGATAAGGCCGTATGGGGCATATCGACACTGAACGGCACACAACCTGATGCCGCTGCAAATCTTGGAGAATTGACTGTTATTTCCGAAGGCAGGTTTGAGGCATATACATATAAAACAGACAATCAGACTTATAAAACGGTCAATCAGATTCCTGTTGTTCCAGGAGCCTATGGCATATCTGGCTGTTCCAAAAATGGTGGGTTCTGTACGCTTTCTAACCACGGAATCCTCCGTGCCTCAATTCAGGGCGATAATGCAAAACCATACGCAGTGGCAAACGGCATATTGGTTTATAACAGCTCTTATTCTGGTACGAAAACGGCCGTTGTCAACACGGGAAAAATTGAAGTCACCTCGTCCGCGCCAAAATGCACGGAAAATCAAAACATTGTCCGTGCCGCTGAACTTGGCATAAACAGCTTTAATCAGAAAAACGGCGCGTTTCAAACGGAGCATGTACAAGTCAAGGAATTCGCCACGACTTTGCGTGATTTTGCCTTGACAAAGGATTTTATTCAAGCGTACAAGGCGGTCATAGATTTTTCAGAGGCGACGCTTATTTTACGGGCTGCTGAAGGCTATGTGACTGGGACTGCTTATACGGTTTCAAAAGACACGCTTGTAACAAAAATATATCCCTTTTATGTGGATTTGACGGACAACATTGTGAAAAATGTTACGGATTCTGGTGTATCGGATTACGGCGTAACTGTGGTCGGCATGGGAAACTTACGATTTATAGCAGCAGAACCCGATGTATTTACGGTGAACGTTATAGAAAGCGGTGATGGCGATGATGCGAGCTACCTTGTGTCGCTTGTGCCAGTTATAGGAGGTTAGATTAACTATGAAAAGGCTAAATATAACGCCGCTAAAAGCGGTGAGAGCGATTTTGGCTTTTCTGCGACCTGTGCACTTCTTGCCGCAGTTACTACGGGTAGGCGTGGCGGCTTATGTGCTTGCCTTCGGTCTTGTTTCCTGTGTGTCTTCTAGCACAGTCGGTTATAACCACTCCGCACCTGAAAGTGGAACTTATGCCGTTGGCGACATCGTGTTTGCGGATGGAGATATAATCCATTACTCTAGCGGGCTTTCGTTGACTGACGCACAGAAAAAAAAGGCTTACGCCGTTATTTTTTATGTTGGCGATGATTCAGTGCTTGGTGACAGAGTGCTTGGCGTGGGGCTTCACAACAGCAGGGGAGACGATGTACAGACATACAAATGGGCAGTTAAGGATACTGTCGGGTATAATACAAAATTTGCGTCCATTCAGTGTACCCGATATCTGGAAATGCCTGATGTACCTTATTATAAGTACGAATCGATGTATCCTATATCATATTCCTCACTAACATTTTCCGATGTAATGCCTCTTTACCTTACTGGCGATTTTGATGGTAGCGACAACTGGGCTGAAATTTGCAAAGTTGATGCGGATGCCGAAGACAATGCTGCCACAAACTATCCTGCGTTCAACTATGTGAACACTTATGCTGAAAATCAGGGACTTGAAGGAATTTGTGCAGAGGGGTGGTATATGCCGAGCGGCGCGGAGCTTTTGTGCATATATAAAAATTTGAAAACAGTAAATGCGGCGATTGCTGCTTGCGGTGGTACTGAAATAACTGAAGGTTACTGGTCGTCCAGTCAGGTTGACGAGGATGGTAACGATAATGATTATTACGCGGCGTGGGGGCTTTTAATGAAAGATTATTTTAACCGCCACCAAAAAGACCATTTTAGACAGATATATGAAGCTGTGTGTTGCATAAGAGAGTTTTATGGAAGCGGTCGAAAAATAAAAAAATGAGGTCAAAAATGAATGTGAATGAAAGCCGTTTTACCGTTCAATCTGGAGCAAATAACCTTGTGGGAGTGCTGTATACCGGCAAAGACTACGAGGTGACAACTAGTCGGCAAGTCGAAGAAGGACGGGCGATATATGAGTATGCCGCAAAGCTCCCGTTTGTGTCGAAAATCATTCTCTTCGGTCATTCGCAAGGCGGTCTTGTGGCGGGCTTATTGGCATCTGATTTGGGGGCTGACAAAGTGAGCGCACTCGTGCAGGTAGTGGCCTCAGCGGCCGTAAAAGATTCTGCCCTTACAGGAATAGTTGGAAATGTCAAAGTATTTGACCCTGACAATATTCCGGAAAGAATCCCGCTCGGAAAATCATGTTTTGCCATTGGATGGGAATATTTTGAGGAAGTTAAAACTATGCCGATTTATGAAAAGGCTGAAACTTACAGTGGAAAAGTGCTTTTAGTCCATGGGGAGAGGATAAAACTGTACCTCCGGAAAGTTCACGCCGCTATGCAGAAGCATATAAGGCTCATGCAGACTGCACGCTTGTTTTTGTTCCTGGAGAAGCTCATAAATTTGAGAATGACCGTGAAAGTCTTGCCTCCAGAGTCGTTTCATTTTTATGCGACTGTATGAAATAAGGCATCTTTGCTGAAACGAAGTTTTATAAGGAGGCTTTGTTTGAAAAAGCTTTTTGGAATACTTTTTCTTTCCATGATTTTTGCTGCTGTTCCCGCGCTTGCCCAAGAGGGATTCAAAGTGAGTGGATACATGGTGGCAGGAGCTGTTGCCAATAGCAGTGATTCCACAGTGAACTATTCACAATACACAACATCTATGAGCTACCCCGTAAATGGGTTTTATTATGGTACTGGTGAAATCTTTTCCCGCATCCGCCTTAATGTGGCATACGAACGTGGAAACAGCGGGATTGATTTTCGATATCAAGTGCAGAGGGATTTCTTTGACAGTGCAAACTGGACGCTGAAAAACTTGAAGTATGCACAGGTATATGCAAAACTTTTGGAAGGATTTTTAATAGCTGAGGCGGGAGTGCTTTCAGACAAGTACACTAGATCTGCAGGCGTGGAAAGATTCGGTTTTAGCGATTATTCCACTCAAAACGTTAAAGGCGTGCGTCTTGTCGCTTTTCCTACAGATGGTCTTGTGTTTTCGGTTCAGGCGAGCGACCTTCATAACGATATCAATGATGAGGGAAACGTCAAAATGAATAAAAATCTGCTCTCTTTTACTGCAAAGTACAAAAACGATGGCTTTGGTGTCTGTGCAGGCTATCATCTTGCAAAAGATGCTTACATTGGATTCGATTTGTATGCGATAAAGAACCTCATGCTAGGCATTGAAGCCCGGTACACGGGTGAAGAGGCTGTTGCAGATTTATCTTCGTTTAAGACAGCTTCGCTGACAGCTGTTGAGAATATTGAGTACAGGCCTGCTCTCATACCAGGTTTTTCTTACGGACTCTACGCAAAGCAGTATGTTTTTGATGATGACGAAAAAATTCCGCTTACTGCTATCTCAACTCGATTTGAGTTTACGCCTCACGCTCAGTATATGTTTAATTCTCTTTATGGTGTGCAGCTTGAATCAACTTTTACAAAATATGCCAATCATAAAAAAGGTGAAAGTGATTTTGCTTTTTCTGCGACCTATGCGTTTCTTGTAGCTATCACAACGGGCGGGCGGGGTGCAAGGCTTTTTTACACACTTGTAAGGGACTGCAATAAAAATGTCAGTAATTACATCGGTTGCACTGTTCGGGTAAACCTATAGAATCGTACGGATTCAATGAAGATAAAAATATGGATATTTTTATGTTGATTCGAAAAATAGATGGTTTATCTGTGTACTAGGGGATTTTGTGCTTGCGCTTAGTCTTATTTCTTGTGCATCTAACAAGTTCGTAATAAAAACTAACGGAGAAAGGATGGAGATATAATGGTAATTCGGAAAAAATTGAATTGTGTATTCGTGTTATGGGGGGCTATCGCGCTTATGACTAGTTGTGTCTCTTGTGCGTCAAGTCCGAAAACTGGGCAGGCTGTACATTCTGTTAAGACTTTCCCTGAAGGGTTTGTAAAGGTTCCTGACGGCATCTATGACGGCACTGCCCCTCTTACGCCTGCAAGCGCAGTTTTCATACCGGGAAGAATTGTTACAATCGGTGGCTTGTATGTGTGTGACCATGAGGTGACGCAGGCTGAGTATGAGGTCTACTGCATGTATGGCGATATGAGTCCGCGGGCTCTGCGGGGAGCAGGGGGAAACTATCCTGCATATTATGTGAACTGGTACGATGCCCTGGTGTACTGCAACCTGCGTTCCATTGCGGAGGGACTGCAGCCTGTCTACAGTATGGCAGGTCAAACGAATCCTGTAAAATGGGCAGGTATTGTCAGTAAGGACGGAAAATATTGCGGACCTGCTGTTGCTACTGATGCATGGGATGCCGTGACTTTCGATGAAACTGCGGATGGCTACCGTTTGCCCACCGAGGTCGAGTGGGAATATATCGCGAGGAACTGCAACAGGGACTCTTTTGTATATGCAGGCAGCAATAATGCTGATGAGGTTTCGTGGAATACTCTTAATTCTTCTGCAACGACTCACGAGGTAAATCAGAAGAAAGCGAATGGGCTTGGCATGTACGATATGAGCGGTAATGTATGGGAATGGTGCTGGGACTGGTTTGGTCCAATAACGGCAGACACTCCTGCCGCAGGTTCTGCACAAAGTGCTGGTCGAACCCCGCGCGGCGGTAGTTGGGTGTATGGTGCTCCTTGTGCTGAAGTTACCTTCCGCTGTGCCTATGCCTACTATGCCCGCTATGACTTTATCGGCTTCCGTGTCGTGCGCAATGCAGAAGCAAAGCAAAACTAGAGGAGTCTTGTATGATAATGTCAACTGCACGTGATTACATCAAGCCGGATAAAGTGGGGGAATACCTACCTCTTATTCGGGAGCTGATTGCCGGAACCCGGAAGGAAGCCGGCAATATTTCCTATACCCTGTATCAGGATAGGGAGCATGAGGGCGAATTCGTTCTTTTAGAGCAATGGCTCGACCAGGAAAGCTTAAATGCGCATTTTAAGACGGAGCATTTTATGAACATTGTGCCACAAATTGCTCTTCTCCATGCAGCCCCATCGGTGGTGAATACCTATACCGAGGTTGAATAATGCAGGAAAACACGAATCGAACGATAATTCAGTATTTTGAGTGGTATGTTTCCGGGCATCATGTGCTCTGGAACAAGTGCGTGGCGCAGGCGCCGCGTTTGGCAGAATTCGGCATAACCGATGTGTGGCTTCCCCCTGCATACAAGGCTGGCTTTAACGAAGATAATGTGGGCTATGCTGTCTATGACATGTACGACTTAGGTGAATTCAATCAAAAGGGGAGCGTAAAGACAAAATACGGCTCTCGTATTGAGTACCAGAATGCTATCAAATCCTTTCATAAGGTAGGAATCCG
Organism: uncultured Treponema sp.; assembly: GCA_905233535.1. GTDB lineage: Bacteria > Spirochaetota > Spirochaetia > Treponematales > Treponemataceae > Treponema_D. The sequence continues at coordinate 11,411 of CAJOEO010000020.1, forward strand.
TGTTTTTGCGGACATAGTATTAAATCACCGTGTGGGCGCAGATGCATTTGAAGAGGTGAAAGCGGTTTGTGTACAGAAGCAGAATCGTTTGAACGTAATTTCTGCTCCTCATACGATTTCTGCTCCTACAGCATTTAATTTTTCTGGCAGAGAAAATAAGTATTCTTCATTTAAATGGAATCACACGCATTTTACTGGCGTAGATTGGGATAATTATCAGAAAGGTACAGGACATATCTATCTTTTTGACGGAAAATCGTGGGCGTACGATGTAAGTGTAGAGAACGGCAACTTTGACTTTCTGCTTGGCGCGAATGTTGACATGAATAACCTTGAAGTGCGCAGGGAGTTGGAGGCGTGGGGCAAGTGGTATCTTGATTTTACCGGCATAGACGGTTTTCGAATGGACGCGGTAAAGCACATCAGCGCGGGATTTATGAAAGACTGGCTTTCCCGTATGCGCGCTTACAAGGGCGAAGCTATTCCCGCAATCGGTGAATACTGGCATGGAGATGTGAATGAATTGGAGCGTTATCTTGAGACCGTTGACTATTCGCTCTGCCTCTTTGATGTACCACTTCATTTCAATATTCGCGATATGTCCTATGCGAATGGTAATTACGATATGCGCCACCTGTTTAACAATACACTATTGCAGCGCAGACCGAACAATTCCGTCACTTTTATTGACAATCACGATTCCCAGCCGGGACAGTCCCTTGAGTCCTTTGTCAATGTATGGATGAAGCAGGTGGTCTATGCATTGATTCTGCTTCATAAAGATGGAATCCCCTGTATTTTCTACGGCGACCTCTACGGCATTCCTTGTACCCGAAATATACCGATTCCTCGATTGCGCACACTGGTTCGGGTTCGACACGATTTTGCCTATGGGCAGCAGCATGATTACATCGATGACCCCAATGTTATTGGCTGGACGCGCGAGGGGGACGAAGCACATAAGAACTCGGGCATTGCGGTGCTCCTTTCCGATAAATACGACGGAAAAAAACGTATGTACATTGGAAAGCGTTTTGCAGGTATGTGCTTTAAGGATTGTATGCGGAAAGTGCGTGAAGATGTGATTGTCGGAGAAGACGGCACGGCAGAATTTTTTGTGCAGGGCTTTTCTGCTGCTGTGTGGGTAACGGAAGAAGCCTACGAATATCTTGTAATTAACGAGGACTAGGTGCGGAGTTTTTATGGAAAACAAATATGATCCGATTTTTCATCGAGTGAGCGTACGGCAGTGGCTGGACACTCCTGTGGAAGCGGAAAAAACAGAACGGCTCTTACGCGCGGCGATGGCTGCTCCGTCATCTACAAACCAGCAGCCGTGGGAGTTTTACATAGTGACGAATAAGACTCTTTTGAAATCGCTGGCCTCATGCAGTCAATATGCTTCCTGTTTGGCTCGGGCGCAGCAGGCAATCGTTCCCGTGTGGAGAAGGAAATGCAGATTGCCGGAATTTGCTCCGATAGACCTTTCTATTGCCATGGAGCATATCTGGCTTGAGGCTGACGCGCTCGGTTTAGGTGGTGTGTGGCTTTCGCTTGCGACATACGAGGAACGCATGAAAAAAGCAGAGGATATTCTTTCCCTGCCTAATGATGTTCGGGCATTTGCCGTGTTTCCCTATGGCTATCCCAAAATGGAGCGTGCGCAGCAGGAACGCTATGATAAGGCGCGTGTACACTTTATTTCGTAGCATTATACTCAGCCTACGAAAAGTCGCAAACTTATTAATAACGTGAAAGTTTCGTTCTTCTGCCGACTATTGAACGCACAAGCTTTTCTTCTTTATTTCAGTAAATTCCTAATATTTTCAGTTTTTTTCATAAAAGTGGAAGGAATGACCTTATGTACACAGTTCAAAAGACGGAGAGGCGGTTTTTGTGCCGCGCAAAGACGCATTTGACATTCCGCTGATACCGTCAGTCTGGATTATAAAAAACGGCAAAGTTCAAAAAATCTTTGTTGGAGAATCGGGCGCAAAGAAATTTTTTTTGTATCTTGAAAAGCAAAAAATTCTTTCCGCGCAGTGAAAATCTGCAAAAATGCGGTGGTTGAGCGTAGTCGAAACCACCGTTTTTTTTATGCGCGAAAAATCTTTTCTATTCTTGCGGAATAAAAAACGGCGTATATATAATAATAGAAGAAAATCGAAAAGGAGAAATTTATGAAATTGCTTAAAAAATCGATTGAAGTGGCTGCCGTTTCGCTCGCGCTTTTCGCGCTGTTTTCGTGTAAAAGCGTGCCAACCGCCGAAACTCCCGCGGGATTCGTGCATCTTGCAGAGGCGGTTCCGGACGCGATTTTGGAAATCCGCTACTATTCCACATTCAATTTCGTCGGCGAGCGAATCGACGGATACGAACAGCCGACCGCTCTTCTCACAAAGGAAGCGGCGCAAGCACTTCGCGCGGTGAGCGACGATGTAAAATCGCAGGGCTATCGGCTCAAAATCTACGACGCATATCGTCCGCAACGCGCCGTAACTCATTTTATGAATTGGGCGAAAAACACGGACGACACGCGAATGAAATCGTATTTCTATCCGAATCTCGACAAATCAGTTTTGTTCGAGCAGGGCTACATCGCGGAAAAATCTGGACACAGCCGCGGAAGCACTGTGGATTTGACGCTTTTTGATATGACGGCGGAAAAAGAACTTGATATGGGCGGAACATTCGACTGGTTCGGAATCGAAAGCCACCCCGATTATCGCGAAATCACGGACGAACAATTTAAGAACAGAATGATTTTGCGCGAGGCGATGACGAAGCACGGATTTAAGCCACTCGAAGAAGAATGGTGGCATTTCACGCTTGCCGAAGAGCCGTACCCCGACACATATTTTGACCACCCCGTCAAATGATTTTCAGATTTCTCGGAAATTACGCGGATTTCGAGAGTTTCACCGTTCTTTTGTCGAAAAAGAAAAAATCGGAGAGAAAAATGTTGGAATTAAAATCGTTTGAATTTTGCGATGAGGCGGTTTTGCAAAAAGAATGGGAGTTTATCCGCGATTTGCCCGCCGACGAAAATGGGTTTACGAATGTGGCGCACGGAATCGGCTGGGCGGATTTTTGCGAAAAATATATTCCGCGCAGAATCCAGTTTCTGACTGGCGAAGGACTGGAGGCGGGATTGGTGAAACAGGCGGATTATTTTTTGTGGTCGGACGGCGAAATTGCGGGGCTTTTTAGAATCCGCGCCGAACTGAACGATTTTTTGCGCAATGTGGACGGCGGTCATATCGGCTACGCAGTCAAGCGCGAATTTCGCGGACGAGGATTTGCCACGCACGGCTTGCGCCTCGCGCTCGGCATTTTGCGCGAAAAAACGACGGACCGCGAAGCGATTTTGTTTTGCCGCAAAAATAATCCCGCGTCGCTTCGCGTAATGCAGAAAAACGGCGCGCACATCGTCCGCGAAACTCCTGAAAATTTCGTATTGCAGATTCCGCTTTTTTAAAAACACGCGGACATTTTGAAAGATTCAATGTCGTTCGCCTAAACGAAATCGAAACGAAAAATCTGCTTCGTTGATTGAGGTTCTTGAAATCTCCGAAATTGATTTAAGAAAATGTGGTTTCGACTGCGCTCAACCACCACAGATTTTTTACTCAACTACAGCGGATTTTTGTTCAATCACCGTTTTTTTTGCAAAAAGCGAATCAATTATATTTGGTAAAATCATGTTAAAATACAAAGCAGTTCTATTTTAAATCCTAAAAATCACAGGATTTTATAAGGAGAAAATATGAAGAAAATCGCGTTTGTTTTGTATTTTTTTATGATAATGTCTTTTGTTATTGCTCAAAATACGCACGTTCCTGTGATAACAATGCAGGAATGGCACAACGGATACATATCTGATATGCAATATACATCAGACAGCAAGTATATTTTTACACAAGGTATTTCTGAAGCGAAACTTTGGGACGTGAAGACGGGACTTTTGGTTCGCACGTTCGACGAAATTGAATTTGAACCCGCGATTTTAGCGAACGGCAACGAATTTTTTTACAGAAAAAATTATTATCATCAAAACGGCGACTTTCGAGGTTGTTGTTTGCAACGGCGCAATTTTGAAACGGGCGAGCGAAAATTCATTCAAGAGATTCAGGAAAAAACTTACGCGACATCAAGCGACGGAAAATATTTGGCGGGCGTTTCTTTCAAAAACGAAGTCAACTTTTACGACCAGACGACGCTCGAAAAACTTTTTTCGATTCCGACCGATTGCAAATGCAGCGACGGATTTTTCAGCGCGGATTCAAAATATTTTTTTGTAAAAAATATAGAAGACAAAACAAGCAAAGTTTTGATGCTGAATCTCGAAGAGAAAAAAATCGAGCGCGTTTTTTCTTTCGACGAAAAGGTTTGGAAAATTTCTTTGAGCGCGGACGGAAAAAGAATTGCGTTTTCTTTTTTGGGCAAAGAACAAGATATTTTGATTTTTTCAACAAAAACGGGCGAAATAGAAAATCGTTTCAATTTCGGCGGTTCTACGGATTTTGCGCAGTTTTCAAACGACGGAGCAAAAATCCTTTTTTCATACACCGATTCAGCATATAAAGATTTCATAGAAATGTTCGATTTGGAAAATCAAAAACAAGTTTACAAAATCAAGGTGGAAGACCCAGAAATCGTTTGTTTTTCGCCCGACAAAAAAACTTTTGCTCTGAATCTTTACGAAACTATTCAAATACGAAAAACGAGCGACGGCACGATTTTCCGCGAAATAAAAAACCACTCGTCGCTATTAAAGGTGAATCGCACGCCAAAAAAAGATTTGATTTGGCTTCACAAAAAAGGTTTAGACGAATGGAACGCGAGTTTGCTTTTTAATTCCAATTTCGATTCGATTCCGTTTTCTGACAAAATTTCGCAATACAATTTTTCAGAACCCGCGTTTTTTGAAAACGGCGTTTATTTTTTGGAATGGCGAAAAAGCGAAAAAAAATGCGCTCTTGCAAAATACGATTTGAAAAGCCAAAAATGCGTCTATGTTTTTCCGTTGGACAAATATTATTCGTATCTTGTTTGTAGCGCGGACGGAAAAATAATATCTTATTATGATATTTCTGAAAAAGTTTTGTACGTTCACGATGTAGAATCGAACAAAATATTAAGAAAATGGGAACTTGAAGATAAAGCACAAGAATTTACAATGAGTGAAGACGGCAGATTTGTGGCGTTTTTGTCTGGAGAAAAATATATCGTCCTGGAAGTCAGCACGGGAAAAGGTTTTCAAACCGACGACTTCGGCGTACTTGATTCTGGCACATTCAGCCCCGACGGAAAATTCTACGCGAATCATTCGATAAAAGCAGGCGGCGTTCAAATTTATTCCACGGAAGATTTTTCAAAATATCTTTTTTTGAAAGATGTTTTGTATGCCTGTTTTGCGCCCGACAACAACACGATGGGCGTTTTTTCGGGCGACACGGGATTTATTTTTGACCTTCAGAATCGAAAAATTCTTTCTCAATTTGATTTGTTCAGTATACAAACGGCGTTTTTCAGCGAAGACGGAAAGCGGCTTTTTGCGTTTTCTTGGAGCGGAAAAATCGCGTGCTACGATGTTGCGACGGGAGCGTTGCTCGCCACGCTAAACACCGACGAAAAAGGGAATTTTGTTGCGTACACGCCAGAAGGTTATTTCAAAGGAAACGACGAGGGAATCAAAAAATTCGTCCACATTGTTGACGGAATGAACGTTTTTGAACTCGGGCAGTTCTACGAAACGCTTTACCGACCCGACATTGTTGCGGAAAAACTAGCTGGCGAAAAAATCGACGAAAATCCGCTCAAAACGCTTTTCGATTCTGGAAACGCGCCCATTGTGGAATTCGCCCAGTTGCCAGTTTCTTCAGAAAAACGCGAAATCGAGGTTTCGTTTTCCGTAACAGACAGCGGCGGCGGAATCGGAAATGTTTATTTTTCGCACAACGGAAGGGTCGTACAAATTTCAAAAGAATCGAACCGAAAAAACGGGAATCTTTTCGTTTCCTTCAAATGCGTTTTGGACAACGGCGAAAACACTCTTCAAGCGTATGCGTCCAACGCAAGCGGCAAAATAGAAAGTCTGCGCGCACTTACTTCGATTCAGTGGAACGGAAAAACTGAGCCACCGAATCTTTTTGTCCTCGCGCTTGGTGTAAACGAGTACGCAAGTGAAAAAGTCAACGATTTGAAATATGCCGTCCCCGACATGACCGCCGTAGTGGATTCGTTCAAAAAATCTTCGGGCGGACTTTACGAAAAAGTGGGCGTTTTGGCACTTTCGGATTCCGAGGTTACGAAAAACAATGTTTCGCACGCTTTTGACACGCTTTCTTCGATTGTGAAAAGCGATGATGTGTTTGTTTTGTACATTTCGGGACACGGAAGCGCGGTGAATGGCGAATATTATTTTATTCCGCACGATTTTTCAATGGAAAAAGGCATGAATACTGGTATATCAAAACATTATTTAGTTGAAAATATGTCTAAAATACTAGCAAAAAAGACAATCATCATGTTAGATACTTGTAATTCTGGGGCATTTATAAAATCGTCTAATAAAATCGCAAGAAAATCGCTTCCGAAAATCCAAGTTGCGCAAGTTTTTGACCGTGGATTTGAAACGTTCGGGCAGATTGAAGAAAAGACTGCCGTGGAACGATTGGCGCACGCGAGCGGACAGATTATCATCACGGCTTCTACGGATTCGCAGTTTGCGGTGGAGGGCTACC
>CAJOEO010000021.1:0-17568 GCA_905233535.1 uncultured Treponema sp.
GCAATGGGGACAAGTTAGTGTTATTGTTTTCGTATTTTATATAATACTACACTTTTCCTATTTGCTCTTTTTTTATAGCATACTTTTTGTAACACGTCCGAAAAAAAAATGATAGAAATCGTGAACGAGTGAAAAAATGCTTTGCAAATTCACAAAAATCATGTTAATTTGCTAGAGCATTTGTCCAAAATCAAATTCAAATAAAAAAATCCCCCGCGACGGATTACGAACATCGCGGGGGATTTTTACAAAAACGTTAAATCGAATTTAAGGCGTTTTCAATGTCGCAAATCAAATCGTTTGCGTTTTCCAAGCCAACGGAAAGTCGCACCAAATCAGGCGCAACGCCCGCCGCTTTCAATTCGTCGTCGCTCATTTGGCGATGCGTGGAACTTGCGGGGTGAAGGCAACACGTTCGCGCGTCCGCAACGTGCGTTGCAATCATTCCGAGTTTCAAGCCCGCCATAAATTTTTCCGCCGCCGCTCTTCCGCCTTTCACGCCAAACGAAATCACGCCGCAAGAACCGTTCGGAAGATATTTTTTCGCCCGCTCAAAATATTTGTTCGATTTTAGACCAGGATAATTCACCCAGGCGATTTTTTCGTGATTCTCCAAAAATTCCGCAATTTTCTGCGCGTTTTCGCAATGTCGCGCCATTCGCACGGGCAAAGATTCAAGTCCAAGATTCAAAATGTATGCGTTGAACGGAGATTGAACCGTTCCCAAATCGCGCATAAGTTGCGCAGTCGCCTTTGTGATGTACGCCGCGCCGTTTCCGAATTGCGTTACATAAGTGATTCCGTGATAACTTTCGTCTGGCGTTGTAAGACCAGGGAATTTTTCCTTTTGCGAAAGCCAGTCGAATTTTCCAGAATCCACGATTACGCCTCCAAGAGTCGCGTCGTGTCCGTCAAGATATTTCGTCGTGGAATGAGTTACGATGTCCGCGCCCCATTCAAACGGACGGCAGTTGATTGGCGTTGCAAAAGTGTTGTCCACGATTAGTGGAACTCCGTGCGCGTGCGCGGCTTTTGCCCATCGTTCAATGTCAAAAACCGTCAGAGCAGGATTTGCAATCGTTTCGCCAAAAACCGCTTTTGTGTTCGGCTTAAACGCCTTTTCAAGTTCCTCGTCAGAGCAGTCGGGGTCAACGAACGAAAAATCGATTCCCATTCGCCTCATCGTAACATTGAACAAATTGAAACTTCCGCCGTAAATCGCTGAACTCGAAACAACGTGGTCGCCCGCTCCCGCAATGTTGAACACCGAAAGAAAAGTCGCCGCTTGCCCCGAACCCGTGAGCATCGCCGCCGTTCCGCCTTCCAACGCCGCAATTTTTGCGGCAACCGCGTCGTTCGTGGGATTTTGCAAGCGCGAATAAAAATATCCGCTCGCTTTCAAATCAAAAAGTTTTCCCATTTCCTCGCTCGAATCGTATTTGAAAGTCGTGCTTTGGATTATCGGAAGCATTCTAGGCTCGCCGTTTTTCGGTTCGTAGCCCGCGTGAAGACATTTTGTTTCAATTTCCATTTTTTTCTCCTATATTCTATACATTGAATTGACCAATTTGAGAGCCGATTTGATTGATTGCGTCGCCGACTTTTTCCGAAATCTCGATTAAAGCGTCGCTCGTTCCGCCCATTTCTCGCGCATTGTTCGACATATCGCTCATTCCGCCGCGAATCAAATGCGTTGCGTCCTGCAAATTCTTGACTTCGCCAAGAATCGTGCGGTTTCCTTCCGCCATTTCGCGTGCCGCCGCGTGAACTTCGTGCGTGCTGTCATTCACCATTTTTAGCGCGTCCACGATTTGCTTTGAACCTTCTTTCTGCTCGGACATCGCCGATTTGATTTGTTGCACGATTTCGTCAGTCAGACGGATTTTTTCGTCAACGCCCGCAAAACTTCGTTCGCTTTCTTTTGTCGTGCCGACGACTTGCTCAATCGATTCGTTGATTTTGCGAAGTTCGTCGCCGATTTTTTTAGATTCCGCCGCCGACGTTTCCGAGAGTTTTCTGATTTCGTCCGCAACCACGGAAAATCCTTTGCCCGCCTCGCCCGCGTGCGCCGCTTCGATTGCCGCGTTCATCGCAAGAAGATTCGTTTGGCTTGCAACGCTTGCAATCGCAAGGTTTGCGTCTTGCAACGTCGCAGATTGTTCCGCAATGTTTGCAACTTGTTCGCTAACCATTTTTTGTTGCGCGATTCCTTCTTGCGCATTCGCGCCCAACAATTCAAACGAATCCGCCATTTTGTCAACGCTCGTGTTCACCGCCGCGATGTTTCCAAGCATTTCTTCAACCGCGCTAGAAGCCTGTTCAACTCCCTGCGATTGCGTTTCAATCATGCGCTCAAGACTGTTGATATTTTCCGCAATTTCTTCAACCGCCGACGACGTTTGTTGCACCGATTCCGCTTGCTGTTCAATTTGGTCGCCCGCGCCTTCTATGTTCGTCAAAATCTTTTTAATCGAACCAGAAGCATTGTCTAGGCTAAACAAAAGGTCGTCTTTTGCATTCGTAAGCGTAGTTTCGCTCTTTTTTACGTCGCCCACAAGACCTTGCATTTTTTCCATGAACGCATTGAATCCGTGGCACAAACTTCCAACTTCGTCGCTACTTTGAACGTCAAGCCGTCGCGTCAAATCCGCTTGACCCGACGCGATTTTTTTCATCGCCGCGTTTACACGTTTTATCGGATTCACGATTTTTGTAGAAATCAAAATCGCCACCGCAAGCGAAAGTCCAAGCGCGACAAGCGACATAATAAAAATCAGCCGTTCGTTTTTGTGCAAGCCCGCAAAAAATTCGTCCGTGTTTCCAATGGTTACCAAAAGCCAGCCCGAATCTTCGTTTACAACGCACCCCGCAATGTAAAGGTCGTTTTCAGCGTTCGTTTTCAAAAACAAACTGTTTCCAAAATTCGATTTGTATTTTGAAAGAAATTTATAATCGTCAAAAAAATTCGCGTTTTGGATTTTCTTAAAATCGGGATTCGTCAAATAAACTCCGTTTCTGTCCAAAATGAACGTTTTTCCGCTTTCAGAAAGTTTTAGATTGCGAACAACGTCGTTCAATTCGTTGAGAGAAATGTCGATTCCAACAACACCGCCAAACGCGCCGTTTTCGCGTTTTACCGAACGAACAACGGAAGTAACTAGCGATTGTGTTGGAACGTCCATATACGGTTCGGTTATTACCGTATTAAGTGAACGTTGCGCATCGGTAAACCAACTTCGCGTATATTGGTCGTAATCTGCCGCTGGCATCCAACCACCAGAATAGTAGAACGTTCCACCATCTTTTACAGGAATTTCATTAACGTAATAAAGCGCGGACAAGGATTTATCGGTTGAAATAAGATTCTGAAAGTCATCTTGCGTTTGTTTTAAGTCCAAATCTGCACGGGAAACGTACAAACACATATCGTTTACGATACTAATAGGCTTTTCAAAGAATTTATCTATTTGAACCAATGCTTTTTCCATTTTTGCTTCGGCACTATCCGCAACATTTTTGCGTACCTCATTACCTTGTGCCTTTATCATAGGAATAGAAACAGATAAAATCGACAAAATCGAAACCGCAGAATAACCAAGAATCATTTTTTTTCTAATCGAAAACAACATAAAACCTTCCCGATTTTTTAAGAAAATCTATACCATTTTAATAGTTTTATTAGAGAAAGTGGAGTTTTTTTTTGCAAATTATTGTTATGAGCGTGTCGGAATTCCAAATAAAATTCGATAAAATTGATTTATGGAAAACGTGATTTTGCTAGGAATTAAGCACTGCGGAAAATCTACGCAGGGACGACTTTTGGCTGAAAAATTTGGCTCAATTTTTTTTGATACGGACGACATTTTGACACAAATGACAGGAAAAACTCCTCGTGAATTGTATACTGAAAAAGGTCGAGAAGCATTCCTCGACGCAGAAGCACAAGCGTGTCGCGTGCTTGCGTCAAAAAGCGAGACGTTTGTAGCGGCAACGGGAGGCGGATTCTGCACGAACTCGCGCGCCGTGGATTTTTTGAGAGGCGTGGGAAAATTCATTTTTCTTAACGTGGACGAAAAAATCGCGTGCGACAGAATCATAAAAGAAGTCGAAATTTCTAGCGAAGGCACGTTAAAAAATCTTCCGTCGTACATTGCGCGAGAAAACCCCGCAACATTTGACGACGTTCGACGTTCATTCCACAAGTTTTTTGAAGAGCGCACAAAAATTTACCGCGAACTTTGCAATCTTGAAGTAAAAATGCTGCCCGTTTCAAAAGGCGAAAATCTAAAACGAATCTTAACCGCGTTAAAATCCGCCTGACGATTTTCGTTTTGGTTTCGACAGTTTCGACTGCGCTCAACGAACGGCGCGATGATTGAACGACAAAACGCGATGATTGAACGAAAGTCGAAACCACATTTCCTATTTTTTCAGCGGCTTTAAGATTGTCTGCGATTTCAATTTGTTTGCGATAACCGACACTTTGATTTCGCTTGATGTGGCGAGTTTCTTTTTGTTCGCGTCCGAAACGGTGTACGAGAACGAGCCTGCTTTTGCAAACGACAATGTGAACAAATATGTCGTTGAGCCGTTTGCCGTTGTGCCTTTTGTAACGCTTATGATTTTCGCGCCGCAAGTGTTGGTCGCGAGCGCGATATTCGCTGTGGAAACGGAAAGATTTCCTTTCACGGTGAATTTTGTTATCACCGATGTTCCAGAAATAGTTGACGAATTGTCGCAAGTTACCGTTACCGCCGAAGAAGCCGAAGCGACCGAAGTTGATATTAAAGCGGAAGAGAGCATCGCGCTTCTGTTCCCCCGTAAATCGTTCAAGCTTTGGACTTTCAACTTGTCTTTGAGAGGCTTCCTGTAATCCTCGCGGAGATTGCGGATCCAACCGTTTCTTTGAATGTGGTTTACGAGGTAGTCGTCGATATTTTGAATCATCTGGTCTGCAACGGGCGTGATTCCAAGTTCCACCATCTGCAGCTTGTTGTCAGAATCGATGTAGATTTGAGTCGGAAGATTCATTCCGTAGCTGTCGAACGGTCTGTTTCCGAGGTTCGAGAGAACCTTGTCGTAATAGTTTTTGAGAGCCTTTAAGGCAACATTTTCTTCGCCGCCTGAATAGATGAATTTGATTTCGTCGGAAGCGGAAAGATTCGCCTTTATCTGCGAAACTTGGTCTTTTGAGCGAGATGTGCAGTCGATTATGTAAAATTCGATGTTCCGCTTTTTGAGTTCTTCCCAGGACGCAACGATTCCGCGCAAATCTTCAATTTGATAATTTGAATTGAGGCTTACAAAATACAAAACCTTGTGTTTTCCGCCAGAAGCCTGATTCGTTACGACGATTCCGTCGGTCGCAGTAAAATCCGCGCGGGCGGTGTTCGTGTATTCTAGTCCCGCCACATTTTTTTTGACGGAATCCGCGCGAATTCTCTCAAAAATTGCCTGCCTAGGATTTTCCGTCCTGCTGTACATCGCCGTCTGCTGTGCGTTCACCTGCGCAATCTGGCTTTGATACGGAAACGACGGAGAAGATTCTACATTGTAAGAAAACGAAGTGTGATTGTTGACGTTTACTATTAAAGTTCCCGTTTGGCTCGGCGTAATCTGAATGTCTTTTCCGCTCGAAACCGCGTTGTCTTTTCCGTCCGCCCTGATTTTTACAGTCATCGACGACGGAAAAACAAGATTGAATGTGTAGGTCTGTCCTTTTTTGAGTGAACTCGCCATCGGAATCTTCTTTATCCTAAGTCCCGATTTTGCGTCGAATTCAAAACCAGAACTAAACGAAGGAGTCCAGGCTTTGCTGTGCGTAAGGAAAAAATCGTAAAGTTCCTTTCCTTCCACGCCGCCGTTTTTCAAAAGCGGATTCAAATCTGGAAGCATTTTGAATTTTTCCAGCGAAACGCTTTGCGGCAAAAACGCCATATTTTCGTTTCTCGGAAAATGACTTGAAAGCATCATCACGGGGTCCACATCGAACCAGGCGGCAAGATTGTTTGCAGTTGATGCCCAAGTCGCGTCGAGCAGAATGTGCTTTGAGCCTGTGTGGACTACAATCCAGCCGTGCTTGCTCGAGTCGAGTGCGCTTGCCGCGCTCGGTGAATAAGTGTAATTGGGGTCAACTTTTGCAAATCCTGAGCAATATTCTGCGTTCAATCCAACGCACCGCGCAAGTTTTATGAAAAGTTCGGAATATCCCTGACAAACGCCCGTCCGCCTCGCCCAAGTGGAATCCGCCATATATGCGTCTGGCTTCGTGAAGTTGTAATCATAAGTGAAGTTTGTCGCAAGCCAGGTGTAAATCGCGCGTGCCTTTTCGATGTCGCTTCTCGAATTCTGGCAGATTTTTTGCGCCGCGCTTTCGTAACTCATATCGGTGCTGATTGAGAGCGACTTCACGTAGTTGTCGATTGCGCTGTAGTCGGCGACCGTTTCCGCGCTTTTCGTCGCCTGGAACATAAAATCACTGTTCGTCTGAGAAAACGCGCTTTCCGCCGCCAACGCAAAAATCGCCGCCACAGAAAGAACCGCCCCCGCCGATTTTAAAATCTTCTTCATTTTTTTCTCCTTTTGTGTCATTTGAAAACTGCCATTGCAGAACTTGATTCGAAATCTCCTTTTACGGATTCTGAATCAAGACCTGCAAATGACAGGCGTGTCTTATTTGTACGGGTTGGAGAATTTCGGAGTTACTGCCGCTTTGCCGTCCTGCGCAGCCTTCACGCCTTTCTCTCCGCCTTTCTTGAAGCGTTCGATTTCCGCCGCTTCCGTGTAGCCGCTGTCCTGCGCCAATTTTGTGTAGCTGATTTTCGGGGTAGCCTTCTTCTTTGACGCTTCCGCTTCCTTCTTGCGCTTCTTGTATTCGTCGTAGCAGATTTTGTAGCCGTTCGCTTCCGCTTTGTTGAGCCTTCCCGTCTTGACTCCTTCCAAATAATCGTTCACAAGCGCGCTTGTGTATCCGAGTTCTCTCGATTTTGCCGAAGCACGACTTCTGTAGTTCGACTCTTTTTCGCCCACCGCTGATTTGAAGCCGTCCTCGTAGCCTGCGTATTTTGCCTGCGTTTTTTTCTGTGTGCTAGGTCCATCGGACAAACTGTCCTGCGACTCGCTTGCGGTGAGAGTCTCATAACGTTGCGGTATTCCATCGCTCATTGGCTCTTCTTCGTACACTTCCATTGTCGCGACCTTGCCAGTTGTGCCGTTGTAAGTGATTGGAACATAGTTTGCATCATTGTCCGCAAGCCAGAATTTCAAATTGCCGCGAGCGGAAGTCAAAGTGAATTTTGCGTTGTATGTGTTTGCTGGATAGACAATCTTTGTAACGCTTGTGATTTTCACGCCAGCAGGATTCTCCTCAAATCGGAAACTGTTGACTGTCGGGACAAATCCGCCTTTTGTAACAGTAATTGAAATTTCTTGAACGGTAGGAAGGCATAAAATCACAGAAACCGCGTATTTGGTGCTTGCAGATTCACCCTCTGTGCCTCTGTTCCTTGTCGCCTGGTCTCCGCGCTGTGCCGCCGCCGTTCCCGCGCACAAAAGCAATGCAAGAGCCGCGATTGCCTTGAAAATCTTTTTCATAGTTTTCTCCTTGTATTGTGCTTTTTCTAGCGTTATTTTGAGTTTTTTTGATTGCGCTCAAAATTTATTTTTTGACTTTTTTGCCTGAAAGGGTGGGCGTCTTCGGTTTGCTGGAAGCCGCTTTTTGAGCCGCCAAAATCTGTTCTTTTGTAACGGTGTATACTGGAAAATACTCTTTTCCATCGATGGGAACGTATACTGCATTTTCCCATCCATTAGAGTCATCAGTAGAACTCTCAATCAGCATATCGAATGGGCTTGTAGTGCAGGGTCCTGATATCTTCCATATTGCACAGTACCTGACGCCTTTGTTTTTGCTTTTAGAGATTTTTGAAGTGGAAGTCAAAGGAGTCTTTTCTATGCTCAGCAGACGCTCCACTCCATTGCCTCTTGCAGGCGCGTAGTTTGCAATGCTAGTAGGAACAAAAGCCCCCTTTGTGATTGTGAAAAAAATCTTCAACCTGATTTCATCTCCCACGACTTGCACTTCTACATTTTTTTCTGCCGTTGCGGCAGTCTTTGTGCTTGAAGAGAAGTTCACTCTTGGAGCAACATAGTCAGAGTCTTGCGCCCAGTTTTGCCCTATGCAAGCGAAGAACAGAATCGCTGCCATCGTAAAAATCTTTTTCATAGAATACTCCTTGGCATTTTCACTTCTTGCCTGAAGTTTTTTTAGTTCTTTTCAAAATCGATGATTGATTCGATTAGGCTGTTCAGGTTCGGGTACTGTTCCCGAAGCCAAAGCCGTTCGTTTCGCGCGATGTTCGGGCTGTAGGTGTTTCCGCTGTATTCGTAAAGCCCAAAAAGACCCGCGCTTTTCACTTTCTCGTCTTCTTCCGCGCTCACGGAAGTGAATTCCACGTCGGGCGTGTTTTTCAGAAGGTTTTTCAGAACACGCGCCTTCACTTTCGCGCTCCCAAAATCGACTATGAGCCGTCCGCTTCCGTCTGTGGCTTCGGCTATCGACGGATTCGCCGTTTCAAGTTTTTCCTCAAGTTCGTCCAGATTCCTTGTGATGTTTGCGTTCATATCGTAGTGGTTTCTGAAATACGATTTTCCGCCGTTCTTTTCCATTTTGATGTCGGTCGCCTTTTTCAGAACGTCGTCGAAGAGCGCGTTGAAGTTCGGGTAGTTGTCGCGGAGCCACACTTTTTCGTTCCAATGCGGCGTTGCGTATGAGACAAGCCCGAAGTAGTCGGAATCCTCAAGCTCTGCCGCTGAATCTTTTGCCGTGAAAATCAAATCCGTGTCGTAGCCGTTGTAGTCGTAGATTTTCACCGAAAGCCGTTGCCCTCCGATTGAAAGCACGATGTCGCTTCCATCTTCTTCCACGCTTGCGTCGGAAGTCGGGGGGAGGGCGGATTCCAGTTTGTCCATCATCGCGATTATTTCGCGGTCGGGGTACGCTTCCTTGAAATAGTCGCGCGTGATTTCGTCGTAGGCGCGGTACTTGTTTTCCGCCGCGTAGAATTCGAGCGCGTAGTGGAATTTGTGGGTCGCGTAGTCGTGCGCGTCCGCCTTGCGCTTGTCGTAGTCGTTCTTCGTCTTTTTTTGAGAATTTGAGAAAGAAGTTTCGCCAGCAGGAATGTCCACTTTCGCCAAAAAGAACGAGCCGTCTGTCGAGTCCTCGCTGTAGTATTTCCAGCCACCGTCCCAGGTATATTTCACGTTCAGCCAGAGTTCACCGTCGGAAAAATCGTCGGGGGACTGGTAGTCGTCGGCGTAGAAGCCTTGTTTGTCGGGTGCTTTGTAGTACTGCCCCGAAGACGGTTTTTCCATATAAAAGTAGTTTCCTTTGATGAGTTTGTTTCCGCTTGAGTCCGAGCCGACGAAATATCCTTTCGTTCCCAAAAGTTCGATTTTTGCGCAGTCCCAGTTTCCGACTTTGCCAGAAATTTCTCTGTCGCTAAAAAGTCCGTATTGTCTAAAATAACTTTCTGTGCGCGCCTGAAAAATGTCTTCTTCGATGTCTTTTTTTACACCGTCGAGCGCGCTGTCGCCGCAGGAAACGACGGGAACGATGAAAAAGGCGCAGATTAAAGCCGACGATATGAGCGCAAAAATCTTCTTCATTGTTCTTCTCCTTTCGTTTTTGCGTTTTGAAGCGTGAATTGAAAATTGTTTCCAACTCACGCTTGAATTTCTTTTTGAGATTTGATAACGAAAGAGTTAATTGGCTGTTACGCTAATTACATTTGCCTGTTTCTGTCTCATCATTTCAAATATAAAATTACTTGCATTGTATTCCGTAAGTCTTACAGGGAAATCTATAGCGTATGGGTCTGAAATTTGAGTAATAAAATTTCCAAGAGCTGTGGTATTCGTCAATCCGTATGTTTTGCAAATGTTTCTAAAAGTTTCAATATTGAAACTTGCGCCTTTGCCTTTTAGTGTAACCGTATAATTTTTTGATGAAGCAGAAAAAGGAGTTGACGATGTGTTTTTTACAGAAAGAGCAAGTCCGCCTGCACTTTTGATTTTTGAAATATATTGATTCGCTTCCGATTGCGATGCTCCACCTGTTATAAGAGCAAATCTTCTTTGTCTTTCGGCTACTGTAAAGGCATTTTCTGCGATGTTTTTAGGAACTCCAAAATTAGCAAGAGCGTTTACCGTTGAATCTTTTGACGCACTGTAAACTAGCAAAACTGTATATGCGTTCTGTACAGTTGCTTGCGAAAACGAAGACGACGACGAAGTAGAAGCGGTCTGTGGATTTTTTGTCATCGTAAGAGTTCCACCTACAGTTTGGATTCTGGAAATGCAACTTTTTGCATAACTTTCAGTAACGCTGGCTCGAACTACTTGAGGATTGCCTCTTTTTACCTGCTCAAATGCAGTTTCCGCCGCAGCGTTAGTTACTCCGCACGCAGCCAAAACCTGCACGGTCTGCTGTTTCTTTGAAGCATTCACTCTTGTGAGCGTCAATTTGTAGGTGTCTTCTGCTGTTGCGAAAACAACCAAAGACACAAGAGCAAAAAGCGTTGCTACGATTTTCTTTATATTTTTCATAAAATTCTCCTAAAAAATTCTTGACTTTTGACTTTTGGCAAGAAAACGCTTAGGCTTTGCCAATCGTTTTCTTACCAGTTGATTCTTTATTTTGCGTTGCGCGCGATGCGGAAGCCGATTCCTGTCATTCTCTTGGAAGGATTTTCGTCGTTCCAAGCCGTTATCTTGCACGCTGCGGCGGAAGTCGTGTACGCTCCGCCACGGATGATGCGCTCGTTGTCGTCGCCGACATCGTAGACCCACTCGTAGACGTTTCCGCTCATGTCGTAAGCGCCGATAGCGTTCGCGCCTTTCTTGCCGACTTCGTGTGTGCAGAAGCCTGGAGTGCCTTTTTCGCCTTTCGCGCTTGAAGTCTTTCCGCTAGGGTTGTATGCGTACCAGCCGACTTTGTCCAAGTCCGCGCTAGTTGCGGCCTTGCCGTCGTATGACGGAGAGGACGCGCCGCTGAACGAATAAGCGAAATCTTTTTTTGCAGGGTCGCCGCCTCGGCAGGCAAGTTCCCATTCCTCTTCGCTAGGAAGACGGAAGCCGTTCGCTTTCTTGTTCCAAGAAACATCAGCGTCCATTATGTGGCCGCTTTCTTCCTTCTTGACCTTGATTGTGTAGGCTTCCTGCAGTCCCTCTGCCTTGCTCAAAATGTTGCAGAAGTTAATCGCGTCGTACCAGGTGACGCCATCCACAGGTCGTCTCTCCTGCGTCTCGCCTTTTACGAGCGTGTCCTTGCGGTTGCCGGAAGGTTCTTTGTCGAATGTGTTCTTCTGGCTGCCGATGACCGCCGCGTAGAATTCCTGCGTGACCTCGTATTTTCCGATGTAGTACGGCTCAATGTTCGCGCCCTCGTCGATGAGGCCCATCTCTCCGAACTCGGCTCCTTTTCCCTTTATGTTTCCGCCTTGAACTAACGCCATCGCGGAATTGCGGATTAACCTGCCAGCGACGAAAAATGAGGCATTGGCTTCGGTTGCCTGACTTGAATTCCCGCTGTTCTTTCCGGTTTCTTTTTTCCACGCTTCGTATAGGCTGTATGCGGTGTTGTAGGCTTTTCCGTTCTTTGCATCTCTGAAACCATTCTTCGCACTCTCTTTGAAATATCTCCCTAAATGCCCTTCTGACTTTACAATGTCGAAGAACCCATTGATATCCGCTTCGGTTAATTCCGTAGGCTTTTCACCGGTTGTAAAGTTCCCTGAGCCGAACTTGTAGCCATACTCGTAGCCAGCAGAGGCGGAAATATCTGCATTTGGAAGTTGACTGCTAGACCCGCCTCCTCTTGACCCTCTCTGCGCTGGAATCGTGGAAACGAAACCCGCCCCAAAAAGCGCGGAGAGCGCAATGACCATAATCTTTTTCATGTGTTTCTCCTTGGCAGTTTTTCTTCTTGCCGGAAGTTTTGAATCAACTTTGATTTTTAGTGGAAAACCAAACCCGTTTTGATTTTCCTTTCTTCCGCAGAATCCTCCTAAAATTTTTTGCCTCAAAAAACAGCGCAAACGAGCTCTTTTCTGCTCCGCTTTTTAAAGCATTTACAACAAAATCAAATCGCCCGCGCCCGTAAAGCCTTCGCCGACGATTTTTAACGTTTCTGAAAATCTATTAAAATGCCTGAAATTTCTGACAAAATGAGAAGAATTAGAGATGTTCGGAAACTTCAGTTTCCGAATCATCAACTTTGAAGGAATCAGTTTTCGCAAGGCTTCAGCCTGAGAAAACTGACTGACCAGTGAGGAAATGACCGATTTCCTCACCAGGTCTATTGAATAGGCGCAAAAATCCACCAAAAAGAAAAAACGAGAAAAAGCAAAAACTGAATTTTTGAAAAAACAGGGAATCGAAAAGAATTGCAAAAAAAACGGGTTTTAAAAGGAAGAAAAAAGAATTTAGAAGAGAAAAATTTATTTTAAAGGAGTTTTCTACCCCCCCCCCATAGAGATGATAATTCACCATTGCCCACTTTTCAACAAAAAAATAATTTTTTTATAAAGAATAATCGTATCAAAATCTAAAATAAACGTACTCGCAGGTTTGTTCTGTTCGTTGAGAAAAATCGCTGTCAAAAATCGTTATGCCCGATTCGCATAGTGTGATATACTAGTTTTATGTTTATCGAAATGTACATCATCAGGCAACTTGCGGCGTTTGCACAGTTCGGCACGCTGACAAAAGTTGGCGAGGAACTTGGAATTACACAGCCCACAATTAGCCGCGCTATGCAGAAACTTGAATTGGAACTGGGCGTTACGCTTTTTGACCGCACAAAAAACAGAATCGCGCTGAACGAAAACGGAGAATTTGCCGCCGAATACGCAAAAAAAATCCTCGCGCTTCAAGACGAAATGATTTTGAAAACGCGAGAACGCGCTGGCGTTCTCAAAAAATTTTCTGTCGGTTCGGTGGCGATTATGCCCGCTATTTGCGCCACCGACCTTGCAAAAAAAATCTACGCAGGAATCGAAACGCATTTTGAAATCGACGACAACGAATCGCATTTAATCCGAGGTCTGACCGACGATTTTTATCAGATGATAATTCTGCTCCACCCGTTTGACGACAGCGTTTTTTTGAGCCGCGAATATTTTTCGGAAAAACTTTCCGTGATGCTTCCAAAATCGCACCCACTCAGCAATCGAAAAACGCTCGCACTTTCCAAATCAAGCGCGAAAAAATTCCCGACGCAAAGTTCATCAAACTCGTCTGGCACGAAGAATCCGAGCCGATTTCTGCGATGATGGCGGCGACCGACTTGCCGAGTTTTATTTCCGACCGCACGACCGCGTTCACTCTGCCCGAAAACCGCACGGCGATTGCGCTTTCCGACAAGGAGATGAGCGTTACTTTTTACGCCGTTTGCAAACGCGAAAACGAATCCGTTTGGCGAGAATTACTAACGCAAATCGAAAAAGAACGCTGAAACGAAAAACGCGGCGGTTTCGTTTACGGAGGTTTCGACAGGCTCAACCACCGTTTTTTTTGTGGGAACGAAAAGAAAAATTTGCCGATTTGTGTTTTTTTTCATTATCTTCTTAGAAACGCGAAAATCTTTAGGAGAAAAAAATGGCAAAATATCAATTTCAAACCGAAGTGAATCAGCTTTTGAAGCTCATTATTCATTCGATGTATTCAAACAAAGACATTTTTTTGAGAGAAATCGTTTCAAACGCAAGCGACGCTTTGGACAAATTGAATTACCTTTCTGTTTCTGATTCAGCCTACAAAAATGTAAAGACCGACCCAAGAATCGACATCACTTTTGACGACGGAGCAAAAATTCTCACGGTAAAAGACAGCGGAATCGGAATGGACGAGGCGGATTTGAACGCAAACCTCGGAACTATTGCGCGTTCTGGCACAAAGGCATTCATCGAGCGGATTGCAAACGACAAAAATGCTGGAGAATCGAATCTTATCGGTCAGTTCGGTGTTGGATTCTACAGCGCGTTTATGGCGGCAAAAGAAATCAATGTAATCACCAGAAAAGCGGGAACAAGCAAAATCTTCAAATGGTCGAGCGACGGCACAAATTCGTATTCGATTGAAGAAATCGGCGCGAATTCCGAAGACGCAAAAAAATACGGATTCGACGCGGACGATTTTCACGGAAGCGCAATCGAAATGGTTTTGAACGATGATTCAAAAGAATACGCTTCAAGATGGAAGATTGAAGAACTCATCAAACGTTATTCAGACCACATCGCTTTCCCGATTTATCTTCACTACACGCAAAATACTTACGACGACAAAGGAAACACCACAGGCAGCGAAAACAAAATCGACCAGGTGAATTCGGCTTCGGCACTTTGGAAACGCTCAAAATCGGAACTCAAAAAGGAAGATTACAACGATTTCTACAAAACGATTTCGCACGACGCAAGCGACCCGCTCCACTATGTTCACACGCACGCCGAAGGCACGCAGGAATACACCACGCTTTTTTATGTGCCGAAAGTCGCGCCGTTCGATATGTATCAGGCGGATTATAAATCGGGCGTGAAACTTTATGTGAAGCGCGTTTTTATCACTGACGACGACCGCGAACTTTTGCCCGCGTATTTGCGATTTGTGCGCGGAATCATCGATTCTGAAGATTTGCCGCTAAATGTGAGTCGCGAGATTTTGCAGCAGAATCGAATCCTCGATTCAATCAAAAAGGCGAGCGTCAAAAAACTTCTTTCTGAATTCAAGAAAATGGGCGAAGACGCAGACAAGGCGCGGAACACCGAAGAATCAAAGCGAAGCGACGACGAAAAGGCGGCGATTGAAAAATGGAACACATTTGTGAAAAACTACAATCGTCCGATGAAAGAAGGTCTTTATTCAGATTTTGCAAATCGCGACGAAATTATGGAAATCGTGCGCTTTAAGTCCACGGACGAAAGCGGAAACGGCGAGGGAAAATGGACAAGTTTCGCCGATTATGTCAAACGAATGAAGGACGGGCAGAAGGCGATTTACTACATCACGGGAACGGACGAGAAAAATCTTCGCTCTTCTCCGCTTTTGGAAGCCTACAAAAACAAGGGCTTTGAAGTTTTGATTATGGCGGACGACATCGACGACATCGTGATTCCGTCGCTCAACAAATACAAGGAATTCGACCTTAAAGCCGTGAACCGCGCGGGCAGCGACGACGAACTCGGCGTTGACAAGGACGAGGCGAAGAAAAAGGAAGAGGCATTCAAGCCCGTTCAGGAAAAAATCAAAAAGGCATTGGAAAACCGCGTGAAAGACGTTGTTCTTTCAAAGCGACTTTCGGATTCGCCGTCTTGCATCGTGGTTGACGAAAACGACCCAGGAATCCAGATGGAACGAATGATGAAAGCGATGGGACAACCCACGTTTGGCGAAGTGAAGCCGATTTTGGAAGTGAACGGCGACCACCCGCTCGTAAAAACGATGGAAGGTTCAAGCGATGACGAGTACATCAAAAACATCAGCGAAGTTTTGCTAGACCAGGCTCTTTTGGTGAGTGGCGCGGAAATCAAAAATCCAAACGACTTTGTAAAAGCGATGAACAAACTTTTGACAAAGTAACGCGATAAATTCTCAAATTCTTTTCTTAAATATGAAAACGTCTGCAAGAAATTGCAGGCGTTTTTTTTGCCTCGTCAATTTTTTTATTAAAAGGAAAATCGCTCTATCACGATTTGATATAGCGCGCGCGTAAAATGTTTTTCAAAGGAAATCTATTAAGGAGGATTTTATGGGTTTGTTCAATGTGGTTTGGTTTATTTTTTTTGGGTGGTGGGAGGCACTCATTCATCTTATTCTTGCGGGATTGTTTGCAATAACGATTGTCGGGATTCCGATTGCAAAATCGATGTTCCAGTTTGCAAAGTTGATGGCGTTTCCGTTCGGCAAGGAAATCATCAAAGAAACAGAGCTAAAAGGCAGCGCAAACGTTTCTCTTATCCGAAAGATTTTTGGAACAATCGTCAATGTGCTTTGGCTTCCGTTCGGAATCATATTGGCACTTATCTATTTGGCTTCGGGAGTTTTAAGTTTTCTAACGATTGTTGGAATTCCTGTTGGCGTAGTTTATGTCCGCTCAGCCGCGTTCATCGTCTGGCCAATCGGCGCGAAATGCGTTTCCAAAAAACAGGCGTATGCATCCGCCGTCGCAAACGAACTTGAACGAAGAAACAAATAGAGAGTGTGAGGAAATGACAGATTTCCTCACCAAGTCTAAATCTAAGGAGGATTTTTTATGGAAGTAGGAATCAAAAGAGGATATCCAGTTGCTTCAATCATATTCTTCGCGATTGGCGCGGCAATGGTTTACATTGGTATTT
The DNA here is from genome assembly GCA_905233535.1 of uncultured Treponema sp. GTDB lineage: Bacteria > Spirochaetota > Spirochaetia > Treponematales > Treponemataceae > Treponema_D. Next base: position 16,392 of record CAJOEO010000021.1, read on the forward strand.
CACAAATCGATGAGTATATTTTGTACAAATATCTTCTTTTTGCAGGAATCGTGTTTCTTGGGTTTGGCATGCTTTCGTTTCAAGTATACTGGAACAGAACGATGATTGGTTTAGGAATCCGCAAAGGTTTTCCAGTTGCCCCAATCATATTCTTCGTGCTTGGCGCGGCAATGGTTTACATCAGTATTCCACAACTTCCTACACTTATTTTCATGCTGCTTCTTTTTACTGGAGTTTTGTTTCTTGGGTTTGGCATACTTTCGCTTCAAGTATATTGGAACAGAAAAATACTTTTGAACATTTTGGAATCCAACAACAAACAAGATTCTGCCACTGCGATAGATTCCAAAGCTGAAGATAAAAAAACCGTTTAAATTGCGTGTGCGAAAAATATTTTACCGTATAAACAAAAGGAGTTTTTATGAAGAAATTTTTGATTTCTGTTGTGATGTTTTCAGTTTTTTGCTGTATGTCGTTTGCCAAAACGCTTCGGGTAATGGGTTACAATGTGAAAGGCAATACAACGACATTCGCCATAATGGACGCAGAAGAAAAAGAGGTAACCCCTGATGTAAAGGCGGGCAAAAGCGATACGGCGTTTTTGTGCAATACAAAATCAGAGCGATTAAAATGCGAGACGATATTCTCCAGAATCGAACCGCTAATGGATGAAGGAATATTTTTGTTCATATACACGAATACGATTAAAGGCGACTTTCGTTTTATTACTCATTCGGAATTCAAAAAATACATCAGAGGCGAACTCTAATTTTGCAAGGGGCTTTACGCCCCTTTTTTATTTGTCAACTATAGTTTAAGAATTGGATTATTTCGCTGTATAATTTGGTTGGATTTTTTCTTGAATCACCACTTTAGTATAGATTAGAATTAAGGTATACGAAGAAAATAATATGGAAGAAATGAAATATGAATATGGAAATAGAAGATAAAATATCATTGCAAAATGACTGTATTAATTATTCCGAATCTGATTTTGCAAAGAAGATGAACTGTCCGGTATCAATGATTCAGTGGGTTGATGATTTGACAAACAAAATTTCCAACACATATACAGGAAGCAACTTCAAGGGCAACATCGGATGCAGATATTGCGGGCGATATTACTCAGTAAATGGCGGTACGGACAATGTATTTGTTGGATTGAAATTTGAAAGCC
>CAJOEO010000021.1:17639-26817 GCA_905233535.1 uncultured Treponema sp.
GCTGGATATTGGTTTTGCATATTCATTGACGACTCTTTGTTTTGCTGCGAAGACAGCGACTCTGCGGCAGCGGAAGTTGAAAAGGTCTTGAAAGATGTCTTGGAATAGGAGCAAGGAGACAACGAAATTGAAAAAAGCTGATTTATTCATAAACTTATCAAAATACAAGCCAAGCCAATATGTAACGCCTCTTGAAAATTTCACAACAGAAGTGTTCGTTTATATCCTAAAAAATTTGCTTGACACAAAATCCTCTGCCGCTACAGAAATATTAGATTTATTTGGAATCAAAAACTCGGATAAGATAATAATAAGCACACAAACCGAATACAAAGTTGGGGAGCATATTTTAAGACCCGATATAACAGTTGAATCAGAAGAAGAAATTACATTCATTGAAGTGAAGGTCAACTCAAAACTTCGTGAATCAATTCTTGGAAATGAGGGCGAAGACCAATTACAGGACTATCAAAAAATAAACACAGACCAAAAGCCAACAAAAGTCTACTCATTGAGCAAAAACTCGATTTCATCATCTGTAAAAAACAATGTTCGATGGTATCAGATATTTGAAATCCTAAAGGAAATTGAAGATGATGACATAATTGTCAAAAATTTTCTTTGCTTCTTGACCGAAAACAAAATGGGAAGCCCTACAGATTTTACGAACGCAGTTCAAAATTTAATAACCGCAAACCAGCAGTTGATTGCTTATTTAATTGCCATATACGAAGATTCTAATTTTTCTAAAAATTCAAAGTACCAGCTTGGAAGCGTCTATATTGAAAACGACGGCATTGGATTTTATATTCAGGATTCAAAAGTGAAAAGAAGCACAAAGGAAGACGACTCATTTTTCTTTTTGGGTATTCTTCCTGAACAAGAGGACAGCATTTCTTTTTTGGTTCTATACAATCGCTTAAAAGATGAATTCAGAAACAATGATAAATGGAAGCAGGACTGGAAAACGTGTTCGGGTGTTCATCCTATAGTTTCTTCAAAAAAAATCACAGAAATAACAGAAAAACAAAACCATAACGAGAAAATTGGAATGGGAAAAATTTGGCTGAATACAGTTTATTCAGAATTGGGAGAATATGTAGAAGAAAAGTATATATGAACCCCGCAATAAAGAGAGTTCTGCTAAATTAGCAGGACTCTCAAAAAGATAAATCACAACACAAGGAGGAAAACAAAAATGAAAAAACTAATCGCCATAATTTGTTTGGTTCTTATGAGTATTGCAGGCTTCACTCAAAAGTCGCGGTCGATATCAGACCAAAGGGCAATAATGCTAATGAATTATCTGCAATACTCTCTTTCGCAGGTAAAGAAAAATCCAAACAAGCTTGTCGCTGAGCATGAATTCGACTCAATTATAAACAATATAAATCAGACAGCATTGAAAGATGAAAATATAATTGCGGCCTATAAAGACATTTTGATGACCATGAGAGATATAAAACTTCTCGACAACGAGAAGAAACACGCGGAAGAAATGGCTGAAAGAGAGAGAAATCAAGCAATCTACAGCATTTTCAGTTCACCTGGCTCAATTTTTTCGCCAGGTTCGAATCCCGCTTTGTCGATTGCGTATGCTGCACTTTCTGCTGGGTTAAACTACGCTGGTACAAGGGCACAAATAAACAATAAAAAACTCGAAGCAGAATTCAGAATTGAGCAGAACATATTAATGACAATTGATAGGGAACGAAGTGACCTATATACGTCAGGTGCAAAGGTCTTTCAGACACGAGATGATTCAAACAATTTGATAGCGGAAAATATAATGGACTCGTTTGTGGATGCCGTAAATGTAGACAACGCAGGTAACCGAGAAGTTCAGTTAAAATCTATGCAAAAAACGATGAAAATGTTTCCTGCATATTGGTACGCCCTAGGTTATGCTCAGCAACAAAATAAAGACTATATTTCCGCATTGAGTTCTTATGAAAATTACGAAAAATTGATTAAGGCAGAGCCTGTTTTAAAATTTGACGAAACTCTTTGCCAGATTCAATTTGCCAAAATAGACATATATGCGGCTCTAGGCCATCTACTTGATGATAAGGATATTCAAAACTCGATAAAAATCATCGAAAATGAAATGAAAAAGACCACTCCGAACGAACAGGCACGGCAAATGTTTGCCATGGCGGTAATGTACAGGACTTTCGGAGATATTAGCTCATCTGATAATGAACTCAAGGCTATAGAAGAACTTGGACTTTCAAATTGGGCTGCCAGTGTTAATGAGTTTAAAAAGAGAGCGGCATCTACAAAGATTGAAAATGAAATCATAAATGAGTATGTTACCCTCCTAAAAGAAAAATACAAAGAAACTTTAGCCGCTATAAAAAAAGCCTGCAAATCAATTAAATTTCGTCAGACTCAAGACGGAGGAGGTCTTACTGTCGATATGAGCGAAGCGCACTTTGATAATAATATTCGATTAGTTGTCAAAGATAACGACAAATATATTGAAGAAAAAAACACAAGGAAGTTTTGCTGGGACAATGTTTTTACGTACAAACAACTTTCAGAAACATATGTCGGTTTGTTGAAAGCAAATGGCTGTTATTTTTTTATAACAGACGATAAATACTTTCTAGTAGGTTTTAATGTGTCTCAGGGGATTTTTGCTTCTAGCGATGTTTCAAAAGTTACTTTAAAGAAGACTGGCGAAAAGGATAGAAAAATTTATATTGGATATAACAATATTTATTTGTCTGAGTTTCCGACTGTTGAAAGTTTAGCGATTAACAATGTAAAGCTGAAGAATTCCAGATTGTATCTTCTTATAAACAGCCCAAGTATTGACGCAAAATTTAAAAATTCAATACTTGCGGGGAAAGAATCGACGATTAAAATAGAAGCATATTCTGGAAAAACTTATGTGTTCCCAGATGCGAATAATAATAACTTGTTCTTTGAAATCAAATAAAAAAGCTTCAAGAAGCTAATAAGGAATCTTCTATGAAAAAGAATTTTTTGATTTCATGTCTGATTTTTTTGTTTGCGTTTTGCGTTTCAGCCAAAGAACTTGCAATCATGTCATTCAATATACATGGTTTTGGAAGCGTCAACAATAATTTTAATAATGCTGAATGGACAAGTCAGATTGCAAAAGTCATAAAAAAGTCCGAGGCAAGTATTGTACTTCTGCAGGAAGTCAGGCTTGACTCAAAATACGACATAGAAAAACTCTGCTCTTCAGTAAACCGCGAAGGCGGAAAATGGAAAGCTGTAACAACTTATGAATACGCTGTTTGCAACAAGGCTTTGCATAACGCTGTGCTATATGATGATTCAAAAGTTTCATTGATTTATGATCATGCAAAAAAACTTGGATTTTATGATTACTTCAATGACCAAAACAACGATTGCAGAAAATACAAGTTTTTCGAAAATCGTCAGCAAGTTCTTGAATTCTCGTTTCCAAAGAATTCCAACACTTCTTTCTATGTTGCGAATGTTCATGCTCCAGGTCCTGAAAACCCTAAACTTAATCAAGAAAAAGTGCAGTTGGAAAGATTTTATGCTGACTATAAAAGCAGAAAACCAATTATACTTGGCGGTGATTTCAATTTGAGCAGAATCGATTTTAGAAGTTCCGCTTTCACAGATGCCATTCTTGACGGTGATTCAGGCATCTTTTCTGATTTTGATTCACTTAGAACGACAGTTTCAACAAATAGCAAAAAAGGAATTGAATTAGCCAATGGATATGATCATTTTATTTTGAAATCCAACGGTTTGTTTAAAATTTCGGAACAAATGCACCATGTTTTCTCATCAAGACCAACTCGTGCATACGAAAAAATAAAAATTGGCTCAAGAACATACAAAACCTCAGAAGAATACCGGCAAAACATTTCAGACCACTTGCCGATTATGATTCGCTTGAAGTTCTAGCTAAATTTAGGTTTGAAGTTTAAGAGTCCCAAAAATCCACCGCCAATCCTCTGTCAATATGTCAAAATCGCTTGCTTCCACCACGGCGAAGCCACGCCCCTCCATTTTTATTTGACAAATATTGTATATACACAGTACAATATACATAGATTGTATAAATGACATTTGAATGGGACGAGAATAAAGACAGCTTAAATCAAAAGAAACACGACGGAATCTCTTTTGAGTATGCGGCACGGGTTTTCCTTGACTCAAAAAGGATTGAAGCATTAGATGAAAATCATTCTGATGAAGCAGAAGAAAGATATAATGTAATCGGCTGTGTGGAACGGATTTTATTCGTTGTCTACACAGAGCGAGGGGAAAACAATATCCGTATTATTTCCGCCAGAAGAGCGACACCTAAAGAGGAGAAATTATATTATGAAAACTATGACATTAGATGATTTGATTAAGAAACCGCTCTCAGAAGAAGATAAAAAAATAATAAATTCCGCAAAACCCATCGTTACTGAAGATTGCCCGGAAATTACAGACGAGCAGATGAAAAAATTCAAGCCATGGTACGAAGTCCACCCAAAGGGAAGTGATATTTACAAAGTCTCAGTAAAGAAAACCGCCATAAGCTTGAGAATTGACAATGATGTGCTCGCCGCTCTGAAAAACATGGGCAAAGGCTACCAGACACGAATAAACAACATCCTCAGGCAGGCTGTGTTCGGCTGAGTGCAAGACACCCTCCTCCATTGCTCTCCCCCTCCCCTATTAAAATAACAACGGTTAAGTTAACCAGCATTATTTTATTTCATAAGGCGGTCATTCATGGAAAAATTTTACGACAGAAAAAACGAACTTGAGCTGCTTGGGAAAAAGGAATCGCCGCAAAGCAGGATGTTGTCGATTGAGTCGTTGGCGTATGAGCCGTAGCAAATGATGCCGTTCGGGGAAACATAAAAAACGTCTCCGGAAGATGAAAAACGCGAGAGAAAACGCCAACAGGAAAAACAGACATTTCATTTTCATAAAGAACCCACTGACAAAGGTTTACTTCTCTTCCTTTCCAGAATCAGAAAAACAAGAGCGCACAGAATAATCTGCACAAATGTCGACGACGGTGTTGCAAGCCAGATTCTAAAAAGTGTCGGATTCACAGTCCGGCTCATCAAATACGAGACCGGAACGCGCACGCCGAATGCGCCCACGATTCCCTGAATCATCACAAATGAAGTTTTTCCGCAGCCGTTGAAGTAGCCGATGAAGCAAAACAGGAATGAAACAAAAAGAGTGTCGATTGCATAGGCCTTGAGGTAAGAGTGCGCGGCCGCAACGACCTCCCCGTCCTTGGAGAAGACGGCGGCGAAAACAACAAGAATCTTGTTTATCCTGAGCATTACGAAAGTTTGCGGTCAATTTTGAAAAACAATTCTCTTGATTCCCTTTTGAGTTATGCGTCAAACGATTGGTTCGATGAAGAGTTAGACTGCTTCTTTTCTCACAAATCGAACCGCTAATGGATGAAGGAATATTTTTGTTCGTATACACGAATACGATTAAAGGCGACTTTCGTTTTATTACTCATTCGGAATTCAAAAAATACATCATAGGAGAACTCTAATTATGCAAGGGGCTTTAAGCCCCTTGCACAGACACGGCATTTGAGCGTAGTCGAAACCACCGCGTTTGCCATTACGCCAAGACGAACTCGTCTTCTTCTGCGTCGTTTTTGGCGCGAGCAATTTCTTCTTCCGAAAGCGCGTTCGTCCGCTGGATTTTCGCGTCAACTTTTCGATTCGTCCGCAAATCCAATGCGGAAACTTGAATAATCCCATTTTCGTCCACGCAAAACGTTACACGAACGCGGTCGTGCGAAAAATGTTCGCCGTCCAAAGGCAAAACCGCGTTTCCCAACTCGGCGCAAAGCGCGGGGTCGTCCGACTCGCCTTCCAAAATCAAAAGCAAAACTTGCGAAAGCCCGTCGCGCCCAATCGGAAAATCCCGCACGAATTCCGTTGGATACACATCATTTTTTTTGAGCATTTTGAACGCAGAAAACTTGCCCGTTTTTTGACTACGCAATTTCAAACAAATCGAACTCGGCAAAACGCTCGTTGCGCAAAGAATCCGCGTTTGCGTGCGTTTTCCAGAAATCTCCGCCGTTTCGATTTTTTTGTCGGCGTTTTCGTAATTCGGTTTTTCTTCCAAAGATTGAACCACCGCCGTCTTTCCAGATTTTTGGCACGTTTTCAAAAACGCCCGAATCGCCGCGCCTTCACTTACGCACGTTTTTGGATTCACCGCGTTAAAAACGACATCTTTTCCGCTCCAATTTTTTAGCGCGTCCTGCACGGACGGACAGTTGCTCATGCTTCCAACCATCAAAATCGTGTCTATGTCGCGCCAAGAAAGATTCGCGTCAGAAAGCAGATTTTCGCAATACGTTCGACATTGTTCCGTCAATTTTTGCGTGATTTTCGCGTACTCGCCCCGCGTAATTTTTTCTTCAAGTCGCTTTGACATTTTCCACGTCAAGTTTGAGTTTTCCGTATGCCTTTTCTTTTTCTTCGCCCTCTTCAAAAGAAAGGTCGCGGTGGAATTTTTCGTCAAACTTTGTAATCACATAATCGAGCAGATAAAAATCCCAATCCGCGCCGCCCAAACGCGGGTCGCCGCCACATTGGCGAGTTTCCACGCTGATTCCGCCGTTTTCTTTTGAAATCTCCAAAATCGTAACGTCAAAAGTGCCACCGCCCAAATCAAAAACAAAAACGCGCTCTCTGTCTTTTTTGCAAACCGTGCTGTACGAAAGAGCCGCCGCAGTCGGTTCGGGAATCACCTCCAAAACCTCCAGCCCCGCCATTTCGCCCGCGATTCGCGTCGCCTCTTTTTCGTTTTGACCAAAATACCCTGGACAAGTAATCACCGCGCGACGAACGTCCGTTCCAAGTTCACGATTTGCATCGCGTCGCAGTTGATTCAAAATCTTCGACGAAATTTCTTCGGGCGAAAAATCGCGTCCCCAAAAATTATACGGGTGAAACGACCTGTCAAATTTATCGTAGCGCACTTCTTCTTTTTTGCGCCCCATTTCGCGTTTTACAAGCGTAACAAGCCGACCGTCGCCAAAAATCGCCTTTTGTTTTGCGCGTTTTCCAACGATAAACGTGTTTTTTTCGTTTTCAAAATAAACCGCGCTTGGCGTAATATACTCCCCGTCCGTATTTTTTATAACCGTCGTTCGCCCGTCTTCGTCAATCGCCGTAACCGAACAATTTGTCGTTCCCAAATCGATTCCCAAAACGTAATTCATTTTTTCCTCCGTCTAATTTTTTTCGATTCCGCTGACAATTAAACGAATTTGCCGTTGGCGATTTGGAGAAAGCGGAATGTTCGCGTCCTTTGCAAAATCCGAAAGTTGCGCGTCGGAAAGCGGCAAAAGCGAATCCGAAAGCGAAACGACTTTGGAAAGCGCGTTTACTTGTCCGTCGTCGAGGCTTTGCAGATTTTTTCCAAACTTATTTTTGTATTCAAAAAGCAGATTTTCGTTTTTCCAATAATCCAAAAGCACGCTGCGCACGCATTTTTCCGCAACAGAAAGTTCGTCGTCGCCCACGCCTTCGCTTTTTTGAGTCTGCTCGAAATTCGCGTTTTCTATACAAACAGAATCGTATTTTTTTAGAACGTCGATTTTTTGAAGAGAATCCAAATTCATGTATAGGTAATCTTTGAAAAAAACGACAGAACCGAGCGTAAATTCGTTCGGCGTTTCAAGGCGGTCAACTTCAAGCGCGTCGTTAATGCACTCGCCAAGCGAATCCAACCGCGTGCAAACAGGATTCAAAAGAATACGTTTTTCCGCCAAAAACGAAAGAGAATTCTGCACGCGAAACGATTTTTCTGCCAACTGTTCACAGCGATTTTTCATTTTTGCGACGCTTTCTTGCGCGTAAAGCGCGAACGAATCGGCATTTTCTTCAATCGCGTAAAAAAAATCTTCGCTTTTTTGCGAAACGCATTCGTCCACAAAAGAAACGAATCCCGTCGCGTCTTTGCAAATTCCTTGCCAATCGCGGTCAATCGTCCAAGATTTAAAACAATAGCGGGCAACATTTTCTATCGCGCTTTTTTTTGCCGAACCAAACGAACGCGATTTTATTCGTTCCAAAAGCGCGCTATATTCCGTCTGTTTTTCTTGCGAAATTATGTAATAAAACGCGGGAATATTTGAAAGAAACGTCATTTTTTGTTTGATTTGTTTCTTTTTTTCGCTCAAGGCGATTTTCATCGCGGTGGAGAAGAATCTTGCCACCAAAGCAAAACGGCGGTCGCGATTTTTTCGCGGATTTTTTGTTCAAAAAACGATTCGATTGGAAGTTGAAGAATTGCGTCTTTTTCCAATTCGCGTCGGAACGGAACGAACGGCGGAATTTTGTAAAAAAATGATTTTTGCAATTTTTCGATTTTTTTTGCCGCTTCTTCAAAACCGTTTTCAAGCAAAATCGGCTCTTCATTTTGAAACGTCTTCAAACTTTCTTCCCATTTTGAAAGTCGGTCGCGAAGCAATTTTACAAACGAAATGTACGCGCTGATGTTTCCTGTAAATCGGTCGATTCTTAAAAGATTTGAAAATCCGTCGTTTAAAACGGTCAAAAAATTGTCCATTTCGTCGCGCACAAATTCTTGGATTTTCGGCGAAATTTCCACCAAACGCGATTCCAAACGATTTTTGCATTCCAAAATGTAATCTTGAAAATCGTTTTCGCGGCGTTTTATGTACGGCGAAAGCACGCCCAGCAAAAACGAACGGTTATTTTTCAAAAACAAATCCGTGGCGCGTTCCAGCGGAAATTGGTCTGAAAGCGGAACGTCAATCATTTCAAAAAATCGTCGCTCAAAAAATTCCACGTCCGTGCCTTTCAAAGAATCGGCGAGAAGAAAATCGGTTACGCGGTCTTCAATGCCCACAGAGGTCGCGTTGAAGACGAAACCCCTCCTGTAGTATTTGCCATCTTCTTCATCCTTGAAGACGCTATCCACGGTGACATCGTCAAATGCCTTTAGCCAGCAAAAGCGACCGACGCCTTTGCCGCCTCGTGCCTCTTTGAGCTGGGAGTCCGACTGGAGAAATGATTCGAAGTTCGTACCGTTGAAGCCAATGCCGTTGTCCTCGATAGTGAATCCGTTAATCTCGCCTTTAGGGAGAACGCCAGAGCCATCATCGAGCACATCGAGCCTGTTGATGCGGATTGTAATTTTGCCCGGCTCT
>CAJOEO010000022.1 GCA_905233535.1 uncultured Treponema sp.
CGTTCAGTATGCGAACGAAGTATAACAAAAATCAATTCCTGCTTTTTCATCGCGGGCAATTCTTCTTCGGGAACGCCGTACTCGATTGCTTTGTTGCGAAGGTTCGGCATTGAAAGTTTTGTCAACTCGTTTATCATCAATTTTGGTTTTGATTCAAATGCAGAATCGTCTGCTGAATCTTGTGGGTCGTATAGTGGAGGTTCGCGTTTGTCGTAGTTGTAGTTTCGTCTGTAATTTCGAGTATAATCCCGTTGTCCGTCTTCACGATAACCACGATTATTATTATATTCGCGGAATTCTCGATTTCCGTTTCTATTAAAATCTCTTGTGTTGTAGTTTCTGTTTCCGTAATTTCGATTAGTATAATTTCGTCTAGGCTGGTAAAATTGTGTCTGTCCGTCGGTTTCTTCGCGATTTTCCGTTTCTTGCGCCGTTTCTGAAGGAATCGCTTGTGGAGAAATCGGCGACTCTTGGGAGGACTCTTCTGCGGGTGGCTCGGCTTCGGTTTCTTCGCGAACGATTTTCTTCTTTCGCTGATAAACCCGCTTCGGTCGAACTTCCGCAACTTCCTCTTGAGATTCCTCCGCCTGAACTTCCGTTTCCTGCTCTTGAATCTCTGCGGGAACAGACTGCAAATCTTCGTTCTCTGTTTCCATTATAGACTCCTCTGAATGTGTACTGTCGATTTTTTATCCATTTTTTTGCGTTGATTTTATTGATTTTTTAGTGCTTTTTACAAAGATAAGGAAAAAATATTCTGTTATAATATCAAATCTAGCAATTAAATGTCAATACCCCGCCAACGTATGACGAGGTATTTAAACAACTGATTAGAACTTGATTTTTCGCTCGCTGCCCGCGTAATATTCCGCGCGAAGTTCGCGAACTTGCTCGTCAGCCATATAGTCGTCGAACGGCATCATTCTGTCGATTACGCCGTTCGGCGTGATTTCCACGATTCGATTCGCAATCGTCTGAATGAACTCGTGGTCGTGGCTTGCAAACAAAATCACGCCAGGGAATTTTACGAGTGCCTGGTTCAAACTTTCGATTGCCTCCAAATCAAGATGATTCGTCGGGTCGTCCAAAATCAAAACATTCGCGTTTTGAAGCATCATTTTTGAAAGCATACAGCGCACTTTTTCGCCACCAGAAAGTACTTTCACTTTTTTGAGCGATTCGTCGCCCGAAAACAACATTCGCCCCAAAAATCCGCGAACATAAGCGTCGTCCTGCTCTTTTGAAAACTGCTTGAGCCATTCGGTGATGTTCATATCGTTGTCAAAATACTTGTTGTTGTCCCGCCCGATGTAAGTTTGACTAGTAGTCTGTCCCCAAAAAAACTCGCCAGAATCCGCGTTTTTCTCGCCCGAAATTATGTCAAAAAGCGAAGAAATCGTGTTGTGTTCAATTCCAACGAACGCGATTTTGTCCGTCCGATTCACTTTTAGACTAAAATCTTTCAGAAGCGGAATGCCGTCTTCGTCCTTTGAATTGAGTTTGCGACATTCAAGAACATTGTTTCCGATTTCGCGGTCAATCGCAAATTGAACATACGGAAATTTGCGGCTTGTAACGGGCAAATCTTCAAGTTCCAGTTTTTCCAAAACTTTTTTGCGGCTAGTCGCCTGCTTTGATTTTGCCGCGTTCGACGCAAAACGCTGAATAAATTCCTTGAGGTCTTTCGCTTTTTCTTCATTTTTCTTCTTTTGGTCTTTCGCCTGTTTCTGCAAAATCTGGCTCATCTGATACCAAAAATCGTAGTTTCCTGCAAACTGCGTGATTTTTCCGTAATCGATGTCGCAAGTTACCGTGCAAACCGTGTTCAAAAAATGGCGGTCGTGCGAAACGACGATAACGGTGTTTTCAAAATCGAGCAAAAAATCCTCAAGCCAATTTATCGATTCCAAATCAAGACCGTTCGTCGGCTCGTCCAAAAGAAGAATGTCGGGATTTCCAAAAAGCGCGCGCGCCAAAAGAACGCGAACCTTTTGGCTTTCGTCGAGTTCGCTCATCATTTTGTCGTGGAATTTTTCTTCCAAGCCAAGTCCAGAAAGCATCTGCTCGATTTGATTTTCCGCCTCGTATCCGCCAAGTTCGCCGAATTCCGCTTCCAATTCCGCGGATTTAATTCCGTCTTCCTCGGTAAAATCCGCTTTCGCGTAAATTTCGTCGCGAGCCTTTGAAACTTCGTGAAGTTTTGGATAGCCCTGCAAAACCGTGTCTTTTACGCTGAATTCGTCGAACGCAAAGTGGTTTTGGCTCAAAACTGCCATACGCTCGCCTGGTGTCATAAAAATCTCGCCAGAATCGCGCTCGATTTCGCCCGAAAGAACTTTCAAAAATGTGGATTTTCCCGCACCGTTCGCGCCGATTATGCCGTAGCAATTTCCCGCCGTGAATTTTAGATTTACATCTTTGAAAAGCGGCTTTTCGCTAAAATGCAACGAAACATCTGAAACTGTAATCATTTTTTTCTCCGTAATTTATTTTTCTGAAAAACGACTTAAATTTTCCACCAAAATCCGATTTTTTTAGTCGTCTTGTGAAGTTTCTTCCTTTTGAATTTGTGGATTTTGCGAAAGTTCGTTTGCGATTTCTTTTGATTTCTGCTCGATTTTTTTGTGATTTCGTCGCCTACGATTCGGCTTTTTCGTTTTTTCAGTTTTTTCGCGTTCTTTTTCGTATTTTTCTTTGTAACGCTTCATTCGCTCTTCAAATGGAAGCAACGCAATTTCTGCAATTTCTTCGTCCGTCGCCCGATTTTGTCGTTTTTGCTTTTCACCGTCAACCTTTTTCCGCGGCTTTTTTTCTTTTTTCCAATCTCCTGTACGCACCCAAGAATTTTGACTTTTGTCTTCTGCAAAATCTTCTTCTGCCGCTACGCGCGACGGAATTTTCTTTTCGATGTAACGTTCAATCGGCATCAAAGAATAAACATCATGCTCCGAACAAAGCGTATACGCTTTTCCGCTTTTTCCCGCCCGCGCAGTTCGTCCAATTCTGTGAACGTAATTTTCGACTTCGTTTGGCAAATCGTAATTTATGACCATCGCCAAATCGTTCACGTCAATTCCGCGAGCGGCAATGTCTGTGGCAATCAAACAACGGATTTTTCCCGCCTTAAAATTGTCCATAATTCGCTGTCGCTGTTTTTGCGGAAGGTCGCCGATTATAAACTCGTTTTTTATTCCGTTGATTTTTAGACGTTTTGAAAGAACTTCACACATTTTTTTTGTGTTGCAAAAAATAATCAAACTTTCGGGATTTTCTTTTTTCAAGATTCCGATTAAAAGCCGATTTTTATCGTTGCTCGAAACGTGTATCAATTCTTGGTCGATTTCATCAACCGTAATGTTTTCCGCCTCAATCGTGATTTCCTTTGGATTTGTTGTATAGTCGTATGCGAGATTTTTCACGTTCAAATTCAACGTTGCCGAAAAAAGCATTGTTTGACGTTTTTCGTTCGGCAAAATTTTGATTAGTTTTCGCAAATCGGGATAAAATCCCATATCAAACATTCTGTCGGCTTCGTCAATCGCCAAAAACGCAACGTGCGACAAATCCATTTGAGAATTTTCGTGTAAATCGATTATTCGTCCAGGCGTTCCGATTATAATGTCAACGCCATTTTTTAACGCGGAAATCTGCTTTTCGTAACCCACGCCGCCAAAAAAAGCCGAAAAACGAAGATTCGTGTATTTTCCAATTTTTCGCGCTTCTTCTTCAACTTGAACGGCAAGTTCTCGCGTTGGAACAAGAACGAGCGCGTTTTTTTGTTCGCTTTCGTTTGAAAGAAGTTCTTGCATCATCGAAACAAGATACGCCGCCGTTTTTCCCGTTCCAGTTTGAGATTGAACGTAAAGGTCAGAACCGTCCAACGATTCCGAAAGAACGCGCTCTTGAACAGGCGTACAAACGACGTAACCAATTTCTGCAAGTGCGCGTTGGATATTTTCATGAAGATGAAATTCTGAATAGTTCATAAAATTTGTGTTTCCGAGTATGATTTTTGATTGGAATAACAAAGGAAGATTATAAACCATTTGGCAGATTTGGGGAATCGGGGATTTTTTTATGAGAGGGGCAAAATGAATCGTGAAATCGACGAGCAGAATAAATATCAAGCGGAGATTTTTTCAAATAGACTTTCAAAGCGTTACAAACTTTTGCGAAAATGGGCGCGAAAAAATCGCGTAACGTGTTACAGACTTTACGACCGCGACATTCCAGAAGTTCCGCTTGCCGTGGATTTGTACGAATTTTTGCCGTTTGGAATCGAAGACAAATTTGAAGTCGCCGATTTTCTTCGCGAAGAAGATGCAAAAATCAGCGCGAACGATTTGTTTACTATTCAAGAAAAATCTTCGCGGCAATGGGTTCTTCTTCAACTTTACGAGCGTCCTTATGAAAAACCGCAAGAAGAGGAAATTTTGTGGTTGGAAGAAATGTCAAAAAGTTGTGCAGAAACTCTAAAAATCGAGAAAAATCATGTCATTATAAAGGTTCGCCGTCGTCAACACGGAATGGAACAGTACGAAAAACTCGGCACAAAAAATGAAATCAAAGGAATAGTTCAAGAATGTGGGCAACTTTTTCGCCTTGATTTGAGCGGGTACATCGATACGGGACTTTTTTTGGACCATCGCCCGCTTAGGCAAAAAATCCGTTCAGAATGTGCGGGAAAGCGCGTTTTGAATTTGTTTTCGTACACGGGAAGTTTTTCGGTTTTTGCGGCGGAGGGACGCGCGTCTTTTGTGCAGAGCGTGGATTTAAGCAAAACGTACCTTGCAGTTGCACAATCGAATCTTTTGTTGAATGGATTTTCTGGCGAAAAATACGATTTTGTCCGTTCGGACGTAGCGGATTTTTTGAAAAACGCAAACGAGAAAAACGAAAAATTCGACATTGTTATTTTAGACCCGCCGACTTTTTCAAATTCAAAAGCGACAAAAAATTTTCTCGATATAAACCGCGATTGGTCGAAACTTTGTTCGCTTTGCTTGAAGTTGCTTTCTAAAAATGGCGTTCTTTATTTTTCCACGAATTCTAAAAAACTCAACTTTGACGCGGATTTTCTTTCAAAAGATTTTGGCGCAAACGTTTTTGCGCAAGAAATAACGCAAAGCACTATCGACGAAGATTTCAAAAATACAAAACCACATCGCGTTTGGAAAATTTCGATTTAATAAAAAAAAGGCTATCCCTTTGGATAGCCTTTTTCTTCTACTCTGTCGCTTTGATTCCGTATCGTTTGTTGAATCGGTCAATGCGTCCAGCGGTATCAACGAGTTTCTGCTTGCCAGTATAGAACGGGTGGCACGCAGAACAGATTTCTACAGAAATCGTGCCGTCTTTTCCGCCCCCCGTGGAAAATGTTTCAATTACATTGCCACAAGCGCAGACAATCTTCGTTGGTTTGTAGTCGGGGTGAATGCCCTTTCTCATAAAAAAACTCCTTTCCTTGCCCGATTGCGTAGAAATCTTCAGAAGTCAAGACGCAACCACAAGAATCAAAAAACTCTATCAAACTTCTGCGTTTTTTGTCAATTCTTCATAGGTGATTTTGGCGACGTTTTGCTCGGCTTCTTTTTTGCTTTTTCCTGTGGCAGGTCCAAAAGTTTTTTCCGCCAATCGAACCGTAACGGTAAATGTTTGGTCGTGTTCAGGTCCCGTTCTCTTAATCGTTTCATAAATCGGAAAAGATTTGCTTCGTTTTTGAAACCACTCTTGAAGAAGCGTTTTGTAATCTTTATGCGCCCGATTTTCTTGAACTGCGCGGATTTCTGGAGCAATCAATTCAAGAACGAATTTTTGCGCGGATTTCCAACCGCTATCAAGATAAAGCGCACCAATTATGGCTTCAAGCGCGTCCGCAAGAATTGCCTTTTTTTTGCGCCCGCCACTCATTTCCTCACCTTTTCCCAAAATCAGCAAATTATCTATCCCGATTTTTGCAGAAATCGGCGCAAGCGTTTCTTCGCTCACAACAGCGGCTTTAATTCTAGCGAGGTCGCCTTCGGGATTTTCTTCCATGTCCACGTACAAAAACGCCGCCGTCGCCATTCCAAGCACGCTGTCGCCAAGAAATTCCAAACGTTCGTTGTTCGCGTGTGCAAAATCATGATTTTCGTTGCAAAACGAACGGTGATGAAGCGCGAGGTCAAGCAAAGAAAGATTTTTAAATTTAATATTAAGTTTTTTGCAAAATTTCAAAAGATTTTGAACGCGCTCTTTTGGCAAATTTTCTTTCGGAAAATACACTTTCTTCCTCTAAAAAAATAGGCACAGACTTAATCTGTGCCGAAGAATTGCGTTTTCACCTTATTAGGCTTGCGCACTTTTGATAAACTCAAGAGCGTCTTTTACGGTCTCAAATTCATTTGCCTTTTCATCTGGAATCTGAACTCCAAGAGTTTCCTCGATGGCATAAACCAACTCGTAAGTATCCAAACTGTCTGCCCCAAGGTCTCCGCGGAAAGAAGATTCTTCCTTTATGGAACTCTCTTCAATCTCAAGTTTTTCAGCGATAAGTTTTCGAACCTTGCTGAACAATTCCTCATCAGTCATAAATACACTCCTTTATTTGTTGATTAGCCGTTGCTTCTAGGCTCAATAACCTGTCTTCCACGGTAGAATCCGCATTTAGGGCAAACGTGATGCTGCATGACAAGATTGTTGCAATTTGCGCACGCAACTAGTTGTGGTGCTTCAAGGCGCATATTAATACCGCGTCGGCGACGAGTTCGCGCTTTTGAAGTTTTTGCTCTAGGTACTGCCATTTTCTATGTAACCTCACTTGTATTTTTGTTAGACAATAACAATGTTGTTTATCCTATACCGATTTCGATTCGCTTGTCAATTCCTTAAAAAAGACGACGTTTTTAAGAATCGCGTTTCGATTTTCCAAATTTCTCAAAAAGCATTTTTGCAACTTGTTCTGGAACCATTCCTGAAACGTCCCCTCCAAAAGATGCAAGTTCCTTTATGGCACTTGATTTTAACGTGATAAATCTTTGGTCTGTAGGAATAAACACAGTTTCTATAGAAGAATTTAATTCTCGATTCATAAGCGATAAATCAAATTCATAAGAAAAATCGAGCGAATTTCTTATTCCACGAAGAAGAATATTTGCGCCAACACTTTTTGCATAATCCACAATTAACGTTTGGCAAACATGAACAGAAACGTTTTTAAATTTTCCAACGAGCGATTCAAGAACCGCCTTGCGTTCTTCTGCACTAAAAAGATATTTTTTATTTATATTCTGTGCAATTACCACGTCAACATTATCAAAAAGTCGTACAGCGCGTTCTATTATATTTAGATGTCCATTTGTAGGCGGGTCAAATGAACCTGGAAAAATTGCCTTTGTCATAAAAATAAATATACAGTATTTGACTGAATGAAACAAGTAATATATATTTTCTCACCTTATGATAAAAACACGATATACAATCTCGATTGTTATTTTAATTGCATTAATTTCATGCGCTAGTGAAAAAAATTCGGCGGAAAACACGGCTGAAAAAAAAGAATCAACGAAAGAAATCGTTTTTGAGCGACCTCAAGAAATTCAAGAATCAAAGGAAGAAACGCCCGAAATTCCAAAAATCGAAGAAAAAGTGGAAAATTCATCACCAATTTTGGAAGAAAGTCAAGAAGATTTTACAAAAAATTACGAGCCGATTGACGAAGAATATGCGCGTTCTGTAGGCGAAGTGGAAGTTGACAAAGATACATTTGAATTCGATAAAGCGACGATTTTGCAAAAAATTAAAGAACTTTCCATAATTATGGAAAAAAAACAGTATAAAAAATGGCTTACTTTCGTTGACTCACAATCTGTATCGTATTGGACAAAACCTATAAATCTAAGAAAAGCGTCCGCGCGGCTTTCTGTAAAAGGTTTTGACCTAAAATCATTAGAAGACTACTTCAAATTTGTATTCATTCCCGCACGAAAAGGACATTTCGTGGAGGAAATTCGATACATTTCTGAAAATTTTGTGAAAGTTGTTTCTGTAAAAAATGATTCTGACTTGATATTTTACTATTTTAAAAAGGAAAACAACGAATGGAAAATAAATTTACCACCATTGGAAGACTAAAATCGAATTAAAGTGAGTTTTCATTGCTTTTTGTAATTCGTTGATTTATAATCGTTTGTTAGTAGACAAAAATCTAGGAGGATTTTATGAAGTTTTTGAAAAAATCTGCTGCGTGTGCAGTTGTCGCATTGGCAACATTCGGCGGATTCTCGCAGAGCAACGAACAATCGGTTGAAAGTGCGTATTTTAGCACGGTTGAGGACGTTGTAATTACAGAATTGGCAAATTCTGACGAACGCGACAATAAATTGGTTGCGCTTCAATATCTTGAGAGTGCAGTAAATGAAGGACGCACTTCACCAGACATGATTGTTGCGCTTGGAAACCTTGCAGGCGAGGGCGTTACGTTGCAGTCGCGAACAAACGGAAGATTGATGAACAATTTTCCTGACATTCGCGCAAAATCATGTGAACTTTTGGGAAAAGTTGCAACGGAAGAAGCAAAACAGAGCCTTGTAAAAATCGCACTTGCTGACAACGAACCAATGGTTATTACGGCGGCGGTTCGTGCGCTCGGCGACATTGGAATTAACAACAACGACGAAGTTGTAAACACAATTTCTTGGGCTAACAAACGCAACCGTATTTTGAATCCTACTTCTAGCCTTGCTTCTGAGGTCGTTCTCGCATACGAGAAACTTGCGGACAAAGTTGAAGACAAAAACGCAATGGTCAGCGAATTGGGCGCAATCGCTGCGGATTACCGCTACGTTAAACCAGTTCGCAATCGCGCGACTGCACTTTTGAAGAAACTCAAGGATTCTTCTAGCAATGGTGGCGACGGAAAATAATTAACATTTCCAATAAAAAAAGCAGGGCGAAAACCCTGCTTTTTTTATTTTCTTTGAGAGATATGCGATTCGAACGCACCACCTTCAGCTCCGGAGGCTGACGCTCTATCCAAATGAGCTAATCTCTCAGAATAGAAAAATCGTATTCGTTTACTCGAAAATTGTCAAGGAAATCTTTTTTATGGAAGAAAATGCAAAAATCATTCTCGCGTCAAATTCCGAAAGACGACGAAATTTGTCGGAACAAATGAAAATTCCGTACAAAATAATTGTGCCGAATTGTTCGGAAGAAATACCAAACGGAATAAAAGCAGAAGACGCGCCACTTTTACTCGCCGAACGAAAAGCGTTTTCAGTGGCTTCTGTTTTAAAAGAAAACGAATCGAGTCTTATTTTGGCGGCAGACACGATGATTATTTTTGATTCTCGCGCAATTGGAAAAGCAAAAAACGAGGAAGAGGCAAAAAAATTCCTTAAAGATTTTTCTGGAAAATGCCATTCGGTTATTACGGGCGTTGCTTTGCTAAATTCGCGTTCGGGTAAATTGATTTCAAAAAAAGAAATTACAAAAGTTGAATTTTCTTCGATGACGAATTCAGAAATCGATTGGCTAGTAAAAACAGAAGAATGGAAAGACGCAGCAGGCGCATACAAAATACAAGGAATATCTGGCTGTTTTATAAGGAAAATTCAAGGTTCGTACACAAATGTTGTGGGCTTGCCCATTTCCACCGTTTATGATATGTTGAAAGCGCAGGGCTTCAATTTACAATACATTGTGCGACAGTAGTCCCTGTCGGTTTCCGAAGAACGCCGTAGGCGGGAACGGAGGTCGAAATCTTCCCCGTTCGCATTTGCGAGCGCGGAGAAACAGAGTTTGGTGGAAGTTTAGACTTCCTGTGAAGGAGAATGGTTATGGCAGTTGTAACCATGAAAAGTTTGCTTGAATCTGGTGTTCATTTTGGACATCAAGTGAAGCGTTGGGACCCCCGCATGAAGAAATACATCTTTGCGGAGCGGAACGGAATCCACATTATCGACTTGCAGAAGACGATTGCGGCAATCAAAGACAGTTATGAGGCAGTTCGCAAAATCGTTTCGTCTGGAAAGTCGGTTCTTTTTGTTGGTACAAAAAAACAGGCACAACAAGCAATTCAGAAAGAAGCAGAGCGATGCGGAATGTATTATGTAAACAATCGCTGGCTCGGCGGAATGCTTACCAATTTCACGACAATCAAAAAATCTCTTCAAAGATTAAAGAAAATCGAAAAAATGGAGATTGACGGAACATTCGACAATCTCACCAAAAAAGAAGTTTCTTCGTTGTTGAAAGAACGCGCAAAACTCGAGAAAAATCTCGGTGGCGTTAAAGACATGAAAGAACTTCCTGGCGTTATTTTCATCATTGACACGCACAAAGAGCAGAACGCAGTTGCAGAGGCTCTCCGCATGAAGATTCCTGTGGTGGCGGTTGTTGATACGAACTGTAACCCAGAGGGAATCACATATCCTATCCCTGGAAACGACGACGCGATTCGTGCGATTTCTCTTTTTACGTCGGTTATTGCAAACGCTGTTCTCGAAGCGGACAACGAGCAAGGTCTTAAAATCATCGAAACTCTCGGCGACGAAGACGAAGTTGTTACAGATGCTTCAACGAAAAAAGACGACGAAGAAATCGACGATTACTCGAATTACACTCCAACAGAAGAAACTCGACCAGAAGACTCCGACGACGAGGAAGAGGATTTGGAAGAGAAGTTCACAAAGTAAATACAGGGGAAAAATATGGAAATCAAAGCAGCCGACGTTAAGGCTCTCCGCGAAAAAACTGGCGCGGGCATGATGGAGTGCAAAAAGGCTCTCACTGAAGCAAATGGAAACGCAGCCGAAGCAGAAAAAATCTTGAAAGAAAAAGGTCTCGCAGCGGTTGCAAAACGTGCAGAACGCGCAACGAGCGAAGGTCGCGTTTTTATTCGTCAAGACGGAAGCAAAATCGCGGTGGCGGAAGTTACTTGCGAAACGGATTTTGTTGCGAAAAACGAGGATTTTATCGCGCTTGGCGAGAAAATCTTGGACGCGGTTTTTGCAAAAGGCTACACAAAAATCGAAAAAGAACTCGAGGATTTGGTGCTTGAACTTGCAACAAAAATCCGCGAGAACATGACATTGCGCAAGGTTGAAGTTATTGACGTTCCAGCGGGTGCGTCTGCTGCAACTTACGTTCACTCGGATTTCAAAACGGCGGCGGTTGTTGTCGTTGAAGGTTCGACGGACGAGAATGTCAAGACGTTTGCAAAAGATTGCTGTCTTCATCTTGCGGCGTTTACTCCAGCGTACATCGAGCAGAAAGACGTTCCTCAGTCGTACATCGACGAGCAGAAAGATATTTTTGCGGCACAGATGGCACAGGACGAGAAAATGGCTTCAAAACCAGAAAACGTCAAGGCTGGAATTTTGCAAGGTAAAATCAAAAAGCATTTGGCTGAAATCTGTTTTGTTGACCAAGCGTTTGTAAAAGACGACAAAGTTTCAGTTTCAAAGAAATTGGAAGAAGTCGGAAAAACGGCAGGTGCAAAACTTTCGTTTGGAAAAGTTGCGTTGTACGTTCTCGGCAAATAGCCGAACTCTACTTCGCTCTGTCTAATTTTTCGGGTGAGGTAAGCGGTCGGTTTCTGGTATTCCGGTCGCTTTTTTAATTTGTAACAAGGAGAAAACCATGTCATTTGACGCAAATTCTCGCATGGAAAAAAGCATCGCATCGTTCAAAGAATCGCTAAACGCGATTCGTACAGGACGAGCTTCAGCGTCGATTTTCGATAAAGTTCGCGTGGACTACTACGGAAGTAAATCGCCATTAAATCAAGTCGCAACGGTTTCGATTCCAGACGCTCGTTCAGTTGTAATTGCACCTTTTGACAAATCGCTCATCACGGAAATCGAAAAAGCGATTCTAACAGCCGACCTCGGATTGAATCCGTCAAACGACGGCAAAGTGATTCGAATTGCGATTCCCGCTCTTACTGCTGAACGCCGAAAAGAACTTGTAAAACAAGCAAAAAATATGGCGGAAGAGTACCGAACGGCAATCCGCAACGTTCGCCGAGATGGAAACGACGACCTCAAAAAAAGGCAAAAATCTGGCGAAATCACCGAGGACGAATTGAAAAAAGAAACGGATTCGCTTCAAAAACTCACGACAATATTTACGAGGCAAAAGAAAAGGAAATTCTTTCGTAAAAAATGACTGGCGAATCATCGAACGAAAGCGCAAACGCACTTCCTGTTCACGTTGGAATCATCATGGATGGGAATGGACGTTGGGCGAGTTCCCGCGGACTTCCTAGAACGGCTGGACACAAAGAAGGATTGAACGCGGCAAAGCGAATTATTGCAGCCGCGGCAAAACTTTCGATTCCGTATGTTACGCTTTACACGTTTTCCACGGAAAATTGGAAGCGCGCAGAAACGGAAGTCGGCTATTTAATGTCGCTAATAAAATTACATTTGCGTGCAGAGTTCGCGTTTTACAAAAAAAACGGAATCAGAATACTTCACATTGGCGACATTTCTGGACTTCCTGCCGAAATTCGCAACGAAATTCAAAAAGCAAAAGAAGAAACTGCTTCGTTTACGGGGACGACTTGTGTGCTTGCAATCAATTACGGAAGTCGCGACGAAATTGTGAGAGGCGTTCGTTCTTTGGCGGAAAAAGTTTCGCGCGGAGAGATTTCGCCAGCACAAATCGATGACGAAAAAATCTCTCATTCGTTAGATGAAGGCGGCTTGCCAAATGTTGATTTGATGATTCGCACAGGTGGCGAAAAACGGCTCTCTAATTTTCTTCTTTGGCAATGCGCTTACGCGGAGTTCGTTTTTTCGGACACGCTTTGGCCCGATTATACAGAGGAGGAATTCCTTTCGAGCCTAACGGAATTTTCTCATCGGAACAGACGATTCGGAGGAGTTCCAAAAACTCAAGGGAATGGAGTTTAATATGGGCATAAAAAAAGTTCTTCCGCGGTTATTTACATTTATTGTAGGTGTTCCGCTATTTGTTGGATTGGTTTATGTGGATATTTTCCATCATTTACCGATTCACATAATATTAATCTTAATGTCTGCACTTGATTCTGGCGAATTTTGGGAGATTTTTGCAAAAAAACAACGTTGCCAACCAAAAGTGTTAGTCGTCAGTTTAAGTTTGATTACGACGATTCTTGCTTCACTTTGCGCAATTTTTTCGTTGAACGAAATGCTTTCAAACTATGTTTTTATGGGCGCAATCATGGTTTGTATGGCTTACGAAGCAATATTTCAAAAAGAATTTTCTTCATCAAATGCTAGTCTTGCGTCAAGTTCATTCATAATTCTTTACTGCGGATTTTTTCCTGCATTCATCGCACGACTTACAACGGTTGAAAATTCTAGCATCGTTATTGCCGTCTACTTGTTTTCTGTTTTTATGTGCGACAGCGCGGCATGGCTTTTTGGAAATCTTTTTGGAAAAAACAACAAAGGTATCGTAAAAGCAAGCCCAAACAAAAGCGTTGCAGGATTTTTAGGCGGATTTTTTGGCGCGGCGGCGAGTTGTTCAATTGGAAACGCAATTTGGACGGACGTTTTCGGCTCTTTTCCAAAGGCGATTTTTTTGGGCCTTTG
>CAJOEO010000023.1 GCA_905233535.1 uncultured Treponema sp.
CTTTCCGAGGAGTCGCCGTTACAAAAATCACCTGATTCATTTTTGCCTCGAACTCCGCCGCTTTTAGCGGACGATTATCAAGCGCGGAAGGCAGGCGGAATCCAAAATCCACAAGATTCTGCTTGCGGCTTCGGTCGCCTTCGTACATCGCACCGATTTGCGGAACTGTAACGTGCGCCTCGTCAATCATACACAAAAAATCGTCGGGAAAATAATGCAAAAGCGTTGCAGGCGGCTCGCCCGCTTTTCGCCCAGAAATCGGCGCAGAATAATTTTCGATTCCCGCGCAGTAGCCCATTTCTTTCATCATTTCGATGTCGTATTCCGTGCGCGATTTTAGCCGCTCCGCCTCCAAAATCTTTCCTTCGCCGCGCAAAATTTCAAGTCGCTCTTCAAGTTCCGCTTGAATTTTCTCCGTAGATTTTACGAGTTCGTCGTGCGGAACAACAAAATGCTTTGACGGATAAATGAAAAGTTCGTCGAGTTCCTCCTCGATATTTCGATTTAAAACATTGAATCTTCGGATTTTTGAAATTTCGTCAAAATCAAGTTCGATTCGATACGCCGCGTCGGTTTCCATATACGGCGGGAAAACTTCGATTGTGTCGCCGCGAACGCGGAAAGTTCCGCGCTCCAAAACCATATCGTTCCGTTGATACTGAATCGAGCCGAGAGCGATTTCAAATTTTCGCGTGTCGAAAATTTCGCCTTTTGCGATGTGGATTCTCATTTCCTTGTACAAATCTGGCATTCCAAGCCCGTAAATGCACGAAACTGTAGCAACCACAATCACATCGCGCCGTTCCATAAGAGAATAAGTCGCTTTTATGCGGAGTTGGTCGATTTCGCGGTTGACCGCCGCATCTTTTTCGATGTACAAATCGCGGGCGGGAACATACGCCTCTGGCTGATAATAATCGTAATACGAAACAAAATATTCCACGGCGTTATTCGGAAAAAACGATTTGA
Source organism: uncultured Treponema sp. (assembly GCA_905233535.1). Lineage (GTDB taxonomy): Bacteria > Spirochaetota > Spirochaetia > Treponematales > Treponemataceae > Treponema_D. Next base: position 970 of record CAJOEO010000023.1, read on the forward strand.
ACTCGCGGTAAAGTTGCGCCGAAAGCGTTTTGTTGTGGCTGATGATGAGCGTGGGGCGTTGCACGCGCTCGATGATTTTTGCCATCGTAAAAGTTTTGCCGCTACCCGTAACGCCTTTGAGCGTTTGATAGCGGTCGCCGCGCAAAAATCCGCCGCTAAGTTTTTCAATCGCATCGCCCTGGTCTCCACTTGGCGAATACGGCGAAACCACTTTGAATTTACGCATTTTTTTCTCCAAAACATTTTTCGATTTTTCGATTTCGTCATTCTGAAAATCGTTTCAGAATCCAAGACGGTCGCCTTTTAAAAGCGACCGTTTGCTCTGTTTTTTACAATTTTGTCCGCACAAGACGAAAGCCAACGCCGTCGTCGTGGTCTTTTATTCTGAATGCGTGCGCTCTTGCAAAAACAGAACAATGTTCCTTTGGACAATAAACAGAGCAGCCTCCTCTTGTATACGATACTTTTTTATCTAATTGTATTTCCCAGCAAAGTTCCAGCACATTTCCAGCCATATCGTATATGCCAAGACCGTTCGGCTTTTTAGTCATCACTTCGTCGGCATTGTTGCTTCCGTTGTAAATTGTGCCGTCGTTTTTGATTCCGCCCCGCGCGGCGTATTCCCATTTCAAAAGTTCCGCCTTTCACGAAAATCATATCGGTTGCCAAATCTTTTTTTTCGACCTGCACATTTTTAGGAACTATCATTTCAATTTTCTCAAAAATCGGCTTTTTTTTTCATAATGATTCCAGACTTTTATTCTTTTTCTGAAATCTTGCGCTTCAAAAAGCGATTTTATCATCGAATAATCTTCTTTCATAAAAATTAGAATACGAGATTTTTCGCATTTTGCAAGCGTAAAACAAAACAAACGGTCGCCTCATAAAAGCGACCGCAGATTTGATTTTTCGCGCTATTTTTTAGAAATGAAATCAGTCCATTTTTGCTTCAATGAGCGCGGCGAATTCGCTAAAAGTCAAGTCAAAATAATGCGTGGCTTTAAAAAGAATCGGAAGCGACGGAATTTTTTTCGATATTCGGATTCGCTAAACAAACAGCCGTAGATTAAAATAAAAAGTCTGTGGCTGTTTTTGGTTTATGGGAGAAGAGATGAACAAAGATGAATTGATAGAAAAATGTTACGGCGGAAGTTTTGAGGGAAACACAAAATCCGTTTTGCAAAAGCACTTTGACAAGAAAAAAAACGAAAAACTTTTTGAGAAAACAAAGCAAAACTATTTAAAACTTGTTTCAGATTTTGAAAACGCAGACGAGGACGAGCGTTTTTATATTCTGCCATCTGTGGCTCTCTACAGGACGTTGCAAAAGATGAGCAAAGAAAACGCGCTTGAGATTTTCCGAGAAATCTACTACATCGACGGAAAGCGCGGACACGATTATCTTGCAAATCGCTTCAAAAGCGACGCGGATTTCTTGCGGAATTTTACGCATATTTTTGTGGAAAATGAGGCTGGCGAAAACGCGGAGATAATTACTGACACGGACACTTTTGCAGAAGTTCACATCAAAAAGGTGCCGTTTTTTTGAGCTGACGAAAGAACTTGGCTGCCCTGAAATCTGCGCGGCGTTCTGCGGAATCGACGAAGTGATTTATAACGATATTCACCCGACGCTTCGATTTGAGCGCGACAAAACGATTTTTCGCGGCGATGAATACTGCAATTTCTGTATGCGCGTTACGAGGAATTGAAGAGGAAGAATGAACAACGAGAATATCGAAATCATAATGGAAACACAAACGCAATCAAAATCGCGCGATTTTGCGGGATAATTTTTTGGAGAAAATGAAAATGAGCGACCGCAAAAAATGTGTGCTTGCGCTTTCTGCTGTTTTGAGTTTTGCGATTCCGATTTTGATTTGTATAATAAAAATGAGCCTTTTTTTGTCTTTGTCGCTTTTTTGTTTGGGCATTTTCGGTGCGGTTTTGGCTTTGAAAATCGCTTTGCCCGTGATAAAGCAGGATAAGAAAAATGGGCGAGAATCCCCGACTGTGCTTTTCTTCGCGATTATGGCGGAAGCGAGTTTCGGCGCAGACATAATGGCGGCGGCGGTTCTTTTTATTTCGGTTATGATTTCAAAAAGTCCGTTTTGATGACGAAAAAAAGGTGGTGTTCCTAAAAAGTATGCTGGAATTTTTTGTCATGTTGAGCGTTAAGCGAAACATCTCGAAACAAATGGATTCTTCGCTATGCTTCAAAATGACAGTTTTTTAGCAGCATACCTTTTAGGAACACCACCGAAAAAAATCCAAAAACAACATTACATTTGGAAAAGCACGGCTTATTGTATCATCGCGGCAAATTTGGGCTGTTCAGACGCGGGGATTCCAAGCGCAGTCATAGCCTCTGTTGCACTCATTTTCATCGTCTTCATCAATGCAACAATGCTACTTTTCAGCCCATCAAGCAAGCCTTCCTGTCGTCCTTCCTGTCGGGCTTCTTCTTTTTGTACGGCAATATCTGTGTCATAATCATATTCCATCGTAAACATATTTATCACCTCCGCCGCTTTTCGCTCCAAATAGTTCGGCAAAATCTCCCGTTTTCGTGCTTCTTTTATTGCCCATGTAAACGGCTCTTCCACGCCAAGCTCCTCTGTATGCTCTTTTGCATAGCGTACCAAATCAATGAGCGTTGTATATTGCTGCAACACCGTGCATTTTTGCAAAAGCGCATCTCCAACTCCCGCATTTATGTTGTAGATTTTTACGATGAGTTCCAACGACGGTGGCTCATTCTCTCCCTCTTCTTTCATAAATGATTCAGAAAGCCTTTTTTCGCTCACGGCAGGCAATTTTTCCGTGCCATTGTACAAGACATAAAACTCTGGCAATGGGATTTTTATCATCTTGCGCTTAAATTTCGCCCTGCTCGGAATAATTCTGTCATAAATGCGCGTTACATAATCCAAAAGACGCAGTGGCATATTTTCGTTCACCGTAGATTGATGCTCGATAAGCACAACGATTTTTCCGTTGACCATCATTGCAACATCATTTGCATACGTCATATATAGCACGCTATCAAGCATTTCTTGTCGCAGTTCTGTGTTTTCCAGCGTTAAATTCGAGCCGTGCAAGGCGTTATATAAATCTAAAAAGTTCTGTGGCGCAGTTTCATCTTTTCCAAACAAATCGACAAAAACGCTATCTTTTACCTTGCGGTTTGTATTGTTCTCTTCCACGCTTTTTCCGCCAAAATCAGTATAAAACACAAAAACGCGAAATGCAATTTTCTAAAAGCCGAAAAACTTTGATTAAACTAGGATTTCGCGTATACTTTTTCCATGAAAAACATACAATTTGAGCAGGTTCTCGCGCTGAAAAAAGCTGTGCAGGACGCATTTTCTGTGAATGTCCACTTTCACGATATGTGTTCGTATTCCGCGTTTTCGCTCGACGAGCCGAACGAAAAAATCCGCGCGTTCATCGAAGATTATTTCAAAAAGCAGAATTCCCGCGCCGTTTTTAACGACAGCGGAACGGATTTTGTAATCGAATGATTTTCAAAACGAGGATTTTAATGAAATATTTGTGGATTTTTGGTTTTGCGGGCGTGGCACTTTCGATTTTGATTACGCCCGCGCTTTGCGCCCTTTTTGTGCGTCTTTCGATTGAACAACTGCTCGCACTTTCCGCTGTTACTATGGTCGTTTTAATTTTGACGATTGTTCTTGTAACAATGACGTTTCCGCAAGAAATCGAACAGAAAAAATCCGCAGATTGAAAACAAAACGGCGGTTTCGAGTGCCTCAACCGCCGTTTTCCTTTAATCGAAAAAAAATGCGGTGGTTGAGCGATGTCGAAACCACAGCATTTTTTCGTTGACAAATGTTATTTCAAAAGTTCGTCGGCGAGTTTTTCAAGTTGCGCCTGCGTGTCCGCAGTTGGCGCGATTTTCACGCTAACGCTCGTTTCTGCAAATGCGATTTCTTTGCTTCCGTCAAACATTGCTTTCATTGTTTTTGTGGCAGCTGGGGCCCAACTTCCGTTTTCTATAAATGCGACGGTGCGATTTTGGTAGCCGCGTTCTTTTAAGTGGTCGATGAATTCTCGCATCGTCGGGAAAACGCCGCCGTTGTACGTTGTGGACGCAAGAACGAGTTTTCCGTAGCGGAATGCGTCTTCTACACATTCGTATGTGTCTTCACGCGCCAAATCGTTTAGAGCGACTTTTGGACAGCCTTTTGATTTTAGAATTTCCGCCAACTTTTCCGCGAGTTTTTTAGTATGACCGTAAACAGAGGTATAGCAGACTGCAACGCCGTCAGATTCAACTTTGTAACTCGACCAAATATCGTAAAGTCGTAGCGCGTCCGCCGCTTCTTCTCCTTTGAGAACTGGACCGTGGAGCGGGCAAATCGTTTGGATTTTGAAAGACGCGATTTTTTTGAGAACGCTCTGCACGTTCGCGCCGAATTTTCCGACGATTCCAAAATAATAGCGTCGCGCCTCGCACGCCCAACCTTCGGGGTCGTAAAAGTCGAGCGCGCCAAATTTTCCAAAAGCGTCTGCCGAAAAAAGAACGCCGTTCGCATCGTCAATCGTCATAATTACTTCGGGCCAATGCACGTTTGGAGCGGCAATAAATCGAAGCGTTTTTCCGCCCAAATCAATCGTCGCGCCGTCTGCCACAACGATTTGATTTTGCGTAAAATCCGTGCCGAACATCGACTTCATCATCACGAACGCCATTTTTGACGCAACTATTTTTGCGTCGGGGAATTTTTCCATGAATCTCTGAATATTTGACGAGTGGTCCATTTCCATGTGCTGAACTACAAGAAAATCTGCTTGTTTTCCATTTAGTTCTTTCTGCACGTTTGAAAGCCATTCTTCGCCGAAATTTTCGTCAACGCTGTCGATTACCGCGATTTTTTCGCCAAAAACAACGTAAGAATTGTACGCGATTCCTTCGGGAACAGAAAATTGCCCTTCAAAAAGGTCGATTTTTCTGTCGTCCACGCCAACGTATTTAATCGAATCTGAAATCTGCATAAAAACTCCTCAAAAAAATATGCGCGATTTTACCATAAGAATGTTAAAAAGTCGATTTTTTGCGCGATTCTTAATGGCGCATTTGTAGAAAAACGGTCGAACTTGTGAAAAAAACGACATCGGTTTATACTATTATTTTATTTTTATTGAGAATTTTCGAGGAAATGATGAAAAAGAACAGTTTAAGCTCAAATGATTCAAAAAAAATTGGGCTAGTGCTTGCCACCGTTCATGCAGGTTCGTCGCAAAAAGTTTGGGAAAGTGCGGCAAATGCGGCGAAAAAGCATAATTGTTCTTTTTTTATTTTTCCTGGCGGAAAACTCGACAATTCTGACAAAGTTCAAATTTTGCAGAATAAAATCTATTCTCTTGCAAACGAACAAAATCTCGACGGGCTGATTTCTTGGGCGAGTAGCATTGGCGGGACGATTTCGATTCCTGAACTTGCCGAATTTCACAAACAATTTTCTTCTATTCCGTTCGTTACGATTGGGCAGAAAATCGAAGGTCATTCACTTGTCAAATTTGACGCATACACAGGAATGAAAAAACTCGTGGAGCATTTCATTCATCATCACGCTGTTCGGCGAATTGCGTTTGTGCGTGGACCTGCGAATCATTCGTCGGCGGAAGACCGATTTCGTGCGTATTGCGACGCGATTCGCGAAAACGACGCGGACGGAATTGACGTAAAACTCGTTTCGAGTTGTTGTTCTTGGTACGAAGCGCAAAAAGCCGCGGAGGAATTGTTTGAAGAACGCGGTTTGATTCCTGGGCGGGATTTTGACGCGCTGATTGCCGCGAGCGATTTGATGGCGAGCGTCGTTGTTGATTATCTTGCGCAACATGGATATTTTGCCCCGCGCGATTATTTGGTGGGCGGTTTTAACGATTCGGAGGAGAGTAGGGCGGCTCAAGTTCCGTTTTCTACGGTTCGAATGCCACAGGCGGAACTTGGCGCGGAAGCGGTGAATCTGCTTTTTCAGATTCTTCTTGGCGAAACGCCACGCGACAAAGCGTTGTCGGCGTTTCCGATAATTCGCGAAAGTTGTGGTTGCAATTCGATTTTTAGATGGACGATTGGTTCTGAATTCCGCGGAAAAATTGAAAATCGTCAGCAACTTAAAAACGAACTTTTTAGAATTTTTTGTAATTTTGGCGTGGAATTTCGTGCCAAAATCGAATCTCTTTTGGAACTTTTTTTCTCTTCTTCGCGAGATGAATTTTTTTTGTATTTGGACGAAACGTTAGAATCTTATTTTGAAAAGGAAGGCGAACTTTCTTACATATTTGATGCGATTTCTGCAATACGTTCTTCTGTTTTTATAGATGAAAATAAAGTTAAAAACACGATTCGTGTGATTCTTGTAATGGTTTCTTCTGTTTTTAGCCGAGTTTCTGCAAAAAAACGCCATGATTTCATGATTCAAGGCTCTCAAATGAGTTCGTTAAAAACGGCGTTGCTTTCCGTTCATAATCGCGCGACGCTTTTGCGTCTTCTTAAAGAACACTTGCCAAAAATGGGAATTCGTGTATGCGCTCTTATATTATATGGTAATGATGGAATTTCACGTTATATTGGCGGGTTTAATTTGAACGAAAAAAATTCTCGATTGGATTCTTTGGAAATTTCGTTCGACAAAAATCTACTTTTTCCAAAACAAATTTCTTCGGATTTTGAACGCGGAATTTTTTTGATTCAGCCGCTTTTTGGTCAAAATCGTTCTTTTGGTCATATTGTTTTGGAGCAGGCTTCGCTTGACGGAAAGATTTTTGAGGATTTGCGCGGTTCGATTAGCAACGCGCTTCAAAATATTTTCCTTTTTGAAGAACTTGAACAGGCGAAAATTCTTGCGGAACAGGCGGAATTTGAAAAAACGGAATTTTTTGCGGCTGTTGGTAGCGAACTTTTAGACCCGCTAAAAGATTTGTCCGCGAAAGTTTCGCAAATGGAAAGCAACATAAACGCGGGGCTTGAAGATTCTGAACTTTTGAGCGACCAACTTTTGTTCATTCGTTCGCAAATCGAAGCGCAGTTGGAAAAAACGGAAACGCTCGTGGATTTGACGCGTTCGCAAGTTGACGATTTGCCGATGGACAAACGACTTTTTGACGTTCGGCAGATTTTGCCCGCAAGCATTAGTTCTCTGATTTCGTCGGACGTTCCGCTTTTGTTTGGCGACCTTGCGCGACTAAAAAAGGCGTTCGATTCGATTTTTGACGAAGACGACGAAATTTGCGAGCCGTCCGTGGAATTTGACGTAAACGGGCTTCACATTCGTTTTTCGTCTAATCATCTTGATTGGGGAAAACCTGAACTTCAACTTGTAGAAAAAATAGTTCTTCTTCAATACGGCGAGATTCGACATTTTAGAGAAAAAACGGAAATCTCTTTTCCCTTGCCCAATTTGGGCGGGCTTCCGCCTGCAAAAATCTCGTCGGGAAAAATGCTCGTTCGTTCGATTTCAAATGTTGCACAAGAAAGCATTTTTGGCGAGAAAATTCTTCCCGTTACGAACGACGTTTTTAACGATTCGAGCCTTGATAAAAACGTTTTTTTGTGGAATCCAGACGACGCGCCAATCGACGAATGGATAAAAGTGTATAGTTTTCGTCGAAGCGATAAACTTTTTCGTTCACCTGTCATTTGTTTCAGTCGAATGTTCATAGGGCATACGTTTCTTGAAATTCTCGAAGAAAAAGTCAAATTGCAAAAAAGCAAAAGCGTTTTGTTTGTTGGCGCAAAATGCACAAAATACGGAAATTGGGCGACAGATTCAAACTCGGTGAGCATTCAATCTATGGAATATTTTGACAGAATTCTTGCCGAAATAACGCCGTCGCTAATCGTTTTTGAAGAAATGGACGAAGACGCGATTGTGCAGATTCGGCAAAACGTGCGCACAGTTCTTGTCCCTATTCTTATTCTTCCCGAAGAGGTTTTGAACAGCGCAACAGTGGAACGACTTTGCAAGCACCCTCGCGTGATAGTTTGCAATCGCGAAGTTGCAGAAGCAGAACCGTTTGCAAATCGCGTTTTGGGAATTTTGTCGGGCGATGAAATTTTGCCACCGAACACGGGCGCACTTGTGAAACGCGCTATACTTTATTTGAATCAAAATGTGAAAAGTCAAATCGTTCGTTGGAAACTTGCAGACGCTGTAAACGTTAGCGAAGATTACTTAACTCGCATTTTTCATCGCGAACTTGGGCTTTCACTTTGGGAATACTTAAATCGCTATAGAATCTGTATTTCAAGAAAACTTCTGCTCGAAACTACCGACTCCGTTTACGAAATTGCTGAACGTTCAGGATTTCAAGACCAGGCATATTTTTGTAGAGTGTTTAAAAAAATTTATGGTATATCACCAGGAAAAATTCGCCAAAAATTTTGATTTACAACTTCGTTTTTGTAGAATAATATATAAGAACATTCTGTTAGCGGGTTTCCGTTAAACAAAAAAAACTGAGGTAATGTATGGTTGCAAAAGAAACAACAGCTCTTCAGGGACCTAAAAAAGACCTGTGGAAGGACATGAAAAGGCATTTTTCTGTCTACGCGCTACTCATCGTGCCAGTCGTGTACTACGCGATGTTGAAGTATGGACCTATCATCAACGGTCAAATTGCGTTCAAGGATTTTAAGCCTACTGATGGTGTTTGGGGAAGTTCATTTGTTGGCTTTAAGAATTTTGTGGACTTCTTCAAGACGGTCTACTTTTGGGAGTTGTTGCGCAATACGATTTTGTATAGTATTGCAAAATTGTGCATTTCTGTACCTCTTTCGATTATTTTGTCGGTTGCTTTGTACGAATGTACTCGTGATATATTGCGTAGAGTAGTTCAGACTCTTGCGTATCTTCCACACTTCCTTTCTTGGGTTATCATGTATGGTATTTTGCTGTCGTTGTTAGCTCCTGGCGACGGTTTGGTGAATGACGTTATCAAGTTCTTTGGCGGAACTCCTGTTAATTTCTTGACAGATACTCATACATTCCCAGTTATTGTTATCATTTCTGACGCATGGAAGGAAATGGGTTGGGCTGCGATTATCTTTATTGCGGCACTTATGGGAATTGACCCGTCGCTTTTTGAGGCTGCAATGGTTGAAGGTGCGAGCGCGGTTCAGCGTGTTTGGTACATTACACTTCCTTCTATTAAACCTGTTATTGTTACGGTTGTTCTTCTAAAACTTGGAACGATTCTTGACGCGGGATTCAACCAAATGTTCATGTTGTATTCGCCTGCTGTATACTCGGTTGCGGATATTATTGATACTTGGGTTTACCGACAAGGCCTTCTTGAGTTTAGATTTGCGCTTGCAACTGCGGTTGGTATATTCAAAGGTGCTATTGGTCTTGCACTCGTTATGGTGTCCAACAAAGTTGTCAAGAAGTTGGCAGATTCTTCCTTGCTATAGTGCGGAAATTTAAGGGGTTAGGAGAATATTATGGCTAAAAAACCTAAGACAGTTAAACTTACTGGTGCTGATAGACTATTTTATATCGGTGTAAATGTGTTCCTTGTGTTTATCGGGTTGGTTATTGCGATTCCTATGCTTGCTACCATAACGCAGTCACTTACTCCAAACGGATTTATTGGTTCTGTTTTTGATAAGTTCATTCTTGTACCGTGGAAATGGGATGCGTCATCTTATAAAGCGTTGCTTGGAAATAACGGATTTATCCTTGCATTTTGGAACTCTCTTAAAATCATGCTTTTTGGTGTTGTAACATCGCTTGCGCTTACAATTCCAATGTCGTACTGTATGTCTGTGCATGATTTGCCTGGTCGTAAAATATTGAATTATTTTGTACTTGTTCCATATCTCTTTAATATTGGTCTTATCCCAACATACCTTGTTATTACAAGACTTGGATTGTCGAATCACTTGGCTTCTGTTTTCGTTCCAGGTGCTATCGGAACTTATAACTGCCTTATTATGCGTGGATTCTTTGAGGGTATTCCTGAATCATTGAAAGAATCTGCACGAATTGACGGTGCGGCAGAATGGTACGTCTTGGTTTCTATCATTCTTCCATTGTCAAAGCCAATTATTATGACAATCGGTTTGTATTACGCAGTTGGTTACTGGAATGACTTTATGCACCCGCTTCTTTACATCAATAAAGCGGCACTTCAGCCAATGCCAATCCTTCTTCGTAACATTCTTCTTGGAAGTGCAATGGGTGAAAACCTTGACGCAAATGCGTTCGGTGACGCTTCTGTTCAGGCTATTAAGGCGGCTTCCGTCTTCTTGTCAGCAATTCCGATGATGCTTGCTTATCCGTTCATTCAGAAATACTTTACAAAAGGTACTATGCTTGGCGGTGTTAAGGGCTGATAAAAATATTAAAATATGCTAAACTTGTAATTGCAAAATCGTCGCTATGCTTTTGTGTAGCGACTTTTGTATAAAAAATGTTTCATTCAGGAGGAAATGATGAGAAACATGATAAAAAATCTGGCATTTATTGCCACGATTCTTTCAATCGCATCGCTTGAATCTTGTCAGAAGAACGACGGAGCGGGTGCTTCTGCAAAAGGTAGCGATAAGCCCGTGGATATTGTTCTTTGGTATGGTGCGGCTGTTACAGAGGCTGGTCCGCCACCTTCAAATTGGATTGGTTACGACATCGTAAAACAAAAGTTGAACATCAACCTCAATATGTCTGCTCTTCCGTCATCAGAGAATGACCAAGACCAGAAGATTAACGCGGCTGGTGCTGCAAACGACCTTCCAGACATTTTCATGGTTTCAAACAAAGTTCTTCCACGACTTGTCGAGAACGGACTGCTTGCTAGTGTTGATGACATGTACGATTTGATGCCAAATCGCACGTCAAAACTTTACGATGCAGATGCAAAAGCATTTACAACATTCACTGTATCAGAAAAAGGCAAAGAAGTTTCTCATTCGTTCGGATTGGCTCAGCCAGGTTCGATTGTTCGCAACGAGGGCGTTCTTATTCGCAAGGACTGGTTGGATAAACTTGGACTTCAGATTCCGACAACTACTGACGAATTCCTTGAAGTTATGAAGGCGTTTACCGAACAAGACCCAGACGGCAACGGTAAGGCTGACACCTACGGACTTGGCGGATA
>CAJOEO010000024.1 GCA_905233535.1 uncultured Treponema sp.
GGTTTCGACTACGCTCTCCGCCGTTTTTTATTTGCGCGCATTCTCCGCCGAATTTTCGTCATTGCGAACTTGATTCGGAATCTAAATCGGAAGCAGTGTTACAAAATGTATGCAAAAAGTTGTTCGTTGAGCGCAGCCGAAACGAACAATCCGCGATTTCAGCAGATTTTTGTCTGCATTTGACGGTTAATCGAAAAATTAGGCATTCGAGAAAAAATCTCTTCTGCCCGATATGTGAAGACTAGATTTCAGCATTTGCGCTGTCGATATTACATTGATTTTCCGTTGGCAAAGTTTTGGTTTCACTTTGCCTTATTTGTAGCACCGTCAAAAGAAAATGCTACATTTCTGCATCCTGCGATATTTCATCTTCTGTTTCTAAGCCTTTTCTGCTGTCTTGCCAGTCAGAAAAACTGGGAAACTCGTCCGAATCATCGCTTACAGATTTCTCGTCACGATATTCACGCCACACAGAGATGATGTCGTCTCCGTAGATTTCTTCGTCTGTCAAAGCATCTTCGTAGGGATAGTAAGGGTTGTCTTCTTCCCATTGCTCTTTTTCGGATTTGTCGGCGTAGCAAGTCGCATACCACCCCGCTTCCCACGCCACACCATCTATGCTCTCCTCGTCCATATCGTCATCGTCATATTCGTTCATAGAAAAACCTCCTATTTTGATTTTTTGACAATCTATCCGAGTAGACGGAAAGATATTTCATAGAAAAAAATCCTCCTTGCGATTTGTGTCCGCCGACAATTTTTTTGCAATTACAGATACTTAATCCGCATCGCGCGAATATTTGCTCTCTAACTCAGCTTGTACTTTGAGCGGCAATGCGGTGTTATGGAAAGCATTTGGAAAGATTTTCTCAACTGCGGGCATATTCACTTGTGAAAGCGATGTGCATCTCTCAAAAGCATTTGAACGAATCATTTTGACAGACGGCATATCCACCGAAACGAGCGACGAACATTTATTAAATGCCCATCGATGTATCATCATCGCTTTTGGCAGGTCTGCCGAAGTAAGCCCTATACACTCGATAAAGGCTTTTTCACCGATATTCTCGGCGGCGGGCAGTGAAATCGACTCAAGTCGGTCGCAGTACGCAAAGGCTTCATTCCCAATTTTTTTTGCGGAAGTCAGCGTTACCGTTTTGAGCGAGCAGAGCAGTTTTGGAAAGTTCCCCTGCCAATCTCCGTTGCGACAGGCAAGAACGCCAATGCAAGCGAAGTACATTCCTCAAACGCTCTCCCGCCGATTTTCTTTGTGGCTGGCAATGTTATTGACTGTAGCGACTTACATTCTGAAAATGCACTGTTCTCTATCTCTATGACATTTGGCAAAACCACCGTCCTAAGATTCGGACAGTAACTGAAAGCAGACGCTCCTATCAAAGTAACACTCGGCGGCAGTTCCACCGCAACAAGATTCTTCAGAGTGTTATATGGGCTGCTTTTAATACAGTGTATTTCAACAACGGGGAAATCCTCTATTTCTGCTGGAACAACCACTGTGTAAGTGTTTTCGTAAAATTCATTCTCTTTTTTCAGTCCATCTATTACCACGCCCGTTTTTGCGCTGTTCAGCCTGTAAGTGAAGTCGCTTGCTTTGTCGAATATCTTGCCCACGCGCGGTACTTTTGCGGTTTCTTTCTTCGCGTTTCCGTCATCGTCACTGCTCATTCCTACGATTGCACAGATTACAACGAAAGCGATTGCTCCGACGATGATTTTCTTCTTGAGCGACCACGATTTGATTTTTGAAAACATAAGAAACACTCCTTTTTACGAGAATTTAAGTGCAAATAACAACCTAAATTTATAAAATATGTTTCTAGTATACATATTATTCTGTGTTAAATGCAACACCTACCTACTTAATATGTTGTGAATTGTCATTCAGAGAATCTCCGTTTTGCTGAAAAATAGAAATATGACATCAGACGACATTCAAAAACGGCTCGGCGAGAATGTAAAACGAATCAGAAAAGAACAGAATCTAACGCAATTTCAACTTGCCGAAAAAGCCGAACTTTCAGAAGAAACCGTAAAAAACATCGAACTTTCGCGTTGTTGGACGAGCGATAAAAATCTTGCGAAAATCACAAAGGCTCTCGGAGTGGACATTCACAGCCTTTTTCTACCTGTGGAAAGTTCTTTTGACAAAGACTCAGAGGATTCCACCGTGATAAAGGAAGCAATTGCACAAAATCTTCGCGGCTATGTCGATACGGTGCTTGGTGAGATTACGAAAAAAAAGTAAGGAAATAAAAGCGTTGGGTCGGTCTTTGGGTGAATTGCACGATAATGCGTTATCGGAAAATCGCTTCCGAAACGGATTCGGTCGGCAAAGCCCGCATTTTGAATACGCGCACTACTTTCGTTCTGCACTCAGGGCAGACTTTGCGCTGTCGTCGTGGACGCACACCTGCAACACAAGCGGGCAACCTGCGCGGACGAGGGCGGTGAGCCTGTGCTGACCGTTCCGCAGTTCGCCTGACGGAGTGATTATAATCGGGATTCCGCCTCTCTCGCGCCATTCGCCCGCGCGGATTTTTCGCTCGTATTCCGCGACGACGGATTCATTGAGAGGGCGGTTCTTGTAGTTCTTGGAAAGCCAGAGCAAAGCCTGCTTTGGCGTTACGAGCATTCTGCTCATTATTCGTTGTCGTAGAAGTCCAATGCAGACCGATACTGCTTCAAAGGCGGATTCGTGCCGTAGATGTCAAAAAAACTGCGCTCGGAGCCAAGCCCCACGAAAGTCCAGTCGGATTCCGAAATCTGCGCGTCCTCGCCGAGATCCTCTTTCAATTCCGCGACAAATGCCTTGACGCACGCATCTTTGTCTTTCGGGCTGACAAATTCATCCGCTGCGTAAAAAACGAGACTCTGCTCCAAATCATCGACATCGCCGCAGAACTCTCCGTCTTCATCGATAAAGGCGTAGTCAAGGGTAGACACCAGATTACCTGCCAGAACCTTTTCGCCTGTTTTTGTGTTCTTGAACACGCCCTGAATTTCCCTGTACGAATCTTCGTCGTCGTAATGCATCAGCAGGCTGCTGTCTTGCTGGTAGCAGGGGTGCATAGATGTATTGAAGGGACTCAAAGAATAGTCGTCCTTTTCCTTGCCGTCAATCCAGACTTTTTCGACATACGAATTCGAATCGTAGCTGGACTCGCTTCCGTCTTCATAAAGGCTTGCTATAAGACGAGCCACCTTTGTCTGTCTGCACGGCTCGCCAAGCCAGTCCACATCGGAAGGAATGCTTCCATCTTTGAGATCAAGCGCATTGCCGTCGAGTGCGACAGCCTCATTCAGCACGAACTCGTTCCCTTCTAGCAGGAACGGAGCTTTCGAGCCGTCTTCTTCTTCGCCCTTGAACCAGTCGTAGTTCGCCTTGCACCAGTCGTATGCGCGTTTTGCCGCGTCCGCGTCCGCAGAGCCGTCGTTCGTGTAGAACTTAATTCGTGGATAACCGTAAACATTACTCATATAAAAAACTCCTTGTAGTAATGATAATATATGATAATTGTCAACCATATTTTCATTTATTTTGAAATCATAATCAAATCATTTCTTTGAAGATTTTAGGAGAATTTTTGAAAGTGTAAAATTCTTTTCTTTCATCAAATAAAAAACGGCAATGTCAGACTACTTTGACAATACTCCTGTCGTACGTTAGTATCGTTATATGATACGGTCATTCGGAGATTCCGAAACGGAATCAATATACAATGGCTTACGAAGCAAAAAATTGCCACCCAAATTCGCATCAGCCGCTTTCATTCCCCCATCAGCCAGTCGCTGAGCGTGCGTTCTTCGCAGTGCCGTCGTTCGTGCAGCGGTCGTTGAAAAGCCCTGTCGATGTGATGTAGCCCACTCCGTCGTAGTTTCGGATATAGGTGTCCTTTTTCTGTCTGTAAAGCATTTTGTACCTCGTTAGAATTGCGGTCATTGAGCGAAGTCGAAATGACCGTTTTGTGTTTTTCATGGTGGTTTCGACTGCACTCAACCACCGTTTGTGTCTATGTTTTTTCGCCTCCGTGTTCTATACTGTGCGTATCACACACAAGGAGGTGTTTTTATGTTTGAGTCAGCCGAACGAGAGCAGGTCATGGAGCTTGTCCAAACGTTGCCCGACGAGCAAATCCACTATGTGCTGAACGTCATTCAGTCTTTGCCGCCAAAAGAAGAAGAACTGCCGCGTTGCACACTTCGTGGACGATTCTCAAATTATGCAAATCCCGCATTGCGCGCAAAGGAAAAAGAAGCGTGGGCACTCGCCGCGGAGGAGAAGCATGTTTTACGCTGACGCAAATATCCTTTTGGATTTAGCCGATTTTCAAGCGAATGCGAGAAAATCGGCTAAAAGCCATTTTGTCAATGGCTTTTAGTGTATACACTAAAAGCGCGCTACGCGAAAAATTTTCGCGCAGGCGGGGCGCAAGGCTTTTTTATTGTTTCTATGCCGTCGTTAGCCGTCAGCGACTTTTAGATTCTTCATATTCCTATTTTTGTGCGCCTGTCTACACCACAATCTTTCGTAACTCTCACTCCCCCGCGCATTTTTTCGCTGATTTTTTTGCGCCTTTGTTCTAAAATTATTCTGTACGATTACGCAAAAAGGAGTTACAAATGCGACTGGTTCATTTTCAGCGTGGTTCTGTTATTTATTTCGATAAATCTCGCGAAGACGTTGTTTTTATTCTTCAACGAGGAAAAGTCGTGATTACAAGGCAGGGTATAAATAAAAACGACCAGGAAGCGGAAGAACTCGTGCCTGGTAATATTTTTGGAATTCAAGGCGCGTTTGCAAGTTGCGAACGCGGAGAAACAGCGACTGCCCAAATCGATTGCGACGTTCTTTGTTTAACAAGCAATGAATTTTTAGCAAGGTTCGGAAATAATAGAGAACTTATGTTTAGTATTCTTCGTTATTTTTCGTTCAAACTCAGAAACGCAAATCGAAAAATCGAACGACTTTTGAAAAACGGACAACGCGGAACACATCACGACGAAATCATCACTGTTGTAGAAAGTTTTTTCAAAGAACGAAAATGGCTTATTTGCTACGAACTTTGTTGCCGCTACGAAAACATGGACATCAAAACAAATTCTCGCAGACGGCTCGCCGCACTAAAAGCAGAAAGTCAAAAACGATTGCAAAGCGAAACACAATCAAGCGAAGAGATTTTGGCGGAAGACGAAGCCATGTATAGTGAATTTCCAAAATCCGCTCTCGTCAGAAAAAGCATTCCAGGATTTGAACGATTTTCGCGCAAATACAAACGCGGACAAGTAATCATCGCGGAGTTCGAGCCAGGAATGACGTTTTATTTTATCCAATCTGGAATAGTGCAACTTACAATGTGTGCGCACAGTTCCGACATAAACGTAGATTTTTTAACGCCAGGCGAACTTTTTGGCGAAATGGCGATTTTGGACAATTCCCCAAGAAGCGCGACTTGCATCGCACGCACCGACGTTGAAGTTTTGGAATTCACAAAAGAAAATTTCGCGCAAATCGTTGGGCAGAATCCAGCGATAATTCATTCTCTTCTCAGAATTTTCTGCAAACGACTATACAATCAAAGAAAACGTTTTAAAGTCGTTTCAAAAACCGAACCAATTTCAAGAATCGCGTCGGTTTTTTTGATGTACGACGAAATGCGACCAAGCAAATTTCCGAACGAACGACGACGCACATTCTCGCTCACGATTTCCGACATTTCGCGCTGGACGGGGCTTTCGCTTTTTGACGCATATTGGAATCTTTCGCTAATGGTTGACGAAATGGACATTTATGTAACAAAAACGCGAATCACGATTGACATTTTCCAAATGCGCCAAGCGATTCGCACGGAAGAATTAAAATACAAACAAAAAACGCAAAATCAACTTTTTGGCGGAGCATAATATGGAAGAAAACGAAAAAACGGAAGGCGAACTCGTATTCGACATTGGAACTGGCACGTTTTGGATTACAAAAGACGATTTGGCAGTTGACCAAATCCAATTTGGCGACGAGTTTGAAGTTTGGACAAAAGACGGTTGGATAAAAACGGGAATCGAAATTTCTGACGACGGAAACGGAAATCTTCTTTTCAAATTGAAGAACACGGATTTGCAAGGAATTTTGGACGGAACTCGCGTCCGCCGATAAACGATTTTTCACAAATCGCAAAAATTTTGGCAGAACGCGCGGTGGTTGAATCTCTAAAAACCACCGCGCGTTTTTTCTGCACAAAACACATTTTTGAAATATACAACGTTTTCATAGCGAAAAGCAGATTTTCGGTTTAAAATGGGGAAAAAAAGGATTTCCAATGAAATTTATAAAAAATCTGCTAGGACTCGAAAGCCAAAGTCCCTATATCCACGACTTTCTCGAAGAATCCAATGCGAAAGCGTGCGCGATTGTTTCCGTTGCAATCATAATTCTTGAAACTTGGGCTGTAATTAGCCTTGCTGTATCTAATATTTTGGGAACACATGTCAGAACATTTCAATGGAATTTTTGTCATTTTATATCTTATGCTGTTCTTACAATAACCGCATTTTTTATGTTCTTTTCGTCGCTTAAATTTTTGCGGGGCAAGATAATCCAAGCGCATTATTGGAGAGCGTGCAAATATCTCTTTATA
This sequence comes from uncultured Treponema sp., assembly GCA_905233535.1. GTDB lineage: Bacteria > Spirochaetota > Spirochaetia > Treponematales > Treponemataceae > Treponema_D. The sequence continues at coordinate 6,651 of CAJOEO010000024.1, forward strand.
TTAGCGTGTATTTCCTTTGGAATTTACATATCGTATCTCGATTATATGAACGGAGAACAATTATTTACATTTATTTCTATGGAAATATTCGTAATGTGCATACTTGTTTTACGTCCAATCGTGTGTGCGGCAGTGCTAACGGTGTCGTTTTTACTGTTCTATTTTTTGTGCGTAACGCGACTTTCTTCAAGTTACGCAACAAAAATAAACTTAATTCTTGTTTACGTTTCGATTTTGCTTGCAAACGTAAATCTTTACCGCCAGCGAATGCAAAGCGCGAAAAAAGCAGAAGCGTTGGAAGAAATGGGCGACCGCCTTGCCTACCAAGCGATTACCGACGAAGTTACGGGCGTTTCAAACATGGCGAATTTTAGGGATTGCGCAAAAAAATTGCTCGCAAACGAAAACGTCGATTTACAAAGCGTTCGATTTTTGTTTTTGGACATCGAGAATTTCAAAAATTACAACGAAAAAAACGGATTTGAAGCGGGAAATCTTTTTCTAAAAAAGACGGCGCAAATTGTGGAAAAAGAATTTTCTAGGTCGTTGACGGCGCGTTTTTCTGATGACCATTTTGTTGTTCTTACAAGAGAAGATAATATAATAGAAAAACTAGACATTATAAGAAACGAAATTAAAAAACTCGACAACGGCATACACATGGGATTAAAAGTCGGTTCATACACGCCAGATTCCCGCGATTGCCCGCCGAGCGTTGCCTGCGACAGAGCGCGTTACGCTTGCCGCGAAATCCGAAAGCGATTCGGCGAAGACTACCGCGAATATTCTAGGCAAATGGACGAGGTTTTTAGAAAAAAGCAATACATCATAAATTCAATCGACAAAGCGATTTCCGACAAATTTATCAAAGTTTTTTACCAGCCAGTTGTATGGGCAAAAGACGGCACACTTTGTGGCGTTGAAGCGTTGGCGAGGTGGATTGACCCCGTTCACGGTTTTCTTTCGCCCGAAGATTTCGTTTCGGTTTTGGAAGAATATCGACTCGTTCACAAACTCGACGTTTGCGTTTTGGAAACCGTTTGCCAAGATTTGCAAGAATGGCAGATGAATGGCGAAAAAACCGTTCCCGTTAGCGTGAATTTTTCGAGAATCGATTTTGAGGCGGTTGACATCGTTTCAAAAGTTCAATTTATGTGCGAAAAGTACAAGATTTCAAAATCGTGGCTTCACATTGAAATCACTGAAAGCGCGCTCACCGAGGACGACGGGCTTTTGCAAACCGCGATGGACAGTTTTAGAAACGCGGGCTACGCGCTTTGGCTTGACGATTTTGGTTCGGGGTATTCGGGTTTGAACGTTCTAAAAGATTACGAATTCGACATGATGAAAATCGACATGAAATTCTTGAAGAATTTTGGCGCGAACGAAAAAACTCGCCCGATTTTGAAAAGCATCGTAAGTTTGGCGAAACAAATCGGAATGCAAACGCTCACCGAGGGCGTGGAAACCGTGGAAATGTCGGATTTTTTGCGCACAATCGGCTGCGAACGTTTGCAGGGCTATCTTTTTGGAAAGCCAATGCCAAAAGAAGAATTACTCGAACTAGTCCACAGTGGAAAATTAAAAATCCGCTAGATTTTTCGCGTTCTTAAAAATTTTGTGGTATAATATACAGATAATTTTTTATGTTTTAATCACCGTCAAAATTTTAGGGGGCGCAAGATGAGCGGAACGGACAACTCTGCACTTCTTTCCATTTCGATTATCCTGCTTTTTGGATTTTTGATGACGCGCATTACAAAAAAACTTCGGCTTCCGAATGTAACGGCGTACATCGTGGCGGGAATTTTAATCGGTCCTTTTTGCCTGAACCTCATTCCGCAAAAAATCATCGACGGCACGGATTTTCTGCCAGACATCGCTCTTGCGTTCATTGCGTTCAGCACGGGCGAATTTTTCAAATTCGACACGCTCAAAAAAAACGGCGCGAAAGTCGTTGTAATCACGCTTTTTGAAGCGTTGACGGCAAGCGCGCTTGTTTTTATAGTGTCGTATTTTTTCCTTTCGCTGAACTTTGCGTTTTCGATGGTGCTTGCCGCGCTTGCAAGCGCGACCGCTCCCGCGTCCACGATGATGACGATTCGGCAGACGGGCGCGAAAGGCGATTTTGTGGAAACGCTTTTGCAAGTTGTCGCGCTCGACGACATCGTGGGGCTTTTGGCGTACAGCGTCGCAATTTCAGTGTCGCTTTCCTCGCTCACAGGCGAAGGATTCAGCGTTGCAAAAATCGCACTGCCCGTTCTTTCAAACGCACTCGTAATCGTTTTGGGATTCGCGTTCGGATTCGCTCTTAAATTCTTACTTTCGCCAAAACGCTCTTCTGACAATCGTCTCATAATTTCCGTGGCACTTTTACTTGCATTCTGCGCTGTCTGCACAGTTTTTGGCGTGTCGCCGCTTTTGGGGTGCATGAGCATGGGAACGGCGTACATCAATTTGACGAGCGACGAAAAATTGTTCAAACAGTTGGCGTATTTTTCCCCGCCAATTCTTTTGATTTTTTTTGTACGCTCTGGACTTTCGTTCGATTTGCGCTCGCTTGTAAGTGCGACGGGAAGCGTGGGTGGCGAGCCGCTGATTGTAATCGGCGTGGTTTATTTTTTAGTGCGGATTTTTGGAAAATACGCGGGCGCGTTTTTTGGGTGCGCCGCAGTCAAAAAAAAGGCGACAACGCGAAACTGGCTCGGACTCGCGCTGATTCCGCAGGCGGGCGTTGCAATCGGGCTTGCCGCGCTCGGCGCGCGCACGCTCGGCGGCGAAACGGGAAACGCTCTTCAGACAATCATTCTAGCGTCGAGCGTTTTGTACGAATTGATTGGACCTGCTTGCGCAAAGTTTTCGCTTTTTATGTCCAAATCGTATTCCACAAAACTCGAAGATTTGGTGAGCGTGGACGAAAAAGCGGCGGACGGCGAAAAAAAGAGCGAGTTGGAACTTTTAATCGAGCGGATTCAAAAAATCCAGGCGGAACTTCCGCTCCACACGGTGAACGAAGAAGAAGCGGCATACACCGAGGCGGCAGAAAATCAAGCGCGGTCGGATTGGAGCGAGCGAATGGAAATCTTAAAATCATCTCCGCTAAAAAAATCGCGCAGAAAAAGGAGACGATAAATGCAAAAAATCCTCGACATTTTTTTGTCCGCGGGCGACCCGATTGCGCATTTTTTGGGCGAATGGTCGGAAAATCTAACGGCGGGCGCAATCGTTTTGCGCGTCGCGCTTTCGATTTTGCTTTCCGCGGTAATCGGCTGGGAGCGTTCAAGCAAACGCCATTCGGCAGGATTCCGCACATTCATCGTGGTTACGCTTTCGGGAACGCTCGCCGTGATTTTGGATTTGTTTTTCAAAAAAAACGGCGGAAACAATCTTTTTATTTTGTCGGCGGCGGCGGCGATTTCGGCGGCAAGAATCGCCACGCGCACGCTATTTTTTTCGTCACGAAATCAAATTATGGGATTAACGACGAGCGTCGCGCTTTGGGCGAGTTGCTTTTTGGGAATCGCAGTCGGCGCGGGATTTTACACGCTTTCGCTGGTTGCGTTCGTTTCGCTCGTTTTTTGTCTTGCAAAACTTCCCGCGCTAGAATTTTATCTAAAAAACCGCTCGAATCATTTTGAAATTCACCTTGAACTCAAAAACAGTTTGAATTTGCAGAATTTCGTAACGACGATTCGCAGACTTGGGCTTAAAATCGACGCAATCGAAATGAATCCCGCCTACGCAAATTCGGGCTTGAGCGTGTATTCAATCGCGATTTCGATTTCCAGCGAAGAACTCAAAAAATACAAAACGCACAAAGAAATCATAAGCGCGCTTTCCACGCTGGAATATGTGTCGCACATCGAAGAAATCTAATTTCTGCAAGAATTCAAAAATTTGGAGGTAAAAATGAATCCCGCAATTTCTGTTTGCATTCCCGTTTTTCGCTCAGAAAAAACGCTAGAATCTTGCCTAAAAAGCGTTTGTGCGCAAAAATTCCGCGATTTTGAAGTCGTGATTGTGGACGATGCAAGCGACGGAAAAGACAAAAACGGAAAAACTGCAAAAAAAATCGTAAAAGATTTTTCAAAACAAATGAAAAAAAATGGCGTTTTTGTGGAATTTGTGCGCAATTCGTCTAATTTGGGACTTTTGGAAGCGCGAAGAACGCTCGTTGAGGGCTGCGTGCGGAGAATTTATTTTGCTGGTAGATTCAGACGATGAACTTTCAGAAAACGCGCTTGAAATCTTGTACACAAAAGCGCAAAAAACAAACGCAGACATCGTTCACGCAAAAGCCTCCGTTTTTTTAACAAATGCGCCAACGAACGAACAAGAAAATCGGCTAAAAAAAATTGAAACAAAGACGCAAAATGTTTTTGCGGGCGAACTTTTTGGCGAAGAAATCAGAAAAAAATGGATTTTAGAAAATAAACATTCTTCGTTTTTGTGGGCAAAACTCATTCGGCACAGCGTTTATAAAAAAGCGTTCGATTTTATTCCGTTTATGAAATGCACAATGGCTGAAGATGTTGTTCAGTATTTTTTTATAACGACATTTTCTCAAAAATATGTTGGAATCCAAGATTGCGTTTATCGTTACCGCGCAGATTCGGGAATCACATCGGAGCGAAAAATCGAAACGCTTGACGAATGGGAAAAAGTATGCGAAGCGGCGGAAGTTTACAAAGCAATTTTTGCGACAATTTTGGAAAAAAACGCAAGCGTTAGCGAAAACGAAAAAGAATCGCTCAATACAATGTGCAGAACGCATTTAGCAAGCAGCCTTTTGCAATTACAAACGTGCGTTTCTCAAGAAATTTATGAGCAGGCAAAAGAAATTCTTTTTGAACATTGGGGAGAATCATTCGTGCGAAAAATAGAAGCAATTTTGCATAAATCAAGTTTATAAGGTATTATTTTGAAAGATAAAACTTCAAAGGAGAAAAAAATGAAACCTAAAGGATTTTTTAAAACGATTGTTTTTACAATCGCGACGATTTTTTTGAGCGCGCTCGGCTCGTGTTCAAATTCGGCAGGTACGGGTTCGATTTCTGTTTCGATGAATCCTTCTCGAATTATACAATATACGGGGGGGGGTATAAGCAAAAGCGAAACCGTGCAAACCTACACAATTCTAGCGGAATTGACAGGCGATTTTTCGGAAAAAAAAGAAGTTTCAGTTTCTGAAAATCAAAATTCCTGCACTTTTGATTTTGAAGAGATTCCCGCGGGCGCAAAAATAAATGTAAAAATATCGCTAAAAAGCGGCGACGAAACGCTAAAAAGTGGCGAAAGCGGAATTTTTACGGTAAAACCTGGCAAAAACGAAATCAAAATCACATTGAAATATGCGAGCGGAACGAGCGAAACGAGCAGTAGCGAAGACGAAACGCTTTGGGTGATTCTTTGGAATCGTGCAGAAAATGAAGGCAGCGAAAACACAGGGCTTACCGTTGGATTTAATTTGTTTAAAGAAATTTCAGGTGTCGAAAAAATCGATTCCAAATCAATTTCAACAAACAAACTTGAGCATTTTTGTTTTGCAGAAAACGGCGATTTGTATACGATTGAATCCTACGAAGACACAACAGGAGAAACTATATACAATGCAGGTCAATACATAAAAAACGACGACGGTTTTGAAAACGGCGGATTTCTTGATTTGTCTGAAATCTTGGGCGACTATGAAATTCAAGATATTGAGTGCTACAACGATGATTTTTATATGATTTTAACCTCATCAGAAACTGAAACAAAAATTGCCTTTTTTAACATTTCAAACTTCAATTCAAACTTCAATGAATATGAAAGTATTAGTGTATATTCTGTAAACGGAATCCAATTCAGTAAATTTGCCATTTTTAACGATGCGTTTTTTTTAACAAATGGAGGCGTAATTTACAAAATTGACCTTGCTGTCCTTCAAAACAACCCCTCCACCTCATTCAATGACAATTGGCTATTTTGCAGTTTACCAACTCCTAGTATAAACTCTGAAATAACGGATATTTTTGGGCAAGGAAACTATCTTTGCGGAATTTGCGCAGACAAAACAAATAAACAAGGCGGCGTTTTTAGAATTTATTATCAAGAGGGTGGAATTGGAACTTGGCAAAACGGCGAAACTTTTTTTGGCTTGAAAGAAGAATCTAGCGATAAAACGTACGAAAATAATTTTTATTTTCCGACAAAATTTATTGCCGTTTCAAAAAAGAAACTTGTGATTGCTGACGACGGCTTCATAGAAGAAGATACAGCAGAAGACACAAAAGAAAACAAAAACCGCGTTGTTGAAATAGATTTGGAAAGCGAAACGTTTAGCGCGAAAGATGTCGGCGTAATGTTCGATTATATGATAACTGCTTGCGGTTTTACAAAAGCAGGTGATAACTGATTGCGGTTTTGCAAAAGCAGATTAATCTTAAAAAAGCCAGGCGTTTGCCTGGTTTTTTTTGCGCGTCAAAACGGCGTATAATAGACCTATTCGGAAACTGAAGTTTCCGAACATCTCTATTAAAATCGAGGTGAAAAAAATGCAGACAGCGCAAGTTTGCGTAAACGGCAATACCGTTACGATTCAGGACGAAAATTTTAGAAAATTTGACGGAAAGCAGATTTTTGTAACATATTCCGTGCAGGAATCAAAACGCAAAACGATTGATTTTGATTCTTATGTGATTCCCAGCGAACGGGCAAATTTTGCACAGGAATATGTGCAGGAATTAAGACGCAATGATAGATTTTAATACGATTACTGCATGTGGGGAATGCTGCACGGGATGGCCGCC
>CAJOEO010000025.1 GCA_905233535.1 uncultured Treponema sp.
GAAGAATCCGCAAAAGAAATTCGGTGAGAGCGTTGTCGCCAGCAAAAACGACCGTCATAAAATCGTCGTCCATCAATCTGAGAGCCTGAATCCGCGCGAGCATTTTCGGGTCGATTCCGCTTAAATCGTTCGTGTCGTCGTTCATTTGAAAAGTATACCACGGCTTTGCACCAACCGCCACCGCGCATAAAAAAACTAGTTGATTTAGGCTCTAAAAATCTGTGCGTTTGTTTATAGTTCTTCTAACCGTAAAAAATCCTGCGAAAATCTGCTACAATTTGCGAATGGATTTGTTTGACACCGCGCAAAAACGCGAACCACTTGCCGCCCGTATGCGTCCGCGTAATCTTGACGAGTATATCGGGCAGTCGCACATCGTTGGAAAAGGTCGGCTTTTGCGCCGCGCAATTCAGGCAGACCGCCTTTCGTCTGTGATTTTTTACGGTCCGCCTGGAACTGGAAAAACCACGCTTGCTCGCGTGATTGCAAATCACACAAAATCGAATTTTTTGACTCTGAACGCTGTTTTGACGGGCGTTTCCGACATTCGAGAAGCGATTAAAAACGCCGACGATTTTTTGCGTCTTTACGGCAAAAAATCGATTCTTTTTGTGGACGAAGTTCACCGTTGGAACAAGGGGCAGCAAGACGCGCTTTTGCCCTGGGTCGAAAACGGAACGATTATTTTGATTGGCGCGACGACGGAAAATCCATTTTTTGAAGTGAATCGCGCTTTGGTTAGCCGTTCGCGAGTTTTTCAATTAAAATCGTTGACGTTTGACGAACTTTTGCAAACTGCGCATTTCGCGCTAAACGACCGCGAACGCGGTTACGGAAAATGGCGCGTTGTTTTTGAAAATGGCGCGTTGGAACACCTCGTTGAAAGCGCGAACGGCGACGCGCGAAGTCTTTTGAACGCGCTAGAACTTGCAGTCGAAACCACGCCCGACGTTTGGCCGCCAAAAGAAGATTTTGAGATTTTTATCAGCAAAGAAGTCGCCGAAGAGTCGATTCAAAAAAAAGTCGTATTATATGACCGCGACGGAGATTATCATTATGATATAATAAGCGCATTCATAAAAAGTATAAGAGGACGCGACGCTGACGCGGCATTATATTGGCTTGCTCGTATGATACACGCAGGCGAAGACCCGCATTTTATTTTTCGCCGAATGTTGATTAGTGCTTGCGAAGATACGGGACTCGCCGACCCGAACGCGATTGTCGTCGTGGAAAATTGCGCACGCGCCTTTGACAGAATCGGGTTGCCAGAAGGTCGCTATCATCTTGCGCACGCCGCGCTTTATCTTGCGACCGCCCCAAAATCGAATTCGTCGATGGCGTTTTTTGACGCGCTTTCCGCCGTGGAAAAAGAAAACGCAGACGTTCCAAATCACTTAAAAGACCCCAGCCGCGATTCTCAAGGATTCAATCACGGCGACGGCTATCTTTATCCGCACGCCTACCGCGACCATTGGGTTGCTCAGCAATACCTCCCAGATGCATTGGTTGGACGGATTTTTTACACGCCAACAAATCAAGGCTACGAATCGAAAATCCGCGAGGACGTTTTAAAAAGAAGAGAAATTCAAATCGCGTCGATTTTGCAAAACGAAAACGAAAAAAATCAATCGGACGAAAATTTTTTGAGCGAATGGTGGATTCAAAAAAATTTCAAAATCGGAACGAAAACCGAAGAAAATCTCACGTTTTCGCCCGAAAACAAAGAAAAAACGAACGCGATTTCAAAGGCGGAAAAAATTTGGCGGTCGCGCCTTGAATCGAACCGCGCGCAAATTTTTTCGCGTCTGCGCGACGCGCTAATCGAAATCGCCGACGTAAAACGCCACACGCGCTCGCTCGTTTGGAACGCCGACAACGGGCTTTTGCTGTGGGAACTTTTGCGAAAATCTGCCGAAGGAATCGTTTGCGGTGCGTGTCGCACAAAAAATGGGCAGCAGATTTTAGAAAAATACGCGCAAACGATTGACGACCTCGAAAAGCCGATTTTTGCCCATTCGTTTGACGACGTTTTTTCATCTGTAAAGTATTTTTTTGAAAATCAAATTGAATTCGACAAGATTTTTCTTTGCGACCCGTTTTCTTCGGTCGAAATGGCGCAAAATTTCGCCGATTCGCTTTCAAAAATCGATTTTTTGCAAACGTTTCCAACCGTTATTTTTTCGCAACGAATTCCAAAAAATGGGCAACGTTTAAGCGAACTTGTCCAAAAACAGATTTTTTGCGGAATCGTTCCAAAATCTTTTGAAGACGATTTTAAGAAAATTCAAAAATCCGAAAACGAATTTTTTGAAAACGAAAAACTTTTTTCTTGGGATGGAAAAAGTTTGGCAGACATTTTTGAACAACGCGGATTTTTTGTAACGCACGCCGCACAAGATTTTACGGAAAAACGCAAAATCACCCCGACCGAAATTGAACGTTGGTTTGACGCAGAAAAATCCGCCTACGCTTGCGCTTTGCGCGACGGCGCGGGCAAAGACGCGCTTTTGTTTTTCAAAAACGTGCTTCTTGAAAAATGCGCCGACCGCCTTTTTTTGTGGCACGGCGAAATCGAATTTTTCAAAATTGAACAGCGCGTGTAAAAATTTTTAATGAATTAAAAGAATATCAAAAACGCCTGTAAACGTGCCGAACATTTGCATAAAATCTTTAGATTTTTAACTGTATACTGTACAAAGAATTTCTATTTTTGTAATAAAAATTTGTAATGTGTTCAAATATTGGAGATTTTGGAGTTTTTTATTGACTTTTTTCTTTCGATGTGGATAATAAGAAACAGCTTGTAAAAAAGCTGATAAACTCTCTCCGATGTCCAGTTTACTGGACGGCGGCGGATTCTTTGAGCGTTGCTCATTGAATTCGCCGTTTTTTTGTTCGTTCTAGTTTTTCGTGGTAAAATCTTAGAATCTTTTTTTAGGAGCGCAAAATGAATTTTATTTTTTTAGGTCCACCTGGAGCGGGAAAAGGCACGTTGGCAAAAGAGGTCGCAAAGGCGTACAAAATTCCGCACATTTCCACGGGCGACATTTTCCGCGAAAATATTAAAAACGGAACTGAACTCGGAAAAAAAGCAAAGGCAATAATCGATTCGGGCGGTTTGGTCAGCGACGAAATTACAATCGCGCTTGTAAAAGACCGATTGTCAAAAGACGATGTAAAATCGGGCTACATTTTGGACGGTTTTCCGCGAACGATTGTGCAGGCAGAAGCGTTGGAAACGTTTGCAAAAATCGATTCTGCGGTGAATTTTGACATTGAAGACGACGGCGTTTTGGAGCGACTTGGCGGGCGCGTTTGTTGCAAAGATTGTGGGCAAATGTTTCACGTCAAATTTAATCCGCCAAAAACGCAAGGAAAATGCGACAAATGCGGTGGTGAACTCTATACACGCGACGACGATAAAGACGAGGCAATCAAACATCGTCTTGAAGTTTACCGCGAATCGACTGCGCCTCTCATCGACTTTTACAAATCCAAAGGAAATCTAGTTGATGTGAACGCAAAGCCGTCGCCAGAAAAAGTTTTGGAAGAATTTAAACAAAAATTCCCCCAAAAATAAAAAAATTCCACAAAAAGTGCGTCCGTGGTAAAATTGCGAATGGCAAAATTCAAAACGCAAGAAGAATACATTGCGCAAAGAAACGCGGGCGCGCTTTTAAATCCGCGAATCGACAGCACGTTTAAGGCAATTTTTTCGCAGTCCACGCAAGAATCTCGCGACTCGCTCCACTCGTTTTTGAAGGTGGCGACCGAATTAACGTAGAACGACGCTCCGCTTGAGTTTTACGGACGACGTAGTGTAAATTACGACATAATTTGCGAGTTTTACGACTGGCTTTCTGTGGATATTGAAATGCAATCGTTTAATCAAAAATACGATTATGGAAAACGCGCGGAATACCAAGTTGCGCGTCTTGAAACGACGTATCTTAAAAAAAGGCTACGATTGGGAATCTGCTCCGCAAGTTTTTCAGATTACGGTTTTAGATTTTTTGTACAACGCAAAGGGAAAACGTCCCGCAAAAAAATCACTCATAAGCCGTTACTCGATGCGCAGTGCTGACGGACGGGAATTGTCGAATACGCTAAACGTTATTTTTATCGAATTGCCAAAATCTTCATAATTGGAAAACACGTTGGAGAAAAAATGTCCTTAAATTGTAATGAAATCAATTTGGTTCTTTCGGAACTTGATTTGGAAGGCGCGTTTTTGCAAGATGTTGTTCAGCCGAATTTTGATTCGCTCGCAATGTACACGTTTAAGCCTGGCGCACCAAAAACAGTATTCGTTTGTTTGGCTTCGGGGGCGTGCCGAATCTGCGAAACACGGCGAAAAATCACGAAAAACGAAAAACCGCTTCGTTTCAACGAACTTCTAAAATCAAAATTAAAAGGCGCGAGAATCTGCAAAATCGAGCAAATCGGCTTGGAACGAATCATAAAAATTGAATTTTTGCGTGCTGGAACGATTTTTGTAATGCCAAAAGCGCAAGAAAAATTCGCAAAAAAATCGAAAAATCGCGAGGAAGAACAAGCGGACGAAAAATTTTCACTTTACATTCGTTTATGGTCAAATGCGGCAAACGTTTTTTTGTGCGACGAAAACGACGTTATAATCGACAGTTTTTTTCGCCGACCCGCAAAAAACGAAATGCCTGGCGAAAAATTCGTTTTGCCAGAAATCAAAAATCAGACGAAGGAATTTCCGATTCGGGATTTTGCCGAAACGAAGGAAAAAATCCGTGCGGAAAACGAAAAACGTGGCTTTTTTGGCGACATTTCGTTCAACGAAATCGTCGATTTGTTTTATTTTGAAGGAGCGTCGTCGGCTTCGATTGGCACGCTTTTGGAGCAGGCTCAAAAATGGCACGAATCGCATAAAAATCGCCTTTTGAACGCGCTCGAAAAATTGAAAGAAAAGCGAACGCAATTTTTGAACGCCGATTCTTTGAAACATTCTGGCGATTTGATTTTGGCGAACGCGCATTTGTTTCGTTCGGATTCTAATTTTATTGAATGTGAAGATTGGGAAACGAACCAAAAAACGCGAATCAAAATCGATGCGAAAAAAAGTCCGCAGGAAAATGCACAAGAATACTATACAAAATACAAAAAATCGGTTAGCGGGCTGGAATCTTTGGAAAACGACATCGCCCGAACTCAAAAAGAAATCGAAAAAATCGATTTGCAGTACGCACAAATGACGGCGGAAAAAAATCCAATCAAACTCGAACAGATTTTGCGAAAAACGCAAACGCCAAAGCAACTCGAAAAAAAATCGCACCCTGGACTTTCTTACGAAATCGACGGTTGGACGATTTTTGTGGGGCGCGACGCGGACGAAAACGACGAACTTTTGCGGCATTTTGTGCGCGGGCAGGATTGGTGGCTGCACGCCCGCGATTATCACGGCGGGTACGTTTTTATAAAAAACAGGGTCGGAAAATCCGTTCCGCTTGAAATTTTGCTTTGCGCGGGAAATCTTGCCGTGCATTTTTCAAAGGCGCGCAAAAACGGCTCGGCGGATTTGTACTATACGCAGGTCAAACATCTTCGTCGTGCAAAAAACGGACCAAAAGGATTGGTTTTGCCCACGAACGAAAAAAATCTTTTTGTGAAAATTGACGAATCGATTTTGAGAAAACTCGAAGAAAACGCTCGATAAATTTTTGAAAAATCATCGTTTTTGGAGGATTTTGTGAGTGTAAAAAGGCGCGTTTTTTTTGCGGTTGCGATTTTGGCGTTTTTCGCGGCGCAAATTTTGCTTTTTTTTGAAGCGACAAAAAAAACTGGCGTAAAAGAAGCGACGATTCAATTTGAAAAAACGAGCGAAGTTGCATTTTCTTGTCTACAAAATGCCCTTAGGGTGTATTTTGCAAAACTCGACTTTTATGCAAAATCTGACGTTGTTTTGACGGAACAAAGCGAAGAAATTTGGTCTTGGCTCAAAGCGCGAACAAAAGAGCGCGATGGCGCGTTCGGGTACGTTGGCTGGGCGGATTTGTCGGGAAAAATTTGGACGGATTTGAACGCCGTCGCCGACGTTTCCGCGTGCGATTTTTGGAAAAACATCGTCAAAAACGGAGCGGATTTTTTTGTGGGAAATGCCGCGCCGTTCATTTTGGACGAAAAATCGAATTTTGTGATTTGCAAATCGGTAAAACGCGATGGCAAAACGATTGGGCTTTTTGCGGGATTTTTTTCCGACGAAAAACTCGCCGACGTTTTCAATTTTCCGCCCGTCGGAAAAGCGTCTGCGATTTTTGACGAGGCGCGAAACGCGATTTTCAAAAACGGCGGCGACGATTTTTTTAATTCGTTTGAAAAAACGCCTTTTTTTGAATTGGCAGATTTGGAAAAAAACAATTTTTTTGAGATTTTTGACAAAGAAAAAAAGAAGATTTTTGTTTTTTTGTCAAAAATTCCAAATTCAATTTGGACGTTTTCGATTTTCGTTGACGAAAATTCCTTTCATCAAATTTCTAAAACCGACCTTTTTTTTCTGCCGTTTGAAATTTTGATTTTGATTTTGTTTGTAATTTTTTCCGCGATTCTTTTGAAAAATCCGCAAAAAAACGATTTTGAAAACGAAAACGCGGTGCAAAAAATTCAAAATCAAAATTCGATTTTGGAAAATCGGCAAAGAATTTGCGAAGAAAAAAAATCGTTCGCGGAAGATTTTTCACAAAAAAACGATTTTGGAAACGAAAACGCGGTGCAAAAAATTCAAAATCAAAATTCGATTTTTGAAAATCGGCAAAGAATTTGCGAAGAGAAAAAATTGTCCGTCGAAGATTTTTCGCAAAAAAACGATTTTGGAAACGAAAACGCGCCGTCAAAAAATTTTCAAAAACGCGAATTGGCGCAAAAATTTGGCGCGGATTTTGAGATTTTTGAAAAAATTGTTCGGGAACATTTTTCGGTTTTTCAAAAAACGCAAAATCAAACAGACGATTTTTTGGAAATTGCGTCAAAAATTGGGGCATTTTTGCAAAATTCTAAGAATGTGGTGGCGGATTTTAGGGCAAAATCGAATTTTGGTGCGGAAAATGATTTTGATTTTCGCGTGCAGGAAATCGAATCGGAGCGCGTTTTTTTGAGCGAGGCGGGCGAGGTTTTGAAAAATATTGCCGAAAAAACGAATTTTTTGGCGATGAATGCGGCGATTGAGGCGGCGCACGCGGGCGAAGCGGGCAAGGGGTTTGCTGTGGTTGCCGACGAAATTATGCGGCTTTCCGAGGACGCGGACGCGCAGGCTAGGATTATTGGCGGGCAAATCTTAAAAATATCTGAAAATATAAAACGTCTTTCTGCTTCGTTTGGGGAAAACGTTGATTTTTCAAAGAACGTCAAAATGGTGGATTTTTTTGCAAACGAGATTTTTGATTTGTCGGAAAAACAGACGGCGGAATTTGAAAAAACAAAAGGCGCGTTTGAAAATCTTTCAAAATCTGCGAAAAATCTTCGCGCCTTTTGTGCGGATTTTTCCAAGCGCGGTAAAATTCTTTTGGCGGAAATTGCGCGTTTGGAAAATCTTTGACCTTTTATTCGGATTTTTCTGTTTTTTTGGCGATTGCCGCTTTTAGTGAGCGCGTAAACAGGTCGTTTTGGTCGTTTCTGAGTGGGGCGGAAAATTCTGGTGCGCCGTCTTTTTTGGAAATGCGGTAAAGCTCAAATTCGGTTGTGTAGGCGGGGCTGTTTTTGTCGTTTAAATACCAATCCAAAACGGAAATTACGCAAAGTGCGTATTTCAAAAGATTCGCGTTCGTTGCTCGCGTTTCTTCGTCGCTTTTTTTTGCACCCAAAATCACGTTTAGTCGTTTTGAAACTGGCGTTTGAATGTCGAATTTGTATCTGTCCCATGGATTCATAAGTCCAGGAACTAAACCTTTTTTTTCTTCAGAAGAAGCAATGTTACGCGCAAGATTTGACAGAACTTTTCGAATCATTGCCGAACGAATGCAAAGTTGTTTGTACGGATTGTCGTTTTTTGGTTTTTCCAAAACGAGTTGCTGAAATTCAAAATGTGGCAAAAAGTAATATTTTGTTTGCCAAAGCAGTTCGTTTGTGAGTTTTAGCCCGTAACTCGATTTTCGGAATTCGCCAGGTTGTGAATATTCGTTGTTTACAAACTCGCGGATTTGTTCGCAATAATGTTTTTCAAAAAGAACTTCGCGGTACAATGCCCATTCGCTCAAAATCGTGGAAAATTTGCTGTCTTCTTCGCCAAAGAAATTTTCGATTTCGTCGGAGAATTTCATGTTGCGGAAACCGCGGAAAAAATCTTCCGTGATTCTAAGAAGCGTAATCGTAGCTTGTAACGGATTTTTTGGCGAAAGAAGATTGTATCCGTCATAAAATTGGTAAAGCGGTTGAAAATACGGATAAAAGTCGGGGCAAGATTCAAGATTTGAAAATCCTGCCTGCGGAAAAAGTTGCTCCAAAATTTTTATGCCAGATTCCACATATTGATTTTCTTTTTGAACGTCCGACTTTTTTTCTTCTTCTTTTTTGTCGGCGTTTTCGTCTTTTTGCTCGCTCGATTCTTTTGGCTTTCTTGTGCGATTTGGTAGTATCAAATCGTATTTTGTGATTCCCAAAAATCCCAAAATCGCTGGCGTTTGCGATGTGAAAAACGATGGAAATGTATCGAAATTTCTAGTACAAAGTCGCATTAAAAGTGGATAAAATCCTCTAATAATGCGGTCGTATACATAAAACCATTCTTGAATTCCCGTTTTTGAAAGTTGCCCGATTTTTCGTTTGCTCGCACCTGGAATTTGCGAAATGTCATTGAAGATTTCTTTTAATAATTCGGGGATTTTGTTTTCGCCGAGGTAAAAAATCTGCAAAACGAGTTTGTAAACCGCTCGAATAAAATGTTCTGACGACAAAACTGTTGCTTGTTCAGGGTGCGCTTGAAATTGCGTCTGAAAATATTTTACGTCTTTTAGCGACCACGCTCCAACGGTGCGCAAAAATAAGAATTTGTCTTCGTCGCTAACAAGGATTTGTTCTTTGTAAGATTCTGGCGCGATTTGCACGATTGATTTTATGGACATAACGAATTCGGAAAAATGTTCCATGTCTTTTGTAATCGTAAAATCCACAAAACTTGGGCGCAAATTTTCGTCCGTTTTTGTTAAACGCAAAACAAAATTGAAAATTCCGTAACTCGGTTTGATTTTGTATTGCGAATCCATCATCAATTTGTCAAAAAGATTTTTTTCTTTTGAAGAAAGAACTGGAAGCGCGAATTTGGGTTTTTCTTCTACGTGCGTTGCAGAAAATGACGCTGACGTATGAGAAATAACGTTCGCGCTTTTTCCTGACGGACGCGCGATTACCGTTGCTCGTGGCAATGATTTGTAATCGATTGGCGCGGATTTTTCTTGTTTGATTTCTCCGCCCAAGATTTTTGTCATGCGTTTGCGTTCTTCTTCGCTTAATGCTCCAAGATTTTTGCGGGTTTGGTCTAGCGTTCCAGGTTCCCAACTCTGTTCTACTCTTGCCATTTTTTCAAAAACTCCTTCTAACTGCGCATTGACTGATTTCGGACGATTCCTTCAAAATTGTGGAGGGGTATTGTTTCGCCGTTCTTTGTTTTTAATGCTCCTTCAAAAGTTCCGTGCAGGGTATTTACTCTCATGTGAACCACAAAAAATGATGTATCCCTAAAATGATGCCCTGTGGGAGTAAACGTTAAATCCACCATGCTTTCGTAATCTTGAATGACCCAAGTTTTCGCCATTCCTTGCGTGTGAGTGATTGTAACTGGCGGAAGTGGCGTGCATTCTCCGTCCACAAACAAAAAATTCGAATTCAATTTGTCCGCGTCTACTTGTCCTTCGGGCATTGCTGTTATTGTAAACGAAATCCGTTTTTCCGTTCCGTCGATTGTAAGCGAACCCGTTGCAACCGCGCTTTCTCTTCCGTATTGAAATGCAAAATATGAACGGTTTATTAAAAGAATCGAATATCCGTTTGTGTTTTGCATATTTTGTGCGGGCATTCTATCGGTTTCGCCGAGAGAAAGTGAACCATGAATTAGCGGTGTAGTTATAAATGTCGCAGAACAACGGCGTTTTGCGGGCGAGGGCATTACCGAAAGAGCCTCGTTCATCGTGCTTTCTGTATAGTGCGCAATGAACGCCGCGTTTACGCGCGGGCGCACCGAATCGCCTTTCATGGAAAAAAGCGCGGAAAATCGATTTCTTTCTCTGTCCCAACTGATTCTAATGTATCGATTTTTTTTGAACGTTGAACAAAATCCAAGTTTCATGTTGTGTGGAATGAATCTTCTTCGCGGTCCCATGATTTTTCGATAAGAAAGTTTGCGACCGTTTTCTCGATTCCAAAATACAACCTCCGCGTATCCAAAGATTTTTTGGTCAAAAAAATCCACCGTTCCAATGTACTGCCCGATTGAAAAAATAAACGTGAGCGAACTTTTGATTCTGCAATTTGTAACGAATGTTGGTAGCGGCAAGCCTGTAAACGGGGCTTTTACGCCCTTTATGTCTAATCGCTTTGGGCAGCCGACAAACGTTCCAAAAACGGGTTTGCCGCCCTTTATTAGCGAATCGGGCATCGTAGACAGTTCTCTTGTGTACATTGTTCTATTTTCTGAAAAAAACGAAGTCTAGGCAATAGGCGAGGGCGTTACGCCATTTTCTGAATAGTTTTTAGATTTTCCTAAATTGTGCTGTTGTGGTATAATCCCACTATTTTAGAAGAAAAGAGAGAGTCATGCTGAATTCGAATACCCAGTTAGACCTTTCCAAAATTAAAATGGCAATAAGGGCAGGAATTCCTATTTCGATTACGACGTACACGCTTCCGCACGAAATGCTCGAATATATGGAAATGGTTTTGGCGGCATTTTTGGAAGAATTAAATCAAAGTTCAATGAATGAATATTTGCGTTATTGTTTGAACGAATTGGTTACGAATTCTAAAAAAGCAAACACTAAACGAATTTATTTCAAAGAAAAAGGTCTGAATATTTTTGATGACAAAGATTATGAACTTGGCATGAAGCATTTTAAGGAAGACACTCTCGGAAACATAAAGCATTACATGGCGTTGCAACGGGCTAAAGGTCTTTACATAAAACTCATTCTTCAAACTCGAAACAACAAAATCAAAATGGAAGTTCGCAACAATTCCGAAATGACTTTTCGTGAATACAAACGAGTCCATGACAAGTTGTCAAGAGCGCAACAGTATACGTCCGTTGACCAAGCGATTGCGCAGATTTTGGACGACAGCGAAGGCGCGGGGCTTGGTATTGTCATTATGATTTTGATGCTCGAAAAAATCGGTTTGACGGAAGAAAATTATCAAGTCGTTTGTGAAAACGGCGAAACGATTACGCGAATTATTTTGCCAATAAACGAAAAAACGCAAAAAGATATTTCTGTCGTTTCGCACGAATTTGTAAAAATTATTGGCGATTTGCCGCAATTTCCTGAAAATATTGCGCGAATTCAAAAAATCCTCGGCGACCCCGACGCAAAAATGAGCGAAATTGCGCGTTTGATTTCGAGCGATGTAATGCTCACAACGGATTTGCTAAAACTTGTGAATTCTGCGACGTTTGCTCTGGCAAGTCCGTGCCGTTCAATCGTGGAGGCGGTAAAACTCGTTGGAACGCGTGGCGTAAGTTTTCCAGTGTTTTTCCAAACGATAAATGGCAGATTGTCGATGATTTATCCGTGCTTATAGGTAAAGAAATCAGAACAGCACCACTAACAGATGAAGAAAT
>CAJOEO010000026.1 GCA_905233535.1 uncultured Treponema sp.
TTTCGCAAAAAAAGAACCGCAAAATTTTGCGGTTCTTTTTTTGTCCTTTGTTTTCGTTTATTTTGCGTCGGAGGATTTTTCGCCCCAAATCGAAGACAAATCAGTCGTTTGCAAAATCACGGGTGCGCCCGATTTGTCCGTAACCAAAATGCCACGATTCGTTACGCTAATCGGCGTTGAAGGTTTTACCGCAATCGAACTTCGTTTTTTCAATTTTAGATTTTGGTCGTAGTTTCCAATGTAATATTCGCCGTTCAAATTTACAACCGCAAAGAAATCTTCGCCAGTTTGAATCAACGCCGAATCGTCCGCAAGCGTTTCTTCGCTTTCTTTTTTCATTTCCAACGTCAAAGAATCGATTAAACAAAGTTTTACGGCAGAACGTCCGTCAGAAACTCCACAAATCGTCAAATACATTGAACTAAACTTTTCTTCGCTTTCTTCCGTTTTAATCGAAATATTTTTTACCGTGAAAAGCGTGCGTCCGCGAATATTTTTTACGGGCGACGTGCGAACAATCGCGCCGTTTGCAGAATTGACTTTTACAAGCCCGTACAAATTCGATTTTTCGTCCAAACGAATCAAGCCATTCACATAATTTTCGTTTGACAAATCCACTTCGCCAGAAACAACGCGCGAATCTTTTTTGATTTCCTCGCGGTCGGTTTTAGCCTCTTCCTTTTTCTTGTCAGCGATTTTTTGCTGTTCCGCAGATTCCTTTTTCGCGTCAGCAACTTTCTTTTGAGCCTTTTCAGCCGCTTTTTGTTTTTCTTGATTTTCGGGGTCTTTTTTCGCTTCTTCTTTTGCTTTTTGCGCATCAGGCTTTTTTTCAGCCGCTTCGCGTTGAGCGTTGTTCGCTTTTTGTTGCGCATTTTCGCCTTCGCGGTCTTTTATTTTTGCAAGTTTTTCGCGCTCTTCGATACCCTTGTCCTCGTTTTCGCGAAGCGCGTTCACCACGTTTTCATCGCTGATAACCGAAGTATCAACCACAGATTCAGACGAAAGGTCGCCAAGCGGAATTACGATTTGCGTATTTCCCGCCCATTGCGACCAATCTGTACTCAAACCGACTTTTTTCTCGTCCAAAAGAGAAATAACGTTTGATTTATACTTGTCGCGGAATTGTTGAATATTTCCACGATAAACCGCGTTGTAAACCGTAATAAAAGTCGAAATCGTTTGCGCGTCTTCCGCAGAATATCCGTAAGCAGAAACCAAAAAACCCGTTACGATTCGACGAAGATTTGTAATGTGGTCAACGCCCGCGTTTTTGTTCAAAACCAAAATATCCGCGTCGAGTTTACCTGCTTCCTCGTCGGAAACCGCGTGAATCAAAGTGTACTTTGCGCCTTCGCCAAACGTCGCGGCAACATCAACATTTTGCGCAACTTGCCGACCCAGCGCGCCACCAATTTCCATAATCGCCCGTGCCGACTCAATTACAGCGTGAGGTCCTGAATAATTTTCAAACGACACCGAACCGCCCGCACTTTCAAGTTCGTTCCTGTTGACTTCAATCGCGCCAGCCAAACCGACTGCCAACGAAAAAGAAATCGCGCAGAAAACTTTTTTCATACGCCCTCCAAAATCGAAAAACACCAATCAATTATATAGATTTTTTAGAATATTGAAAACGAAAATCACGCGGAATCAAGGAAATCTATTTTTAAACAGACGAAAAAAAATCCACTCAGAAATGAGTGGATTTTTAATAGCTGGGGTAGGACTCGAACCTACGACCCCCGGGTTATGAGCCCGATGAGCTGCCAACTGCTCTACCCAGCGTCGTGATGTTTCATACAGTATCTTTTTCTTTTGATTGTGTCAACTCTTCAAGTGAAATTTCTTCAGAATTTCTTATGATTTTGTACCAAATTCTACATTCCACGGCGGCGAGCAGAATCGCAACGATTGCAAAAAGTCGAAATTCTTGCGAAAACGCGATGAAAAAATTGAACAATCCATGGAGAGCGACCGCCCAACACACGATTATTGCGTGTCGAATTCCGCCTTTGCAACCCCAAAGAAAAAGTCCCGAAAGCGCGGCGCAAAGCGCGTGAATCGCTTGCGACGAGAACATTCTTGCAAAAACCAAACGAATGGTCGCGTTTTGGTCAGAAACGAGCGCGATTCTTTGCAAACTCGTCATCAAATAAATGACGGTTTCCAAACTTCCTGCCGCCATTCCAAGCAAAACCGACGAGCAGAAAAACGTCCAAAGCGACAATTTTTTTCGCGGCAAAAGCAACATCGCGCCTAATTTTGTTCCTTCTTCGATGAGTCCGTTAAAAATAATTGCGGAAAGCAAAATCGATGCAAACGAATGCGATTTGAATAGCGTCAATTTTAGCGCGAAAAATTGAATGAACGATGCGGGAATTACGGCGGCAATTCCCAATGCGCACGAAATCAAATATGCCCAAAATGCTTTTTGTTGCGGAATTATAAAAAAAAGTGCGAGCGACAAAATCATCGGCAAAAAGCACATCGCAAAAAGAATATACAACGTCATGGTCAAAAATTGTAACGATTTTTTCGATAACGGGCGACGCTTTTTCGCGCAGATTCACATAATGCCGAATTAAAATCGCAACAATATGGAAGTTTTGACTTATTTTACAAACGCAAGAATGGGCTTTTTCCCAAACTGGATAGCCGAAAACTCAGTTTTGCGCCCGCGTCCATGTGGGCATTTTTGCGCTGAAGAGAGCCTCAATCGGCGAAAAAAAAACGACGCAAAATTCGTGCGAAAATTGAGTGCGACTACTTGTCAAAGTACTTTTTTTTACATAGTAGGTGTGATTTTTTTTAGGGGGGGATTTATGAAAAAATCGCACTTATTTTTGGCGTTGATTGCGTTGATTGGATTCTTTTTTGTTTCCTGCGCGAACGAAATCGAAGATTCCAAAACGTACATCGTGTTTTCGTCGGGTTCGCGCGCGGCGGAAACGGAAAAGAGCGTAGAAAATCTCACGGAAATTTCGCTTTCGGGAAAGTCGTCCGCGGGAACGCTCGACAAATCTTGGGAAAAATGGTCGGAACTTTTGAGCGACAAAATTGAACTTGACGCTGGTGAGTGTGAATTTTCATTGACGGCAAAATTGGACGACGAAAAATACTCTGCGACGACGACGCAAAAAATCGAAGCGGGAAAGGAAAACGCCGTTTCGTTCACGCTCAAAAAATCTTCGGAATCGGAAAGTTCTGAAAGCGAAACGGCATTTACGGTTACGTTCAACACGGACGGCGGAAGCGAAATCGCTTCGCAGAGCGTGGAAAAAGACGGAACGGTGAGCGAGCCTGCTGAGCCGACCAAAGACGGCTGCGTTTTTCTTGGCTGGTTCACGGATGCAGATTTTTCGACAGAATTCGATTTTGCAGAAGAAATCCTTGCGGACACGACACTTTATGCAAAATGGATTTGGATTCCGGAGGGATTTGTTTTTGTTCCAGGTACCACTATAAATGGCGATGAAAGTTGGACACCTTCGTCAGACGTGTTTTTAAGCGGAAGAAAACTTACCATTCCTAATCTTTTTGCATGCGAGCATGAGGTAACAAGAGGTGACTACTCAGAGTTGATAGGAAGCCTTCCATATGGTGGTGCAACCCCCTATGATAAGGACGGAAACGAGTTTACAGGAGACAGTGCGCAGAATAATCCTGTAAGTTATGTGAGCTGGTATGAAGCCCTTGTATACTGCAACAGGCTTTCAATAAAAGAAGGTCTTACACCATGCTATACGATTTCCGATTCTACAGACCCCGACTCATGGGGAGACGTGCCAGATTGGTCTACTGAGGCATGGAATGCCGCCATCTGCAACTTTGAGGCAGACGGCTACAGCCTGCCAACGGAAGCGGAATGGGAATGGCTTGTCCGCGGCGGACAAAGCTATAAATATGCAGGAAGCGACACTGCCGATGATGTGGCATGGACTGCAAACAATACATTCACCACAGAAGGTACTACAGGCTCAAGGGATGTAATGACAAAGGCGGCAAACGGCTACGGGCTCTACGATATGTGCGGAAATGTATGTGAATGGTGCTGGGATTGGAAAGGTGACATTACGGAATCCATAGAGGCGACTGGCAACTTGTCGGGTTCCAAGCGCGTTCTTCGTGGTGGTAGTTGGAGTGACGTTCCCAGTGGCGTAGCGTACCGTTATTTCAGCGACCCAAATAATCGCGATGACGGTCAAGGTTTCCGCGTGGTTCGCACGGTAAAGTAAACGCGGATAAATGCTCGGTGGTTTTGACTATTCTCTCCATCGCGTTTTTTGTTCTTTTGCGACAAACGCACGAAAATTACGCGCCAAAAAATCCTTTTAATGCCTTTGAAATTGCTACAACTATGTCCGTGCCTGCTACAAATGTTCCAATCGACGAGCCAATCGACGAAAGTAAAAATACTAAAAGAATTCTAAGTAAACGATTTTTGTAAATTCCGCGCAATGAAATGTCGTTTTGGACGTTTTCAAGGTCAACGACTTTTGGTTTTCTTACCATTGCTTGCGTTAAACCCGACAAAAAGCCGATTCCGATGAACGGACACAGCGACGTGAACGGTGCGCCCACCACGGAAACAAGAATCGCAAGCGGGTGAGCAGCCGCCAAAAGTGCGCCCACGCCCGCCAAAACGCCGTTCCAAATCAGCCATGAACCAAGCATTGTTGCGCCACGTTCGCGCCCGCCGATTACAAATCCCGTAACGATTAACGCCAAAATCAACGCGGGAATTATCCATTTTAAGATTTTCGAGGAAGTCGATTTTTTTGGAAGCGAGCCGATTTCTGTTGTGTCAGAAAGTTCGTTGTCGCCAGCGGCAATTTTTTGCAACGTGCTTTCAACGCCTGGCAAATGTCCCGCGCCTAAAACCGCCAAAACGCTTTTGCGTGAATCGTTGCTTCCCGTAATGCTTTTCCAAATATGCGCCGCAAGATAACGGTCGCGCTCGTCAATCAAAACTTCTTTTACAACGGGCATCGCGCGAGAAAGTTCGCCCATCATTCCGTCCATCTCGCTTTTATTTTTGAGCGATTCGATTTGTTCGGTGCTGACTTCTTCGTCGTCGAACGCGCTACCAATCAACGCGACAAGAAGTTTGCTTTTTCCAAAAAACGACGTTTTCGCCCAAGCGCGTCTAAGCGTCGTTTGAATCGGGCGGTCAACCATAACGGACGGAATTCCCAATTCTTCCGCCACGCGAATTCCAACGCGCATTTCGTCGCCTGGACGAACGCCCGTTCCTTCGCCCATTTTTCGCTGAAAACTCGAAAGAACAAGATTCGCCATCAAAAGAAAGCCTTTGCCTTCCTTTAAGATTTTTACGATGTCAAGATTTTTCCAGGCTTCCGCGTCGTTCAACGCTTTAAATCGCTGTTCGTCCAATTCAATCGCAACGCAATCAGGCTTTTCCTTGCGAATCTCCGATTCAACTTCCGCCACGCTTTGCGCCGAAACGTGCGCCGTTCCAATCAAAACGATTTTTTTTCCACAAACTTCGATTATTTTTTTTGTTTGACTCATTATTTCCTCGATTTTTGGAAAATTCGTTTACTCGATTTTAATTCGTTGATTCTTTAACGGTTTTTATGCCCAAATCGTCTGAAGTTTTTGCCCATTTTGCCAATTTATATTCAAAAAACATTGGACTTTCCATGGAACATACTTCGATGTAATACTTTTGCGCAAGCATATTTTTTCCGCGAAGGTCAAAATACATTGCAAGATAGAAGAGGAATTTTCCACGTCGATTTCGATTGTCTTCCTTTTCGATTAAACGCGCAACTTCGTCGTCGCCCATTTGGTCGTGGAACATACGAAGAACTTTATAGTCGAGTGATTTTCTGTCCATCTTTCGCATGATTTTGTCAGAATATTCTCGTGCTTCTTGCGTTTTATTTTGCTTCAAAAGGCACGCCGTAACCATAAGCGGATACGACACGTTGTCGGGATTCTTTTTTGCCGCTTCCAAAAACGCTTTCTTGCATTGTTCGATGTTTCCTGCGTGCCAAGAATAAATCCCAACGGATTCGTATGCGTAATAATAATCAGGATTTTTTTGAATGACTTTGACGTAATATTCATACGCCTTTGCGTCGTTTCCGCGTTCGTCGTAAAGCCCCGCAAGATACGCATACGCCAAAAAATAATCGGGGTCGAGTTGAGTGGCTTTTAGCCAAGCGTTTTCCGCGTCTTCGTATTTTCCCAAAAATCTGCTGAACGTTCCCAAATCCAAAAAATAATCCGAATTTGTGGGGTCGCTTTTTGTGGCGCGTTTTGCGTATTCAGCGGCTTTTCGGTATTGACGATTTTCTCCTTCGATTTTTCCAAGATACGCAAGAGCCTGCGCGTTTTCAGGTTCTTTTGCCAACATTTGATTGAAAAATTTAACGGCTTCTTTGTCGTGCGCAAGATAATAATTCATCTTTCCGCAACCAAAAGTCGCTTCCATGTTGGTTGGTTCTTTAAACCATGCAGTTTTGTAGAATTTTAGCGCGCTCGCGTAATTTTTTCGCAACGCTTGCTCGTCGCCGAGTTCCACGTTTGCTTCAACGTTTTTTGGGTCAAGCGCGATTACTTTTCTAAGACATTGATTTTTTTTAACCGCGTCGCCTTTTTGTTTTGCAATCATAACGTTTGTCATCAAAACATCAATATTGTTTGGATTTTTCTTCAAAAGCGCACTCGCCACAGAATCCGCCGCTTTTATGTTGCCCGAAGAAAGCAAAAGACTCGCTTTTAAGGAAAGCAAATCCGCGTCTTCCGTTTGATAATTGTCAAAAAGCAAAAGAGCGTCCGCTACAGAACCTTTTAAAAGCACGTCGCCCAACTGTTGAGCGAATTTCGCGTCTGGATTTTCATTAGATTCTGTAGATTCCACCGAACGAATGCCGCCAGAAGAATCTCTTATGACTTCTTTTTTTGGGGCTGCAAAAATTGCCGTCGTGGCAACAAACGAAGCAAGCGCAAACAAAATAGTGCGTTGTGTTTTTTTCATTTTTTCTCCAAAATTTTCCTTAAAACTGCTTTACAAATTCAAAAAAACGTTTTCCGAATAGGTCATTGTATCAATTTCATTCGTAAAATTCGATTGATTGAAAATAAATTTTCCATTGTGTAGACTAGCAGAATCATGTTTCACCCAGTCAGAAATTCACTTGGACTTATTGTTTTGTATAGTTTTTTTATAATCGGCATTTTTACGCTCCAATTTAGAAATGAATCCGTTGTTCTAAAGCGCGTTGGAGATATGAGCATCTCGTTGGCGCAAACGCAAACCCAAGACGGCGAAGTTTCTCTAAAAAATTCGTTTCTTGTTTCGTTTCGCGGAATTTCGTTTCATGCGGACGAGGTTCACCCCGTTATTCTTGAACTTTCCGACGGAAGCCAGAAAATTCTAAAATTGCAATCTTTTGAACGAAACGAAGACGATTCCGTTTCGTTGCATTTTGACGACGATACAATTGTGAATTTTTTTGCGGAAAACGAAAAACTTTCGATTCATTCAACGTTTTCGAGCGACGTAAAATCGCTAACTATGAATTTCAAACCCGCGTCTGGTTTTTCGGTTACGAATAAGACGGCAAATCGACAAATTTTTAGCGCGAAAGATTCTTCCTTTGTTCTTCAATCGTCGTTGCTTTCTGACGAAACGCTCACGCTTTTTGCAAAAAATCCAATCGCGCTTTTTTTGCCATACGAAATTTCAACGGTGTTTCAATTCAATTCGATTTCGCAAAATTTTCCTGCGGTCGAAAAATATGACGAAGTTTTGCAAGAATTCCGCGACGAAATTCTTTCGCTTTTAACGGAAGAAATGAAATCGTCTTTGCAAGTTTCTGAAAATGCGGCGACGGCGTTCGTTGCAGAAATGGCGGACCGCGGCGAATACGAAAAAGCGATTTCGCTTGTTCCAGATTCGTTTAAAAACGGAAACAAACGAACGTATCTTTCTGTTCCGTATTTTGGACAATTAAAATCGATGTTTCCAAGTCTTCAAATCAAATTGACAAACATAAATTCGATGATTGAAAACATTGCAAAAGACGAATTTTCCGAATCCTCGTTGAACATTTTTACGCATCCCGATTTGGCGGAATTTTTGAACGTTTTAAAAACGACCGAATACACGAAAAAAATGCTTTCGCTTCCAGCCACCGCGATTGAAAACGAAAATTTTGCGCCCACGCTTTCGCAAGCCACGGGAATTCTTCGCACATACACGAATCTAAAAAAATTACGCGCGGATTCTTTGGCGGAAATTCTTGAAAGTGCGATTCCGCAAACTTTAAGTGAAATCGAAAAAAAAATCGAATTTTCTTCCGAACAAATCGTCGTAAAAGAAAATTCTCTTCCCGCAAACGTGCAAGAATCGGCGGAGGCGGGAAGCGCGTTAATGGAATACGGCGAGCAGTTCCAAATCGACGACATTCTTTTTACGGGACGCGCGCTCGTTTCTAGTGCGCTTTCAAACGAAATGGAACTTTCGCAAATGGTGGAACTTTATCCAGTTATCGTTACAAACAGAAATTATCCGCACGCAAAAATGCTTTACCGCGAAAAAGGAATTTGGGCGTGGACGGGAACAGAAAATCTTTCTTACACGGAACGAAATCAATCGGGAAACATTCAATTAAATTCAAAAATCAACGATACGACGTACACGATGATTTTTGGAATTCCAGATTTTAATAAAATTTTAATTTACGGAATTTCGTACCGAAGCGACCCGCAGTTTGAAAAATACAACACCAGCGGATTTGCGTACCAAACAAAAGAAAATGTACTTTTGTTAAAAACGCGCCACAAAGTCGAAAATGAAACGGTACAACTTTCGTATATACGGGGGGGGGTATCAAAAAAGTAAATCCTTTATATTGAAAACGCTGCTTTGATTTTGACAAAAACAAAGCAGCGCGTTTTTTATCGAATAAAAATGCAAAAACGCAATATTCTTTTAATATACTCCAAAATTTTTTTTCGTTAATTTCAAAATTCCATGATATACTCTTAAAACATACGTGATTTTACATTGCATAAAAAAATGGAGTTTTTTTGTGAATAAGAAAGACTTTCCGAAAATCCACTTTTACGACCAGGATTTTGTAGACATATACGATAAAACATGGAATTGGATTTCGTCATCTTGGTTAGACCCAAAAACTGGCGATGTATCAAAAGACGGGCTTTTTGTTTACGCGCCACCACAAAATACAGAAGGAAATAAAAATCTCGTTCTTGACCAATTTGAATCGATTTTTTCGACGTTTTTTCTCGTTTATTCGAATAAAAATTACGAAGCAAGTCAGAATCTCGATTATCTTTACAAAAAACAAGAATCGAATGGCGCGATTCGTTGGAAATACGACCTTTTGACAGGAAATCCGCTTGCAGACCCAAAAAATCCAGAAGGCGTTGGAATGCCGCTTTTTGCTTGGGCGGAATTTAATTTGTACCATAAAAGCGCGAACAAACGCCGCGTAAAAGAAGTTATGCCTGTTTTGCAAAAATACATGGAATGGCTGGACGCAACGTTTAAACAGGAAAATGGACTTTATGCCGCGCCAGTGTGCGCGTCTTCTATGTTCAATTCTCCGCGCGACGGCACTTATTATTCCGTGGATTTTAATGCGGCGATGGCGGTTAATTCGTTAAACATGAGTTCGCTCGGCGATATTTTGAACGACAAAGAACTTTCGTTTCAGTACAAGCGAAATTATTTTAGTCTAAAAACGCGAATCAACAATAAAATGTGGAACGAAGAAACGGGCTTTTATCACGATTTGGACAAAGACGAAAAGCAACTTCCGCAAAAAACGATTGCGGGATTTTGGCCGCTTTTGGCAGAAATCCCGAACGCCGACAAAGCGGAAAAACTCATTGCGCATTTGTCGAATCCAAAAACCTTTGGAACAGACCACCCGTTCCCCACGTTGAGCGTGGACAATCCGCATTTCCGCGAAACTGGCGAAGGATTTTGCGGTTCGGTTTATCCAGAATTCAATTTTATGGTCATAAAAGGACTAGAAAAATATCAAGAATTCGCGCTTGCCCGCGAGTGTGCGATTCGTCATCTTTACTTTGTTTTGGAAGGACTTTCGCCCGCCGACGGAAGCAAAGGCGACGTTTTTGAAGCGTATCTTCCCACAAAAGAAGGCGCGGCGCGTCTTGAAGGAAATCCCGATTATCCGAAAAAACGAGATTTGCTTGCGATTGGACTTTCCACGATTGCGTTGATGATAGAAAACGTGATTGGGCTAGAAATCAGTTTGCCGCGAAAAACGGTTGATTGGGTGATTCCGAATCTTGAAATTATGGGAATCGAAAAACTTTCGCTAAAACGAAATCTCATCACGATTTTGAGCAACAAAAGCGTGCGCGGTTGGGAAATCCAAATGGAAAGCGAAAAACTCTATTATTTTACGATAAACATAATCAATCAAAAAAAGAAAACGCTTCCAATTCCGTCGGGAAAATGCTCGATGCTCATCGACAAACTTTGATTTTTTTTGGCGAGTGAATTTTCAGTCGCCTAAAAAATCGTCAAACAAAACGCGGATTGACTTCATTGAAATCACCGCGTTTTTGTTTTTAAATCTAACAAGAGGAAAAAAATGACTCGACTTCATGCCGCAATAGAAATTGGGGCAACTGGGATTCGATTGCTTGTGGCGCAAGCCGATTCGCGTGGACATCGCGTTTTGGACAAAGCGGAAAAGCCCGTTATGCTTGGACGCGACGTTTTTACCACGGGAACGATTAGCCGCGCGACTCTTCTTCAATGCCTAAAAATCCTAAATCGATTTAGAGAACAACTTGCGACTTGGCAAATCGACGCAAAAGAAACCACGGTCGTTGCAACGAGCGCGTTTCGCGAGGCGGAAAATCGCGACAGCGTTCTTGATAGAATCAACGTAAAAACTGGATTTAACGTAAAAATCATCGACGGAATCGAAGAAAATCGCTTGATGTTTCTTTCCGTTTCGGATTGTTTGCGGCGGGCGCGGGCGGAAATCGAAGCGAAAAAAGAAAAAGGCAAAATCGACGAAACGATTTTTGAAAAAAGCGAATTTTCTGACGCGCACACAAAAGAAATCGACGCGGAATCCAAAAAAATCGCAAGCGAAATCGTGCATTCCGTAAAATCGCAAGAAACTGTAGCAGAAAACGCTCTTCTTGACGGCGAAAATTCAATAATTTTGGAAGTTGGCGGCGGTTCAACGGAAATCATGCTTTTAAAAAACGGAAGCATTGCGGGCGCACATTCGCTGAGGCTTGGAACGGTAATCGTGGAACAGCAACTGCGCACGATGGGTTCTGCGATGGACGCGCGACGCTACGTCGCAGAATACATTGCAAACGCGCGTGGCGTTTTGCGGTCTGAATTGGATTTTGGAAAAGTCAAACAGTTTATTGCGGTCGGTTCGGATATGAGCGTTGCCGCGCTTTTTGCTGCGGGTGTAGAGCTTGCCG
>CAJOEO010000027.1:0-21311 GCA_905233535.1 uncultured Treponema sp.
GCCCGCCCGTTTTTTTTGTAAAACCAGGCATAAAAATGATTTTTTTGACGTTCGTTTTTCGAGTGCCGCTTTTCAAAAGATGAAAATCGTCCGCCCAATCTTCCGCCGTCAAATAATCGATGTTGATTATTTGGATTTTCTGCGAAAAATCGTCTGCAAAAAGGATTTCTTCAAGCCAATCGGGGCGACCGCATTGGAAACATTCCAAAATCACGCTTGGAATTTGCGGAAAAAACTCAAGCGCGTTTTTTTTATCCATATTCCACCTAAAAATTTTCATTCCAAACGCGCTTTGATTTTCTGCCCGTTCGTCGATTTGCGGAAAAATCGCCTTAAACGAATGAAGGTCGCTCACCACAAGCGAAATTTTGAGCGTGGGGCGCAAACGCAAAAGATTTTTTGCGAGTCTAAAAACCACGCCGATGTCGCCAAAATTATCAACGACTTTGCACAAAATCAAAATTTCCATAATTTTTTCCTTAAAATTGAAAATGCGGTTTCGACTGGCTTAATTACCGCGTTCTTAAAATCGAAGACCGAACGAAAACGTCGGTTCTGTTTGGTCGGCGAAATCAAGGCGAAGTGCGGCAAAAATTTCTGCGCGGTTCACCATTCTAAAAGCGAGTGAAAATCTACTTGACATAAAAACGTCTTTTTCGCCGTCTTCCCACAAAATCGTTGCGAGCGCGGCAACGTCTGCGTAAAAACGCGCCCAAACGTTCGCCTCGGTGGCAAGCCCCATCGAAAGTCGCGTTTTGTCTTTTACAATAGGCGGCGAAATCAACGCAAGCGCGTGCAGATGTCGCGTTCCCGCGTTCAGCCCAAAATCGAGCGAGTTTTTTGGAGAAAACGAAATTTCGGGCGAAAAATATAATTTCCAACCGCGCCGAAGGTCGCTCGACGGTTTTGTTTTTTCAAGCGAAAAATCAAGTGAATCGTTTTTTTCGTCCGAAAAAAAATCCAAAGCCGTTCCGCAAAAAAGCCAATGTCGCTTTGGTTTTGTGGAATTTTGTAAAATTCCGCGTTCGTCGTAACGATTCAGCGAAATCGAAATCGGCGTTGGAATCAAACTTTCTTTTTGAAAAACTACACGAAATCCTTGATTTTGTGGAAATCCAACAAAAGTCCGCTCTGGATACGAAAGCGCGCCGATTGGTGCAAATGTTTCCTTGTATTGCGTGTAGCCGTTTTTGACCGTGGCAAGCAAATTTCCGTCCAAATCGTAAACGGCGCAATCCGCGCTTCCCGTTATGCGAAATTCCAAACTTCCGTTCGTGCCGAAAAGTTCGTTTTCGTCAAGCGCGAGAAGCCAAGAAAGATACGTTTCGCAGTTGTGCATATCCGTGAATTGAAGCATGATTTTTTCTTGCGTTTCGTTTTTTTCGTCGATTTTTTTTGGATTTTCGGGAAAAATGCGCCAAAAAATCCAATCGGTTTTGCGCACGCCAAAAAATCCGTAATACGATTCGACTGTATGGTTTAATTTTGTAAGTAATCGCGTAATTTGAATAGGAATGAACGCGCCGATTTTGAACGGTTCGTATTCGCGAAGCATTATTTTGCAAAAGATTTTGTTCATTTTTGCTTTTTTTGATTCGTATTCGTCTTCGCCGAATTTCCAGCGACTCGGCAACATTCGCACGTTGCCGAATTTGCGAAATCGCCATTCTCCGCGTTCGGGCGGCACGCTCTGCACTATGTCTTCTTCGCTTTCGATGTTCCAAATGTAGCCGAATTTTTCGTCGTCGGCGTTTTGTGCCGTCGTTACGTTTGGCGTTGCAAATGTATAGGCAAAAACTCGATTCGTGTCAAAACCGAGATTCTGCGAAATCGAGGCGGCAAAAAGATTTGCAATCGCCGCCCCGCGCGAATGTCCCGTAACGAGAATAGACGTTTTTTTTAAGTCGATTTTTTTTTCCGAAAGAAACGCGCGAAATCGCGCAAAAATCCGCTCCGTCGTTCGCTTGAATCCTTCGTGAAAAATCTCTTCTTGCTTTGTGGAATCGGCGATGTTCAGATTTGAAATCCATTCGTTTGCGGAAAGTGGCGTTCCGCGAATCACGACAAAAACGATAAAATTTCCGTTCGCGTTTTTTCGTAGCGCGAAACTATACGCCGCTTGGTCGTTGTCGCCTTGATAATTCGGTGCGTAATCGATTTCTGCATCTTTTTTTTCGATTTTTAGCGCGTCGTAACAACCTAAAAGCGCGTTTTTGTCTGCCCGCGCGTCAACGTAAGAAACGTCCGCTAAAATGCAGGCAAGTCGCGCAATTTTATGGTTGTATTCAAACGAACTTTTTTCAAACCACGTTTCGTCGAATTCTGATTCGATTTCCACAGGATAGGGGAGTGGGGTAATCAATCCCTTTATTGGAAAAGTCAACGTTTCTGCAAAAACGTTTTTTGAAAAAAGCAAAGCCGAAACCGCAAAAATCAAAAATCGATTCATTTAATCCAATTTGATTTTGAGCGAAAGCGTTTCTTCGCCACGCAAAATGCGCACGGTTACGCTGTCGCCAGGTCGCTTTGATTCTAGCGCGCTCATGTAGTCGGCGTAAGATTCCACGGGAATCGAGTCGATTTGAACGATGATGTCGCCGCCCACGTTGAACGACGAGCCGCGTTTTGGTTGATAGTTGACCGTTCCGCCTTTTAATCCCGCTTTTTCGGCGTTACTTCCTTGCACGACTTCGGTGATAAGAATTCCGCTTTCCGCGCCAACGCGAGAAAGTCCGAGTTTTTGTCCTTGCGACGAATTTATTGCCTGCGCAATCGAGCGCGTCATTTGAACGCCCGCAATCGAAAGTTTGCCACGATTCACTTTTCCGTATTGAATCAAATCGGCGGCAACGCGCTGCGCGGTGCTAACGGGAACGGCAAAACCCAAGCCCGCACTGCTTCCAGAATTTGAAATTATCATTGTGTTAATTCCAATCATTCTGCCGCTTGTGTCCAAAAGCGGTCCGCCAGAATTTCCTGGATTTATTGCCGCGTCGGTTTGAATCATGTTCCGAATAATGACGTTCGTGCTTTCTTGAATCGGTCGTCCAAGTCCAGAAATTATGCCCGTCGTCATCGTTCGCTCAACGGCAAACGGGTTTCCGATTGCAATGACTTTCTGCCCGACTTTTAGATTTTCGCTGTTTCCAAAGGCAATCGTGGAAAGTTCTTTGCCTTTAGGGTCGAATTTTAGAATCGCGATGTCGCTTTCAACGTCTGCGCCCACAACGCTTCCTTCGTAGGACGAACCGTCCGCCAACGAAATGTTGATTTTGCTTGCGTTTGAAATGACGTGAACGTTCGTGATGACGTAGCCGCGTTTGTCAATAATCGAACCCGTGCCAGAACCGCCTTCTTGAAGCGTCGGTTCAAAAAACCAAAACGGCGCGGTCATTTCTTGCGTCGTGATGTTTACAACTGCGCCGTTGCATTTTTCGTATACGTTGATGTTTTGTTGCTCGTCAATCGTATACTGTGTATTTGTTTTTGCAACCGTGCTAACACGCGCAAGCATTTCATCGTATTTGCGCGAAAGTTCCGCGATTTTTTCGTTTTGAGAATCCAATTCCGACAAGGCATTCGTGGAATTTTCTTCGATTTCGTTTGTTTGTGTTTCTGCAATTTCGCTTTCAGTTTGTGTAGTGGAATCCGACGATTCTTTATCCGATATTTTGACTACTACAAATGCGACAACTGCACCTAATGCGACCCCGACAAAAACGTTGCGGAGCATTTCTCGTTTAGAATAGTAAATCTTCATTTCATCGATTATAAAGAGGATTCAATTTTTGTGGGAGTGGCTATTCAAAATAATACGAATCGAATTGGTTGTTCTGCACTTCGATTGTCCAACTGTTCGACTCTGAATGTGGCTCGTCTAGTGAAAGTGTATAGTATCCAGGCACAAGCGACGAAATCGTAAGCGGAGTTTTTCCGCGCGCGCTTCCGTTCAAAAAAACGTTGCGCCCCACGGTTTTCGTGCTGATTCTGATTTTTGTTCCCTGCGTTTCTTCGCTTTTTTCTGGCGTGGCGGGTGGAATTTCTTTGCGTTTTGCTGTCAAACCGTTAAAAACAACGTCGCCCACGCCAATTCCTACGCGCGAAAACCAACCCTGCGGCACTTCAAGTGCGTAACGCACGCTCACCGTGCTTGTAACGTCCGCAAGGCTGTACGGCTTCATGTCAAAAATGTCGCGGATTTTTCCGTTAGAATCAATGTACGCAATGGAAAGAGCAGTCGGCGTGTTTTTCATCCAAAAACTTTGAACGCTATCCCGTTCAAAAACAAAAAGCATTCCCGTTCCGTCGGGAATCGACTTTCGTTCCATGAATCCGTGTTGGCGCGTCTTTGCGGTGTCCGCGATTTCCGCCTCGATTTCCACGATTTTTCCAGAATTCGTTTTGATTTGAAGCGTTCGCACTGGAAGTTTTTTTGTGTCACATGAAATTGCAAAAATCGAAAGAAAAAATACAAATGTAGCAAATTGTTTTTTCATTTTTTAAATCGAGATTTTTTATAAAATCAAAGTCCTTTCAAAAACTCGTCGCGAGCCTTTTCGCTCGTCGTTTTTTCGACGCGAGAAGAATCTTTTTTGTCGTTAAATGCTTTTGCGTCAACGTAGCGAAGCGTCAGAGGTTTTTCTAGCGACAAAATCACAGAATCGTTTTTCCAAACGGATTTTTTCGGCGAAAGTTCGTTCGGCGCACCGTATTTTTCGCAAAGCGTGGAAAAAATCGAATAATGGTCGATTTTGTCGGAATTGAGTTTTAACGTCATCACGCTAAGATTTCCGTTTGAAAACTGAAACCAACATCGCTCAAAAAAAGAAAACGCTGGCGACATTGTTGGGTCAGTTTCAATTACTGTTTCTTTGTCTTGTGGAGAAATCGAAACGTCGCGGTCGCCTCTGTAGCCGAATTGTCCGTCGCTTTTTAATGCGGATTTTACGCCTTCAACGTCCATTCCAAGCCGCACTTTTCCAACGCCAGACGGAAGAGAAAACGCAACTTGCGCAATAAAAAACGCGAATGAAATAAAAACCGCTTTCTTTTTCATAATTTTCTCCGCAAGAATTTATCGACGAGTTTTCATAATTTGTTTGCGGTTGAAACTCGCTTGTTTTACGACTTCGGCGCAATTTGGAATATAAATCTTTCCTTTTTCAATTTTCCAAAGTCCCATTTTTTCAAACTTGAACATGACTTGCGCTTGTTCTTGTTTGTTCAAACCGCTCATCGTGGCAATATCGTTTGTTGTAAAATTCGTCTGGAACGATTCAGTGCTATTTTCCGTGTAATTTAACGCTTCAAGTTCGATTGAAAGTCGGTCAATCATCTTTTCTAGTGGGTGTCCAATTAATTGACTGTTTAGAAGTTGACGTTGCATTTTCCAAAGTCGTTCCGCAAAAGTCGTGGTGAGTTTTGCAATCATAGTCGGTTGCGATTCTACCATTTTGCTGAAGTTCTGCTTGTTGATTGTAAGAAGAACGCAATCTTCGTTTGCAATCGCGCTTGCCGAGCGCAAATCGTTTGAAAGCAACGCCATTTCGCCGAACATATCGCCCTGCTTCAAAATTGCAAGCGTTACTTCTGTTCCGTTCAAAACTTTTGTGATTTTTACCGTTCCGCTTTGAATGATGAACATTTCCGCGCCACTTTGAAATTCGCAGAAAATCATCGTTCCGCGCGGATATTTTCTCGACATTTCGCTTGTCGGTTCAAAATAAACTGCGCGAGAATGTGGTTTGTATTCCGCAAATTTCTTTTTGGCGAATTCTGTCGCTTGACCAGGCTTTTTTAATTTCAAATATTGGTAATACGCGAACGTCGCAACGTCCGTTTGTCCGTCGTTGTCGTAATAACGTCCAATTTGAATAATCATCGAAGGGTCATCTGCCGCTTTTCTGTTTAACGTTTGCGTCATCAACGCCTCGTTAAGTTGCTTCATTCGCTTTGAGAACGTTCGGATTATTTTAAGAGCGATTGGTGTGTTTTGCGTAATGAGTTCCGCGTACTGACTGTGCTGAACGCCAATAACAATAACATCGCCAGCCGCAACCGCGCTTTCAATTTGGCGTTTACCCGCCATACAAGAAATGACTCCAACAAAATCACCAGGTCCAAGAACTTGCATACGCTCCGTCGTTTGAAGCCCTTGCATATTTGGAACGGCAACCTGTCCGCTTTGAATTATATAAAAATATCCGACGTTTGGATTGTCTTGTACTAGAAGACTCATTCCTTTTCTGAAACGTGATGCCTTTAACTGGAGCATAATTGACCTATACCTTTCTCAGATTTGATTCTAATTTTCCTTACAATAACACATCTAAATAAAAATATCGACACATTCATTCATTGTGTTAATGTCCAAACTTTAAGCAAAAACGACTTCTTCTTGAAGATTTACGCCCGTTTTTTCAAAAACGATTTTTTTGACTTTTTCTGCAAGATTTTTTACGTCCGCCGCAGTCGCGCCATTTACATTTACAATAAAATTTCCGTGAAAATCCGCGATTTTTGCCCCGCCGATTTGAAGTCCTTTGAGTCCGCATTCGTCGATGATTTTTCCCGCGATAATTTTTTGTTTTTCGTCGTTTTTAAAAACGCTTCCCGCACTTGGAAACAAAAAATGACCTTTTTCCGCCCGCATTTTTGCGAATTTTTTGTATTCAGAATCGAGTTTTTCTTTTTCTTCAAATTTCTCTGCAAAAAATTCTGCTTCCAAAATGATTTTTTTTCCGTCTTGAAAAGGCGATTTTTTGTAGTCCCAATCGTTTGCATTTTTTTTGTATTCCAAAATCTCGTTTTTTTGCGCGTCTAAAAATCGAACGGATTTTAAATTTTCGCTCGCGCAAAATCCAAAGCAATTTGCGTTCATAAAAAGCGCGCCACCGACCGTGCCAGGCAACGCGGAAAACGGCGCAAAATCACCGATTCGATTTTTTCGCATTTGCGAGGCGAATTTTCCCCAACTCGCGCCTGCGCCTGCGCGAATCAAAACGTTTTTTTCGTTTTGGAAAGAAACGCAGACAGAATCGAGTTTTTTTGTGGAAATCACGGCAAAATCGGGCGAATCCGAAAAAACAACGTTGCTTCCGCCGCCCAAAACAAAAAATCGCGCGCCGCGTTCGCGCAAAATCTTGACGGCAAACAAAAAATCTTCTTCATAATGAGGTTGCAAAAAAAGCGGTGCGTTTCCGCCGATTTTTATAGTAGTTTTTTGAGAAAGCGGTTCGTTTACAAAAACTTCTCCGTGAAACGATTTTCCGCTTGCGAGTTCGTTATTGAACAGTTCCGCCAATTCTCTTAAAATCATGGTGATATTATAATAGAAAAAAATTGAACAATTTGAAAGTCTAGCGGAGTTTTGTCATGCCTTTAAAATTATACAATACGATGGGACGAGAAATGCAAGAATTTAAGCCAGTAAAAGAGAATTTTGTTGGTTTTTATGGTTGCGGTCCTACGGTTTACAATTATGCTCACATCGGAAATTTGCGTCCTTATGTTTTTTTGGATATTTTGGATAAGACGCTAACATATCTTGGCTATGAAATAAAACACGTTATGAATATAACAGACGTTGGACACCTTACAGGCGATGACGACAGCGGCGATGACAAAATGGTAAAAACGGCAGAAGAACGTCACCAAAGCGTTTTGGAAGTTGCGCAATTTTACACGGAAGCATTTTTCCGCGACATTGACGCGATGAACATTCGCCGACCCGACGTGGTTTGTCGCGCAACGGAACACGTTTCCGACATGATTTCGCTCATTCAAAAAATCGAAGCGAACGGACACACTTACATGGCGGGCGGAAACTTGTATTTTGACATTTCGACTTTTCCAGATTACGGAAAACTTGCAAATCTTGACCTCGATAAACTTGTGGCGGGAAAAGGTCGCAGAAACGTCGTTGTTGTGGACGAAAATAAACGAAATCCAGGCGATTTTGTTTTGTGGTTTACAAAGTCGAAGTTTGAAAATCAAGCGATGACTTGGGATTCTCCATGGGGGCGCGGATACCCTGGCTGGCACATCGAATGTTCTGCGATGAGCATGAAATATCTTGGAAAGCACATCGACATTCACACGGGCGGAATCGACCACGTTCCAGTTCATCACACAAACGAAATTGCGCAATCTGAAGGTTCGTTCACGGACGAAGAAAGAAAAGAAGGTCCGTGGGTAAAATATTGGCTTCACAACGAATTTTTGATTTTGGACGGCGGAAAAATGGCCAAATCGTCTGGGCATTTTATTACGCTTTTGGCGGAACTTCCAAAAGAAAAAGGATATTCGCTTGCGTCAAAAGGTTTTGCGCCACTTGATTACAGATTCTTTTTGTTGGGTGGACATTACAGAAAACCACTCGTTTTTTCGATTGAAGCGATGGAAAGCGCGAAAAACGGACGAAGTGCGCTTTATGAAAGAGTTTCAAAACTCATTTTGAAAGCAAAAAACGAAGAAAATATTGAATTAACGACGGAAAATTTTGATAGCGTTTTGAATGAAATTGCGTCAAAATTAGAAGCGTCAGAGAACATTTTGAAATTCCGTGCAGGACTTGAAAACGACCTTGCGACCCCCGTCGCGCTTTCGGCAATGCAAAAAGCCTCGAACGGCAAACATCAAAAAGCGAGCGAAGCGTTGGCGGACATTTTTGTGATGGACAAAATTCTTTCGCTTTCTGTGATTGAAAACGCTATACAAATTGCGGAAAAATCAAAAGAAGAATCGAGCGATGACCACGCAGGCGACGCGGAGGCGGCAGAAATCGATTCTCTTTTGGCAGAACGAGCGCAAGCAAAAAAGAATCGCGATTTTGCAACGAGCGACAGAATCAGAGACGAACTTTCTCGTCGTGGAATCGTTGTAATCGACACGCCGACTGGTTCAATTTGGAAGCGTAACTAAAGCGCGGGGAAGTTTGTTTCTAATGGATAACACTGACGAACGACTACCAACGCGAGCATACAATGCCGCAGACCCAAACGATTTTCGTGCGATTTACAATGCGACGTTTCGTTTACTGTACACGGTTTCTTGGCGCGTGGTGGGCGACGAAGAAGCCGCAGAAGACCTTGTTCACGATTCGTACATCAAGGCGAATGAAAAAGGACTCGTTTTTCCGAGCATTGATGACGCAAAATATTGGCTGATTCGTGTTGTAAAAAACGCAAGTTTGAATTACGCGATGAGAAAAACTCGCGAAAAAAAAGCGTATCACAAAGCGTTTTACGAAGACACGCGAAAAGTAGAATCTGGCGAACAAGACATTCTAAAAGACGAAGCGAGAAAAGCAACCGTGGAAGCGTTGAATCAACTTCCAAAAAAATTGCGAGAAGTTCTTGTTCTTCGTGAATACGGCGATTTGAATTACAAAGAAATCGGCGCGGTTTTGGGCATCACGGAAGGCAACGTCAAAGTTCGCGTTTTTCGTGCGCGAGAAAAATTAGAAAAATTGCTTGGTGGTGCGGACTCGGTGTTTCTAAAGTAGCAACTGGAAAAAGGAGGCGAATATGTCAGCAAAACCTGGAAAGGATTTTCATTCTGCGTATGTTGACGGCGAAATGCCAGAGGAATTTATTGCAGAATACGAACAGCGTATTGCAAAATATCCAGAGAGCAAGGAAGAACTTAACCGCGTAAGAAAATTGCACGAGATTTTGAGCGAAGACGCAAAAACGATTGAAATCTCCGACGAATTTATGGAAAAAAGTTTTGAAAAATTACAAAGTCGAATGAAATTTTCAAAAAACGTCCAACTTTCACAAGGATCCTCGGCAAAAAATGCGTTCCGTTCGGCGCGTGTGCCAGTGGCGGCAGCGGCGGCGGCGGCAGTTGCCGTTTTGATTCCGTTTGGTGCGAAAAAAAGCGAAAATCCGTCGCACTCAGAAATCGCCGCAATTCCAAGAACGGAAGTTCAACCGATTTCAAGCGGTGGCATAAAAATCGATGGGAACGTTTCTAGCGGACAGTTCGCGATTGCGCCCGTTTCCGTTGCAAGTTCAAAAGCCGTAAAATTCAATCCAATGTCGCAAAGAAAAATCCTGCCGATTTCAAATTCAGCAGTAAAAATCGATGGGACGATTTCTAGCGAACAGTTGCCCGAAGTTTTTTCGTCGGTGTCGTCGTCTTCACAAAATCAAAACGTCCAAAAAACAATTCGCGCGTCCTCTCTTGTTTCCACGTCGAGCAGTTTTCGTGCTGGCATGACTTCTGTGGACGTTTTTCGCCCCGATTTTTCATCTTCGCAACCTGTGCGAATCTCTCTTCCAGAATTCCACGAAATTCCAATCGAGTAGGTGCGGGCTTTGTTTTCTGTTCTTTTTAGAAAATATCCGCTTTTCAGGACGGCGTTTTACGTCGTCCTAATTCTTGTTGCGCTTGCGTGCATTTCGATTTTTACGATGAAAACGAAGCGAGTGCCGATTGTCGAAAAACTCGAACCGCCCGTTGGTTTTCCTGGAAAAACGCTAACGATTTTTGGCGACAATTTTGGCGACGAAAAAAACGATTCGTTTGTGGAAATCGACGGAAACAGAATTACGGCGAGCGGTTACATTTCTTGGAAAAACGACGAAATCCAAATTATGATTCCGCCAAATTTGCAAGACGGACTTCTTTTTGTGTCCACGAAAGCGGGAAAAAGTCGCCCGATTTTTTTTGCAAACGAAGAAGACCTACCGATTGTCGCGCCGTTGAGCGAAAGAATGTTGCAACCGACACTTTCGCTCGTTTCGCCTGCGTCGGGGGCGGTTGGCTCGCTCGTTTTAATTTCTGGCTCGAATTTCGGTTCGATTCGCGGAAATTCCGTGGTGGTTTTTAGAAGTCGAAATTCAGAAAAAGAAATCTGCGCAAACGAAAGAGATTTCGATTACGAAAGATGGAGCGACGGCGAAATCTTAGTGCGCGTGCCAGACGGCGCGGAAAGTGGTAGCGTTTTTGTGCGCACCGATAAAGGCGAAAGTGCCGCGCGGTCGTTTTCTGTTTCGCATTCGGTTGGAACAAAAACGTTCGATTCTGAAAAAATTTACGCGCTACAACTTGACGAAGATATAGATTCGATTGACGCGGATTCTTATGCAAACCTTACGATTCGCGTTCCGCGACCCGCCGTTTTTTCTGCACAGCCGACGGTTACGCTTCATTCTTGCAAGCCCGAACCAATAATCGCCGATTTGAAAAACACCGTGATTCATCAAGTTAGAATCTCAAATTCGATTCCCGAAAAAGTGAGTTTTACGCAAGATTTTGTTGTAACGTGCCGTTCCGTTCAAACGAAAATCAATTCAAAAAACGTGCGACCATTTTCAGAAAAAACTCGCCTTTTGTACGGTGTTTCTACAAAAGCTGCGCAGGAAATCGCGGGCAAAGAAACGAATCCGTATTTAATCGCAAAATCTGCATACGAATGGATTATAAAAAACTTGACTTTGATTACAAAAACTCGAAATCCCGAAGCGCGAGTTTTGGACGCGCTTGAGCGAAACGCGGGCGACGCTTACGATTTTTCGATTTTGTACACGGCGATTTTGCGCGCCTGCGGAATTCCAGCGAACAGTTTGGCAGGCGTTTTGGTGGACGCGGACAAAACGACGCGGGCGCATTGGTGGACGCAGTTTTACATCGAAAATTTCGGTTGGATTCCCGTGGACGTTGCGCTTGGCGCGGGTTTGCCGTTTTCACGTTTTTCCGAAACCGAGAATTTTGACGAAAAATCGTTTTATTTTGGCAATTTGGACGACCAACACGTTGCATTCAGTTTGGGGCAGAACGAAATTCGACCGTCGCTTGCGAACGGAAAAATCGTTCGTCGTCCTCGTTCGTTTGCGTTTCAATCTGTTTGGGAAGAATACAACGACAGCATTGTGAATTATAGTTCGCTTTGGAATACGCCGATTGTTCTTGGAATTTATTGAGTTTAATAGAAGAAAATGGAGGAAAAAATGAAGACAAAAGTTTTGTCGCTTGGTGGGTCGATTGTTGCCCCAGAATTTCCCGACGCGCAATTTGTTGCGGAGTTTGTTTTGACGGTGAGCGCGTTTTTGGAAAAAAACGAAGATTCGCGTTTGATTTTGGTTGTGGGCGGTGGCGGACCTGCGCGGATTTATCAAAACGCGCTAAGAAAAATCGTTCCGAATACGACTTCGGATTCTGCGGATTGGGTTGGAATTATGGCGACGCGCTTGAACGCACAATTTGTTAAAGCGTCGTTTGCGGAACTTTGCACGGACGACGTTGTAACCGACCCGACTGCGCAAATCGATTTTCGCGGGCGGATTTTGGTTGCGGCGGGTTGGAAGCCAGGATTTTCCACGGACAACGACGCGGTTTTGCTTGCGCAAAAATTCGGCGCGGACACTGTTGTAAATCTTTCAAACATCGAAAAAGTTTTTACGGACGACCCAAAAAAGAATCCCGACGCTAAACCGCTCGACAAAATCACTTGGAGCGATTTTAGAAAAATGGTTGGAGACGAATGGAATCCTGGCAAAAACTGCCCGTTCGACCCAATCGCGAGCAGAAAAGCGCAAGAACTCGGCTTAAAAGTTATATGCGCCCTCGGTCGCGACATCAAAAACACGCTTGCAATTTTGGAAGAACGAGATTTTACAGGCACAACGATTTGTTAAACCTCGGCGGTTTCGACAGGCTCAACCTCCGAACATAAACGGTGGTTGAGGTTCTCGAAATCGCTCGCCAAAGCGCAAAAAAACGGTGGTCAACCTTCGCGTTTTTGCTCAACCAACGAAACCGCCGCGTTTTTCGCAAAAATCTGCGCGTTGAGAACAAAATCGAATTCCGCTAAAATCGGAAATCAAAATGATTGACATTCAAAAACAGCACGACACGCGCGAAATCCCGCTCGAAAAAGTCGGAATCAAAGATTTGGAATACCCCGTTACCGTACTCGACAAAAAAAACGGCACGCAGAAAACCACCGCAAAAATCGACCTTTTTGTGAATCTGCCGCACGATTACAAAGGCACGCACATGAGCCGATTCGTAGAGATTTTTCACAAGAATCATGAAAACTTAGGAATGAGTAATTTTCTTGAAATGCTTTCCGAAATCCGCAAAAACCTCGACGCGCAGGAATCGTTCGGAGCGATGGCGTTTCCGTTTTTTGTGGAAAAAAACGCGCCCGTTACCGCATCTCCTGGAATTATGAAATACGAATGTGTATACGAAGGACGGGTATCGGAAGATTTTTCGGAGTTTTTCGTTTCGGTTTCGATTCCAGTAACGACGGTTTGCCCGTGTTCCAAAGCGATTAGCGAGCGCGGAGCGCATAATCAGCGCGGAATCGTTACGGTAAAATTGAAAAATTCGCAGATGTTTTGGATTGAAGACGTGATTCTTGCCGTGGAAAATTCTGCGTCGAGCGGACTTTACAGCGCGCTGAAACGCCCCGACGAAAAATTCGTTACGGAACGCGCGTACGACAACCCGCGTTTTGTGGAAGATGTTGTGCGCGAGGTGTATATTGCATTAAAAAATTTCCCGAGACCTTTTGAATATTTTTCTGTGGAATGTACGAATTTCGAGTCGATTCATAACCACAACGCATACGCTTTTACTGAATATCGCGCGTAAGTTCCGTTTCTGTACAAATCGCGCTGCCAGAAAGGCTGATTTCAATCGAATCCGTATTTTCAGCGGAGATTTTATCGCCATAAATGCTGATTTTTGCCGAAGCGGATTTCATTTTGCCGCCGTTTTCCTCGCCGTCCGCATCTGAAAACGAAATCGTAAAATCGCCGAAGGATTCGCTGTCAATCGAAATCCTCATTTGGTAGAATCCGTTGTTGTCCGTTTTTGTTTCTGCAATCGTTTTGCTTGAATTCTGCAATTTTACAATTATGCCTTCAAGCGCGTCTTTTTTGCCGTCGCCGTCGGAATCTTCCGAAGAAACGACTTCTCCCAAAAAAAGAAAGGATTTTTTTTCGCTTTCGTAATCGCTGGAATTTCCGTAGCGGTCGGAATTATCGTCGTCAAAATCACGCGGAGGCGCGCCGTAGCACGCGGTGAGCATTCCGCATCCGAAAAACGCAAGAATCGCTGTCAAAATTTTCTGCCAAGTCCAAAAGAT
The DNA here is from genome assembly GCA_905233535.1 of uncultured Treponema sp. Taxonomy (GTDB): domain Bacteria; phylum Spirochaetota; class Spirochaetia; order Treponematales; family Treponemataceae; genus Treponema_D. Next base: position 14,105 of record CAJOEO010000027.1, read on the forward strand.
TTTTTTCTTCATTTTTCTTTCCTTTTTGCTGAACTCGGCTTGATTTTATCATATTTTTTCCGCCCGCGGACAAAAAAAAATGTCGATTTGACTTTGTTTTTAGGAAGATTTCTCGTCAAATCGGCGTTTTTTTTGCGAAGTCGCCATGAAAAAAACGGAGGTTTCGACTACGCTCAACCACCGAAAATTTTGCAAAATCACCGTTTTTTCGCGTGTCGTTCGTGGTGGTTGAGCCTGTCGAAACCGCCGAATGTTTTTTGAAAACGCTGCATTTTTCTTGCGCAGAAAATCATTTGCGTTTTTGGTAAAATGTCGGCGAGGGTAAAGAATGGAATATTTTGACCGCGATATTTCTTGGGTTGAATTTAATGCGCGTGTTCTGCACGAAGCGTGTCGAGTTGACAATCCGCTTTTGGAGCGAATCCGTTTTCTTGGCATTGTTTCCACGAATTTCGACGAGTTTTTTCGTGTGCGCGTTGCTTCGCTCGTGCGTTCTGGGCAAAATGTTGACGTTTTGAACCAAATCGGGTGGCGCGTCCGCGAAATTTGCGCGCGTCAATACGAAGAGATTTCAAAGATTTTTGCCGAACTCGAAAAAATCGGAATAAAACACGTCGATTCTAAAAATCTTGTGGGGCAACAAAAATCGTTTGCGGAAAATCTTTTTAGACGCGAGATTTTTCCGCTTTTAACCCCGTTGCGCACGGACGAGGAATTTCCGTCGCTTTCAAACGGGGCGACTTACGCCGCGTTTTCTTTAAAGTTGATTCCAAACGTCCACGTTGAAGACGAATTGCTTTTGGACAAAGCCCCCGCCGCAATTTCTCTTGTTCAACTTCCGTCGTCAATTCAAAAAATCGTTTGGCTTCCCGACAACGGAAAAAAATCGTTTATTTTTGCGGACGAAATTTTGCTCGCGTTTGGAACGCAACTTTTTCCAGGCTACAGCGTCGAAGATTGCGCACTTTTTAGCGTTGACCGCGACGCAGATTTTGGCGTAAACGAAGATTCGGGCGATGGTTTTATCGAAGCGATGGAAAACGTAATTGAACAACGTCGTTCGTCGTTTGCGGTGCGTCTGGTTTGGACGGCGGGCAGCGAAAACGCGGGCAATTTGGCGAAAATCGTGCAGGAAAAACTTTCGCTTACAGACCGCGACGTTTACGAAGTTCCAGGAATTCTTCACGCGGATTATCTGCAAGAACTTGAATCTGCAGAAGAACTGAAAAATTTGCAATTTGCGCAGTGGAAAAACGCGAACCTTTTAAAAGGAGAAAAATCGCTTTGGCACGCGCTACGCGAACGCGACAGAATTCTTTTTATGCCGTATCAATCGTTTGATACGACGTTGCGTTTGGTAGAAGAAGCCGCCGACGACCAAAAAGTTCTTGCAATAAAAATCACGCTTTATCGAACAGAAAAAAACTCGGCGATTGTTCGCGCGCTTACGCGCGCCGCTCGGAACGGCAAACAAGTTACGGCGTTCGTGGAATTAAAAGCGCGTTTTGACGAAGAGCGAAATATCGGCTGGGTGCGAGGATTGGAAAAAGCGGGCGTAATCGTTCTTTACGGAATCGTGAATTTGAAAGTTCACGCAAAAACTCTTCTTGTGATTCGGCGAGAACGCGACGGAATTCGGCGTTACGTTCATTTTTCGACGGGAAATTACAACGCAAAAACGGCGCAAATCTATTCTGACGTTGCGCTTTTTAGCACGAACGAAGAAATCGCGTCGGACGCAACGCTTTTTTTCAATTTGCTTTCGGGCTACAGCGCGATTCAAACGATGAATCATCTTGCAATCGCGCCTGTGAATTTAAAAAGCCGACTAATTTCGTTGATTCGGCGCGAAGCGGAATCGTCCACGAGCGAAAATCCAGGAAAAATCGTTGCAAAATTGAACGCTCTCGGCGACGAAGAAATCATCGACGAACTATACAACGCGGCAAAATCTGGCGTGAAGATTTTTTTGAACGTGCGCGGAATTTGTCGCCTTGTTCCCGACAAAGAAGGTCAAATCAAAGTGATTTCGATTGTGGGACGATATTTGGAACATTCGCGAATAATTTATTTCAAAAACGCGGGCAACGAAGAACTTTTTATTTCTAGCGCGGATTGGATGCCGCGAAATCTTGACAGAAGAGTGGAACTTCTCGTTCCGATTCTCGACCAAAAATGCTTTTTGGAATTAAAGGAAAATCTTTTTTTGTTTTTTAAAGACAACACGAACGCGCACACGCTTTTGCCAAACGGCGAATGGAATCCGCCAAAATCGGGCGATTTTTGCGCACAAAACGCGCTTCAAGAAAAATATAACTCCGACCTTCCAGAACCAATCGCGGAATTTGAAGTCAGACGGCGCGGATAAAAATCATTTTTCTTCGGTTGAAGGCGTTTCGTCGGATTCTTCTTGCGATTTTTTTCCAAAAATATTCGACACAAACGAAGCGAATTTTGTTTTTAGCGGAATTTCGTGGATTTTTTCCACAAGAAGCCCAACGTCGCTTCGGAATGAAATTGCGCGGTCGGCGCGTTTTCGCTCCGATTCGTCGGTCGAAACAAAATTCAAATAATTGAGTTTGATGTTTGCGTTTTCAAGAATCGCGTTGAATTTTTTTTGCGAACGAAACGAATTGTCGGTCGCAATAATCGCAAAAAAATAGTCGGCGTGAACCGTGATTTTTTCCAACATTTCGCAAAAAGATTTTCCAAAATCGCTCGAAATAACAAAGCCGATTTGGTCGTCCGCAAAATCCACGCGCTCGCCCGAAAGAACGTCGTTCAATTTTTCGAGATTTCCGTCCGCAAAAAAATCGAACGCCTTTGCAACTTGCGCACAAACTTCGTTTTCTGAATCAAAAAAAACTGTCATTAAAACGAATTATAGCAGATTTTTATTGATTGGACTTTTACAAAAACTGAGATTTTTAAGTTTTTTTAATAATTCCTTTTATATTTATAAGAAAATTGCTAGAATCTTTGCATGAAAAACCTTGTAAAATTTGCATGCGGGGCGGCTATCCTCGCACTTTTTTCGTGTAAAGAAAAGGAAAATGTTTCAAATTCCTCTGTTTCTTCTAGTGAAAGTACGTTAATTTCTACAGAAATGGATTCTTCAACAAATCTTAATTCTCAAGAAATCGATTCTATTTTTGGAACACTCGATTATACGGCGGAAGTGCCAGAAGTTCAGTCGGAATATCAAAAACTTTCGGCTTCTGCTCCAAAAGCGGCGACTGGAAGTTCGCAGGCAAAGGCGCGTCGCGTTCGCAGTCTTGGCGATTACAAAACAAGGTACAACACGCAAAGAAAAACTTATGCGGATTTTAATTTTGGAAGCGAAAGCGATTCTGTTCAAAATGCAAAAAATCAAAACAGCGGTGAATTGACCGTTTTGGATTGGGGACCACGCGGGCAAATCGTGGCGGAAAACGACAATCCCACATTTTACGTCGTTTTTTCGCAGCCCGTGCGCGCTCTTACGTCGCTTTCTGACGAAACGGATACGAGCGACGTAATTTCGATTTCGCCAAAAATCGCGGGAAAATTCCATTGGCTCGGCACAGACCAAATCGCGTTTGAAGCAAGCGAACCCGCAGAACCCGCGGCGGTTTACACGATTACGGTAAATCCTGCCGTAAAATCCACGTCGGGCGTTTCGATTTCTGGCGAACTGGAATTTAAAACGGTCGCAAAAGAAATCGAACTTAAATACATAAATCCAGGTTCAAAGGAAGAAAAACATTACGATTACGATTCTTATAGCGGTCTTCCGCTAAAAGTTGCGAAGAATTTTACGGCGTTTTTGAACGTGCGAGCTAGCGCGGAAGATTTTTCCGCGTTGGCAGAAATTACGGACAGCGACGGAAAATCGTACAATTTTTCTGCAAAACCGATTTTTAGCAAAAAAATCGGCTACGGCGTTACGTTTGACGAAAAAAAAGGCACGTCGTCCGTTTTTCAAATTGAGATTTCTGACGATTTGCCCGCGAACAAAAAAATCACGCTTCGCGTAAAAAAATCGCGCAACAACGACAACGGCACGTCGTCTGAAAGTTTTTGGACGCTTCGCCCATTTGAAATTTCATATATGCCGAACCAAATTCGCCGTTCGTCTTCTGAAATGATGAATCCGATTGTAATCGAATTCAATCAAACTCCAGCGTTGGAAGGAATTGCAAAAAGCATAAAAATCACCGCGCCAGACGGAAAAGTTCTTGGGGTTTCTGACGAAAACTTGAAAATTTCTGGGCGTAGCCTTTACATTTTTAATCTTCCAATCGACGGTTACGGAAAAAGCTACGCGCTAGAAGTCGCGCCGAATTTTAAGGACGTTTGGGGGCAACCGCTTCAAAGCAAAAATCTTTCGTGCTTGGTGCGCGTGCCAGACGCGGCAAGTTATTTTAATCTTGCGGACAGCGGAAACAAAATGCTTGAATGGCAATTTCCGCACAAAATTGCGTTCGACTATCAAAATCTTTTGCCAGGTTCTGTTTGGAAACTTTATTCTGTTTCTGACCCGCTCGTTTCTTCTTGGATTAACGATAACAAAGAATCTTTTGAAGGCGGAAAAGAATTTCCTGCCGTTCCAGAAAACACGCGGAACATTATGGCAGTGGAATTGGACGATTATTTGGAAAACGGTTTTGGTTGGGTTTCGTTTGATACAAAAGCCGTTACGCAATATTACAGTCCCTGGGACGAAAAGTACTATACAAACACGAATACGCGACGACTCACCGTGCAGGTTACCGATTTGGGAATTACCGCTCGCGTTGGCGTGAATCGCGTTGTGGCGATGGTTCGTTCGCTTTCCACGAACGAAGCCGTTTCTAACGTTTCTATAAAACTCGGCTACAACGACAAATACGGCAAAGACAGCGAATTTATTGCAATCGCCGAAGGAATAACGAATTCCAACGGAATTGCGGTTTTCAATTTGTCAAAAGAACAGATTGAACAACTTGGCGAAAAAGAAAGCGGCGTTCTTTGTTTGCTTGCAGAACACGGCGACGACCGCGCAATGTTCTCCGCGGATTCTCATGGCTGGTGGGGACGAAGCCCCGAAACTGCGTTAAAAGAAGAAAAGCGAGTTTTCATGTTCACCGACCGTGGCGTTTACAAACCAGGCGAAACCGTTACGTTCCGCGGAATCGACAAAACGCAAAAGTTCGGAAAATTTGAATCGTATACAGGCGAATACATAATCACATATAAATCGACATCTTGGCAAGACGACACGATTTACGGAACAATCGAAAGCAGTACGACGGATTCGGGCGGATTTTACGGTTCGTTTGAACTTCCCGACAATCTTGCCCCTGGAAATTACAGAATAGAATACAGACGAAAAGACCCTTCAAATTATGTGTATTACGGCGACGGAAGCGTTTATTTTACGGTGGCGTACTTTGAAGGCGTAAAAATTCAAACGGAAGTTACGATTCCCGACACGACATATTACGCGGGCGATTCAATTAACGCGGCACTCGAATCTACGTATTTGGCGGGTGGCGCGTTAAGCGAAGCCGATTATGAAACAACGTGGCTTAGAAATTCCGTGGATTTTTCGCCAGACACGGCAGAAACGCGCGGATTTACGTTTGGACCGATTGACCGCTACGACGCGGCGCGCGAAGTTGGACAATCGCGCGGAAAATTAAGCGCGGACGGAAGAGCAAACGACGCTTGCCAAACCACGCGCACAGAAATTCCCGTTCCGTATCGTTACGTTTTGAACGCCGACGTTACGGACGTAAGCAATCAGCGCATTTCTTCAAGCGCAAGCACAATTGTTCATTCTTCGAGATTCTATTTGGGCGTAAAAAATTCTAGCAACCGCGGATTCCCCAAAAAAGGAGACAAAATCGAATTCCAATATTTGATGGCAAATCCGAAAGGCGAAATAGCGAGCGCGGATTTGGCGCAAGACGGAATAAATTGGGAACTTACGCGAATTAGTTGGGAACTTTCCAACATGAACGGCGTTGGCGACGAAATTTATTCGCGATACGAAAAAGTCGAAACGACCGTAAAAAGCGAAAAAATCAAAGCCGCGTCTTCTGGCACGATTTCGTTTAAGCCCGAAAAATCGGGGCGTTACGTTTTGACGCTTACGGCAAAAGATTCGCTTGGAAATCCCGTAAAAACAGAATACGACTTTTATGTAACGGGCAGCGATTATTATTGGTACGACGACGGTTCGGAAACGCTTTCGCTTAGAACGGACAAAACAATGTACAATCCTGGCGACAAAGCGCAAATCATGTTGAATTCTCCGTTGGAATCGGGCGATTATTTGATTACCGTTGAACGCGAAGGAATTTTTACGCAGGAAGTTCGACACATCGATTCATCTTGCACTGTTCTTGAAGTTCCAGTTGCACGCGAGTTTGTGCCAGTCGCTTACGTTAGTGTGGCTTCGTATTCTACGCGAACAAAAATGCCGACGCACGAATACGGCGAAAAAGACACCGACAAACCAAAAGGCTACTACGGAATGACGGAGATTTTTGTAAATCCGCGTGTTCGTGCGTTTAGCGTAAAAGTCGAAAGCGAAAAGGCTGTTTACCGTCCTGGCGAAGAAGCAACGCTTACGCTTACGGCGACTCGTGGCGGAAAACCCGTGGCGGACGCAGAACTTACTGTTATGGCGGTTGACCGCGCAGTTTTGGATTTAATCAATTATCACGTTCCAAATCCGATAGATTTCTTTTACGACGCATCGAATTTCCCGCTTTGCGTAAGGGGTGGCGATTCTCGCGATATGTTAATGGACCCCGTAACGTATGCAATCAAAAATCTTCAAGGTGGCGACGCTGACGAAGAAAAAATGGACGAACGAAAAGAATTCAAGCCGACTGCACTTTTTGAGCCGATGATTCGCACAGATTCAAAAGGCGTGGCAAAAGTTTCGTTCAAAGTTCCAGACAATCTTACAACGTATCGAGTTACGGCGTTTGGCGTAAAAGACGAACAATTCGCGCTTCAAGAAAGCGAAATTGGCGTTAGAAATCCAGTGAACGTGCAGAGCGTGCAACCGCGCAGGCTTCGCGTTCGCGACACGGCGGAATGTGGCGTTCTTGTTACGAATCTTGACAATGTAAAACATTCCGTGAAAATCTCGCTTGCGATTCGAAATCCAGAAAAAACGTATGCCGCAGACGAAGAAGAAGGACTTTTGACCGTTGCGGGACAAGCGTTTGTG
>CAJOEO010000027.1:21397-25508 GCA_905233535.1 uncultured Treponema sp.
AAAAAGCGACGTTTTGAACGAACGCCTTGTTTCGCCGATTTTGATTGAAAAAACTTACGTTTACGACACCGTAACGATGAACGGTTCAACCGATGAAGAAAACGACAAAGAAAAAACCGAGTACATTCAAATTCCGTCTTGGGCGGACGACGGCGAAGGCTCGCTTGAAGTTACTCTCGACGCAACTCGTCTTGGAATGTTGTCAACGGCGGTTCAATACGTCTTTGATTATCCTTACGGCTGTATAGAACAGCGTACAAGCCGAACGCTTCCGCTCGTTGCGTTTGGAGAATATTTGGACGTTTTTGGTTTGGACAATCGCGTGGGCGACGTTTCAAAAGTCGTAAAAGCGCATTTTGCTTATCTCAAAAAATACCAGCGCGACGACGGCGGATTTGGATATTGGCCAGACAGTTACTATTCAAGTTTGTACGTTTCGATTCGAGTGGCGCATCTTTACGCGCTCGCACTTCAACGCGGCTACAAAGAAAAAGACATCGAAATCGACATTGAAAATCTAAAAGCGTACATTCAACGCGAAATCCGCACGAGTAACGGTTACAGTTATCAATCGTTTGCGTTCTATGTTCTTTCAATGCTTGGAACAAAAAGCGATTCCGAAGTTGAAAAACTTTACGCCGAAGCGAAAGACAAAAATCTTACAGCGATGGCGTATTGCGGACTTTATTGGAAAACGACGGGCAACGACGAAAAATCGAAAACCGTTTGCGAAGATTTGCGAAAGTGGCTACAGATTTCGGGGCGAAGCGTAGCGGTTCTTGTGCCGCAAGACGGGTCTGCTTGGAATTATTATTTCTCCACGAACACGGAACAACTCGCCATGCTTTTGAAACTTTTTGTTGAAAACGACGCGAACGACGGCATGGTTGACCGCATTTTGTACTCGTTGCTTTTGGCGCAGAAAAAAGGATATTGGGCTTCCACGGCGGACACGGCTCGCGTTCTTGAATCGATTTATTCGTACATCAAGGCGCGAAATTTGGACGCAGTGAAGTTTACAGCGCAGGCGGAACTTATGGGAATCAAACTCGTGGACGGAAAATTTGAAGGCGCGGGCGCAAAACCCGTTACTCGAAAAGCGCATTTTGCAGAACTTTCGAGCGTCAAAAAAGGCGAAAACGTTCCGCTTGAATTCAAAAAAGACGGAAACGGAACGCTTTATTACACAACAACGATGCGGTACGCTCTCCCCGACGAATTGCAAAATTCACGCGACGAAGGAATCCGCGTTTCTTTGCAAATCACGAATAGCGAAAGCGGAAAAGCCGTCGAACCTAAAGGCAATTCAAAAATCGTGGAACTCGAATCAGGCGTAACGTACACGGCGACCATTGCCGTTTCCACGTCGCGTGACCGCGATTATCTTGCACTTCGCGCACCGATTCCGTCTGGCGCGGAACTTTTGGACGCGAACTTTGTAACGTCTGGCGCGAACGCAGAAATTCAAAGCGAATCGGAATCTTGGGGACATTGGCTTTCAAGCCAAAAACTTTACGACAACGAAGCGCAATTCTTCTACGATTCGTTCAGAAAAGGCGCGGCAACTCTCAAATTCAAGTTCCGAGCCGCTCGTCGTGGCGTGTATCCAGTTCCGCCCGTGCAAGCCGAATGTATGTACGAAAGCGAAATCTTCGGTAGAGCCGACGGATATTTGTTCGTCATAAAATAATTTGTTTTTTTGCGGTGGACAATTCCACCGTAAAAATCAACATTTTGGGAAAAATTGATTTATGTTTTTTTCAAAAAAAATAAAGCGTGGTTTAATTTGCGCAATTTTTGCGATTGCGTTTTTTAGAATCGCGCTTTTTTTTATGCCATACAAAGAACTGGCGGAATTTAAGAATCGTGAATGTAGCGTTCGGGTTTTGGACAAAAACGGGGAAATTTTGCAGATTTTGCCACTTTCGGGCGGGCTTCGGCGAGAAAACGTTTCAATCGACGAAATCCCAAAAAGCGTGCGCAATTCATTTATTCGTGCGGAAGACAAGCGATTTTATTTTCACTTTGGAATCGATTTTGTTTCGGCATTTCGCGCGCTTTTTCAAAACGTCCGCGGACTTTCGCGCGTTTCGGGCGCGTCCACAATTACAATGCAACTTGCCCGCATCGTTTCGCCGTCAAAAACACGCACGTTTTCGGCAAAATTGCGCGACTGCGTGAACGCAATCAGAATTGAAGGCAAATTATCAAAATCAAAAATCTTGGAACTTTATTTGAACAACGTTCCGTTTGGAAAAAACGCCGAAGGAATCGCAAGCGCGGCGCGGACTTTTTACGCAAAAACGCCCAGCGAACTTTCGGACGCAGAATGTGCCAGCCTTTGCGTGATTCCGCGAAGCCCAAGTCGCTACAATCCACTTGACAATCCGCAAAATAACATCGAGGCGGCATCGCGATTAAATCCGTCGATTCCAAAAGAAAAAATCGAAAAAGTCGTTCGTTCTTCAAAAAAATTCGAATATCCGTTTGAATGTCCGCATTTCGTTCGATTTTTGGAAAAATCGGGCGCGTTCAAAAATAAACGTGAAGTCAAACTTTCGATTTCGCTTGAAGTGCAAAAATTCGCGCAAATGCGGGTCGAAAAAGCGTTAAAAGAAGCCTCTCGAAGCCGAATCGCAAACGCGGCAGTTTTTGTTTGCGACGCAAAAACGGGCGACATTTTGGCGTGGATTGGAAGTGGTGGCTGGAGCGAAAACGACGGTTCGCAAATCGACGGCGTTTTGAACCCGATGCAACCAGGTTCAAGCATGAAGCCGTTTTTGTACGCGCTCGCGCTGGATTCGGGCTTCAAAGTCCAGGACGTTTTGGCGGACGTGCCGAGCGAATTTGGCGCGGAAAATCTTTACATTCCGCAAAATTTCAACAATCGATTTAACGGCGCAGTTCGATTTCGCGTCGCGCTCGCGTCGAGTTTGAACGTTCCCGCCGTAAAAATCTTGGACAAAATCGGTGAAGACGTTTATTTGAAAAAACTTGATGAACTCGGATTCGATTCTCTGAAAGAAAGCGGAAAAGACGCGGGGCTTTCGCTCGCGCTTGGCGGCGGCTTTGTAAGCCTGCGCGAACTTGTGCGGGCGTTTGCCGTTTTTGTGCGCGACGGCGTTTTTTGGAACGACAAGCGCGTTTTTTCAAAAGACGCGGCGCGACTGATTTGTTCGATTCTCTCCGACAAAAACGCGCGAGCAATGGGATTCGGTTACGCGCAAACGTTTGAAACCGCCTATCCCGCAATATTCAAAACGGGAACGAGCAACCAATATCAAAACATAACCGCACTTGGCGCAACGAAAGAATACGCCGTGGGGGTTTGGATGGGCAATTTTTCGGGAAACACCGTCATTGGAAAAACTGGAAGTTCGCTTCCCGCCCGCGTGGTTCGAGAAATCTTGGATTTTTTGGAAGACGGCGTTGGCGCGGATTCGCTTTCGTTTCCTCTTCCAGAAAATTATTCGCTAAAACGAATTTGCGCACTTTCTGGAAAATTGCCCACAAGATTCTGCCCCGAAAAAGTCTACGAGTTTGTGCCGAACGACGAAAAAATCGAAGAATGTACTTGGCACAATCAAAACGGCACATTTTATCCCGCGGAATATCAACGCTGGCTTTTTTTGAGCGGAAAAAACGACGCGCTCGATTACGAAACGAGTGCCTTACAAATTACGAGTCCAAAAGACGGAGGAATTTTTTATTTTGACGAAAGCAAACGGCGCGTGAATCAAATCGTCAGAATCGAAGCGATGGGTGGACACGGAAAAAGCGCGCAGATTTTTTTGGACGACGTTTTAATCGACGAAATCGAACGCCCATTTATTTTGAACGTACCCGCAATTCGCGGCAAACATTCGCTTATAATAAAAAGCGACGGCGAAGAAAAACGCGCCTCGTTTGAAGTACGCTAAAAATCGTACGGCGGTTCAGGCTCTCGAAACCACCGTTGTGGGCGAGTTAAAAATCCTGCGTTTCGTGGAGCGTTACTTCGCCAGAGCGAAGCGCGATTTTTTTCCCGTCCGACGTTTTTACTAAAAGTTCCGCGCCGTCGCCGATTCCTTCCACTGTCGCGTCAAAGCCGTTTTGCGCCTCGCCAAGCGCG
>CAJOEO010000028.1 GCA_905233535.1 uncultured Treponema sp.
AAATGCTTTTGCTTCAAGAAAAAATCCTCGCCGATTTTGCGGACAGGCGACTTTTGGATTAAGCGTGTTACGATTTTAAACGGCGGATTTTTGAGAAAATCAACTTTCCGAAATACGATTTTTTGAAAAAAGGAGAAAAAAATGGGGCTGTTCGGTTTTGGGCGGCGCAAAGACGACGATGAAAATTCGCGTCAAAAGACAGACGATGACCTCGATTCCATATTAACCGAGGAAAAAAAAGATATGATAAAAGGCGTTGAGGATTTGCCCCAAACGTCTGTAAAAGAAGTTATGATTCCGCGAATTGACGTGGATTTTATTTCGATTGACACGCCAGAAGAAGAACTTTTGGCAAAAATCGCGGACAGCGGACATTCGCGGTTTCCCGTTTACAGCGAATCAATCGACAACGTTTTGGGCGTTCTTTACGTCAAAGACATCGTAAAAGCGTTTGCCAGAAAAGAGCGCGTTTCTCTTCAAAAACTTGTGCGAAAAGCGTATTTCGTTCCAGAATCAAAGAAAATCGACGGACTTTTGCGAGAATTCAAACGGCGACACGTTCACATTGCCATTGCAATCGACGAATACGGCGGAATCAGCGGAATCGTTTGTATGGAAGACATAATCGAAGAGATTGTGGGCGACATTCAAGACGAGTTTGACAACGAACGCGAAGACATCGTTTCGACGGGAACGGACGCATGGATTTGCGACGCGCGCGTTAATTTGGAAGATTTGAACGATACAATCGGAAGTCGTTTTCCGACGGAAGATTTTGATACGTTGGGCGGATTTGTTTTGGATTTGTTTGGAAGAATCCCAGAAAGCGGCGAAACGGTCGGATTTGGTTCGTTTGAGTTTGTCGTTCAATCTATGGAAGGTCATAGAATCAATTTAATTAAAGTTTTGAAAAAGTCGGACGAAGAATACGACGATAATGAAGAGTGAATTGTCTTTTTTTCCGAAAAAAATCAAAAAAGAGAGCCAACATGAAAGGTAATGCACGAATTTTATCGCTAGTTGTTTTTGGCGTATTTTCCGTTTCGTCTGCATTTTCGAGCGCGCTAGACCAATACGAAAAAGGTTTAGCAAAGCAAGGACGCGAGGATTATTTTGGTGCGGCAGAAGATTATCAACAAGCGTTGCAAGAAAATCCAAGTTACGGAGATGCTTGGTTTAGACTTTCTGAAGTAACTTATGCGGTGGGCGATTACAGTCTCGCGCTAACATATCTCGATTCTGCGGAGAAATTTTCTCGCGGGCGTGCAGATATTCAAAATTTGCGGGGCATGATTTACATTTCGCTCGGTCAACTTGACGACGCAAAAAAAACGTTCCAAGAGATTTTGAAAAAATACCCAAACGACATCGATGCGCGTTTTGGGCTTGCAGAAATCGACCTTTTGGGCGGAAGTTTTTCTGGCGCGAGGCAACTTTATCTTGACGCGCTAAAACGTCAAACGAACAATCGAAAGGCACTTCTTTCGCTCGCGCTTATTTCTGCCGAAACTGGAAACTTTGATGCCACTCAAACGTATATCAATCAGGCGTTAAAGTACCATTCAGGCGACGCGGAAGTTCATTATCTTGCCGCGTATTTGGAAGCGCGTCGCGGGAATTTTAACGACGCGGAGCGTTCTGTTCGTGCGGCGGTTCAAATCAAAGAAGATTACAAAAAAGCGTACATTCTTTTGGCGGATATTCTTTACGCGCAAAAAAGATACGACGATACGATTGACGTTTGCGAAGATTTGATTTCGTCTAATCGAAAAACGGTTGAAGCGTGGTATTTGAAAGGACTTTCGCTTTTGCGAAAGGGGCAAGCGAACAACGCGATTTCGACGTGGACGAACGCGCTAACGGAAAATCCGCACGATGAAATTATGCGCGGTGCGCTTGAACTTCTCGTTCTTTCTGAAACGGACGTTGAAGATTCTCGTCGTGCAAAGTGGGCGGATTATCACGTTAAAAAGGCGCGTGATTACGCAAAAGCGTTTATGGGCGTTGAAAGTCGCTACGAATATCAGCGCGCTCTAAAAATCGACCCGTCGAATGCAAAAGTTCGTGCGGAATTTGCGGATTTGCTCGTAAAAGCGGGGCTTCACGAAACGTATTTGAATCAACTTAAATTCATTCAAAATGGAAAAACAATTGACTCGAAAAATGCGACTCGCGACGAAAAGCGCGTTTTGGATACAATCGAGGCGTACGATTCGCTTATGAAGTATTCGCTTTCGGCGGATTGGGAAATCGACCCGTTTTATTTGGATAAAACACGTTGGAACGTTGGACTTTTTTACAAACGTTCGACTTCGCAAATGATTCACCCCGACATGGAAGACGTTGCGGCGGGAATGGCGGCGGACGTTTTTAGTGGTGTTTCTTCAACGTCTGTAAAGGTGCGAAATCAGCCCGTTTCTGGTTATGGCGAGGCGTTTAGAATTGCGCGTCAACAAAAACTTGATTATTTCGCGCTTCTTTCAATCGAAGACACAGACCGCGAAATTTCGATGGACGTTGTAGTTTATTCTGGCAGAACGGGAACGGAAACCGACCGATTCAATTATTTTAGAACTGGCAACGACCGATTCGCTTCGATTTTGCGGGCGTTTAGGCGCGATATGCTTGATATGCTTCCAGTGCGCGGAAAAATCGTTTCTCGTAGCGTGAACGACCTTCTCGTAGATTTGGGGCAAGTCGAAGGAATGAAAGAAGGCGCGGTTTTGGACATCGTAAAATCTGGTTCGATTCAAACGGCGGATTCTGGGCGTGGCGTAAAATTCGACGACAAAGATTTGCTTGGCAAAATCACGATTTCGCGCGTCGGCGAAGAAATTTCGCAGGGCGTTTTGGAGCAGAACGGATTTTATGACCGCGTGAACGTTGGCGATGAAGTTTTGGTTCGATTCCTTCCAAAAGAGAAAAAAGAAGGCGAAGAAACGAGCGTGAGCGACACTGCGCCAGCGGCGGACGAAAACGGCGAAAAAATCGTTTCAACCGAAGAAGACAAGAAAAAACTTTCCGCGGAAGAATTGGGACTTGTAAAAACTCCAATAATTTTTGATTTGATTCGTGGAATTCACTAAAAAAAAAGAACAAAAAAGCGGTGGTTTGTATTAAAAACCACCGCTTTTTTTATTCAGACGGAAGTTCGTATTCGTCCAAACTTTCGTCAATCCATTTTCTTGAAAGCGCAGGATACGCCTGCGACGTTTTCAAAAAGTTTGAAACCGCGCGTTTTTGGTCGCCCAAAAAATGATAAGATTCGGCAATGTAAAAAATTGCACGATTTACCGCACCTTCTTCGCGATTTAAACGCAAAAAATCGTTTAACGCAGAAATCGCACTTTCGTAATCCTTTTTTATAAAACTCGTTTTCAAAATATTGAACAAAACATAATCGTCTCCGCCAGGCGACGCAACCAAATCTTCCTCAAAAATGTGCGGGGCAAGTCGCGGTCGCACTTGAATTGGCGCAGCAAGAGCAAGCGCGTTTTTTCGCGCGTTTTCGCTAATCGTTCGCTTTTTTTTTACGTCGCGGTCAAACATCGCAATTCGTGGAAGCGGCTGTTCGCGAAGCGAGCCTTCGGGGTAGATTTTCGGCTCATCTTCAACAGTCGGAGTTTTTTCTTCGTGCGCGATTCTTACGCCTTCCGCACTAGAATTTGCAGACGGAATAAGCGTTTTTTCTAACGTTCCATCAGAAAGCCGTGCAATAACAGCATAACAATAGAAACCATAATATTTTACAGTATCCGTGAACGTTGTGGTTTTTGGCGGAAGTTCTGCAATCGGTTGCAACGAATTTATAGAATGAATTGGACGTTCGTCGCGAAATATCAAAAAAGACTGTACATCTGTTCGGCTTGCTTGCCAAGTTACTCGGATTTTGTTTGGTGAAATTTGTTCTTCTTCGATTTTTGTGCATACGGGGAGCGCGCTTTGCGCGGCTAGCGGAAAAACTGAAAAAAACGTTGAAATTAAAAGGAAAAACCGTTTTTTTAACATGGCAAAATAATGCAACAAATCCGACCGTTTGACAAGGCGGGCAATTTTGAATATTCTATACAAATGTTTGTATCCGTAGTTTTAGACCCAGGCGGAGTTGAGTCCGCAAAATCTTTGGCAACGATTCTTTCGCGTTACAGTTTTAAAAAAATTCAGCGTGCGTGTTGGGAATGTATGAGTATAACCGAATCTCAACTGGCTAACTTAAAGCGCGAAATAGACAGTGTAACGGATTATTACGATAAATTGAGGATTTATCAGTTTCCAATCAACGAATCTTTTGCAATAACAGAATTAAATCATAAAAAATGGCGCAGATGTGTTATTGCATCAAATCAAAATTGACAAAATCGAAGAGGGGTTTGTCGTGAAAAAGAAAATTCTTATTTTGATAGGTCTTTTTATGAGCGTTTTTATGTTCTCTTCAGAATATAAAAATCCTCTAAGGGAATTAAACAATTATATTTCCGCATTCCGTTCATCTAATGTAAGATTTTATTTTAGGCAAGCGGGACAAGTTGACGCGGTGGGCTTGGAATGTATATCGGATAAATCTTTTTCCACAGATGATTGCGTTTCGTTGATGAAAGATTTTTACGAATACCAAAGAAATCATTTTAGAGAAAATGGTCGGGCTATTCCAATGTATTATTACATACAGTGGATGTATCAACATACAAATGAATATAAGATGAATAAAAACAAATAAAAATCATCATTGAAAGCCCAAAAATTCCGAATTTCTCTGTTTGTTTAAGGAGGAAAAATGTTAGAAGAATTAAAAGAACCGATTTCCGCATTAAAAAAAGACATAGACGGCGTTTGGGAAAAACTTGACCCCGCTTCGCTCGAAAAGAAAATCAAGGAAACCGAGGCGAAAACGCTAGCAGACGGATTTTGGAACGACACGGCGCAGGCTCAAAAAATTATGAACGATTTGAAACTTTTAAAAGGAAGACTTGAGCCGTGGAAAGAACTCGTTTCCGAAATCGCAGACATTCAGACGCTTTACGATTTGGCGGCGGACGACGGCGACGCTGATGGCTCTCTTGAGAGGGAAATCAAGGAGAATTTGGATTCGTGCCAAAAAAAGTTTGAAGAGCAGAGCATTTTGAATCTGCTTTCGGGCGAGGCTGACAAAAACGGCTGCTTCCTTACGATTCATTCGGGCGCGGGCGGCACGGAAGCGTGCGATTGGGCGTATATGCTCAGCCGAATGTACATTCGCTGGGCGGAACGCCACGGCTACAAATTGCAGACAGTGGATTTGCAAGAAGACGAAGGCGGAATCAAATCGACTACTATTCAAATTGAAGGCGATTATGTCTACGGGCATTTGAAAGGCGAGGCGGGCGTTCATCGTTTGGTCAGAATCAGCCCGTTTGACGCGAACGCGCGGCGGCACACTTCGTTTTCTTCGGTTTTCGTTTTTCCGATTTTGGACGACACGATTGAAGTAAACATTCGTCCAGAAGATTTGCGCGTGGACACGTATCGTTCTGGCGGAAAAGGCGGTCAGCACGTGAACAAAACGGATTCTGCGGTTCGATTTACGCACATTCCGACGGGAATCGTCGTTCAATGCGACAGCGAGCGAAGCCAGATTATGAATCGCCAAACTTGTATGAATCTTCTTCGCGCAAAACTTTATGCGTATTACGAGGAAGAGCGGCAGAAAGAAACAGCGAAATTCGGCGCGGAAAAAAAAGACATTTCTTGGGGAAATCAAATTCGCTCTTACGTTTTTCAGCCGTATACGATGGTAAAAGACAACCGCACAAAGTTTTCCGTGGGCGACATTCAGTCGGTAATGGACGGCGACATCGACCAATTCATCGATTCATTTTTGCAGGCGCAGTGGAAAGGTCTTCCGATTGGGACGGGCGACGACACTGAGGAAGATTTGTAAAATTCCCGTGCGGTTTCGGTTTCTTTTTATTTTTTTTGCGTTATTCGCATTTTTTTCGTCGAGCGTTTTTTGTGGAGACTGGATTTTGGCGGCGACGGCGTTTGGCGTAAAACAAAAAACGGCGGCGGAAAGCGTAAAAAAAACGGCGGAACTTTTGCCGCAACTGATTTTGGAGCAACTTTCAAGCAACGGCGAACGGCGCGTTCCTGATTCTGAACTTTTGGACAGAACTCTAAACGAACTTCAAACGGAACGACTTTCGCTGTTTTTGCAACTTTCAAAAGAAGTTAAGGCACGAGATTCATTATTCATCGAAAAGAAGTCTCCGCGTGCGCTTGAAAAAGCGATAATCGAAGCAGACAAAAAAATCGCGGATTTGCAGGATAAAATCGCAAAAAATCTTGAAAAGGCGCAAAAAGAAACGCAAAAATTCGAGCGTTCTGAACGAGGCGTAATTGAAGAGCCTAAAAAAGACGAAAGCGGTTTTGAAAAATTCAAATCGTTTTTGCCTTTTTCGATTTTTAAGCGCGACGAAGAAACAAAAAAAATCGTTAAAGAAAACGTAAAACTTTACAACAACGACGCTTCCTCGCTTTTTAAGCCGAGTTCCGCCGCGCTTTCGCAAGGTTTTCAATCGCGTGCGTTTGAAAAAGAAGCGGTTTCGGCAAAAATAAATGCGGTTTTATCAGGCACGATTTCAAATTACGGCGAATACGTTGGCGTTACGGTGGAATTGACGGTTTATCCAGGTGCGCGTTCCATTGGAGTCGCTACGGACGTTGGACAAGTTAGCGACGTTGTGCCGCTTGCGCGTAGATTGGTGCGAAATCTCGTTCCAAAAATTGCGAACAGTCTTCCAGTTTTACTTGAATTTGACGTGCGTTCTATGGAAGAAAATCAAAAAATCGATGCGTCTATAATGGTAGATGGAGTTGTTATAAAGGATTTTTCAGAGGGCGTATTATTTGATTCAGGAATCCACACGATTGGCATTGAATCGCCAGGATTTCGCAGTACGTCCATAACGTATGCGTTTTCGGGCGAAAGTCGATTTCTTGTAAAAGCGTCGCTTTTGTCGGAAATCTCTGGAGAGGCGAACATTCGGATTAAAAATTTTCCACAAGGCACGTTTTTTTCGAATGCGATTTTTTCGTCCCCGATGACGACTCAAAACAACTGGGCGCGACTTTCTGTGAATGGTCGAAACGTTTTGGGCGTTTTTGAAAATGGCGAAACGAAAGAGCGGGCGTTCGTTTTTATTCCGTCGGATTTGGCGATTGACGGCGAAAATCTAAAAGCGAACGCAAAAACGTTTGACCGTGCGGCAAACATCGACAAACGACGGCGCGGAATGTATATCGCTTACAGCGCGTTGATTTGCACGCTTCCCATTACATTTTATTGTTTGGGCGAGTTTACCGCGGCAAAACGTTCGTATGAACAAGGGCGGATTTCTTACGACGAAGCGGTAAAATGGCAAAATCGAACGAACATAACGCAAGCGATTTCTTTTGTTTGCGCGGGTTGGTTTGCGATTGAGTTGGTTCGTTATCTTTGGGCGGCAAATCGCGTTTTGCCCGCGCAAGCGCAAAGCGACGGAGAAATCAAAAAGGCAGTTATACCCCTTGACGAAAATTTCCTTATAAAAATGAATACTGAAGAATTGAATAGTGATTCAAATTAGCGTGAAAAAGGAGAAAAAAATGGCAAAGTTTTCGTTTGCAAAAAAAATCAAAAGTTTGTTTAGCGCGTTTTCAAAATCAGGGGCGGTCAGCGACGAATTTTACGAAGAACTTACAGACGCGCTAATTGAAGGCGACATTGGGGCGCGAGCGGCAATGGAACTTTCGGACGAACTCAAAAAATTGTGTAAAGAAAAGAAAATCAAAGAAGAAGAAAAAGTGCGCGAAGAACTTTTTTCGCTATTGCTTCCGTTTGCAAAACCATACGAATTTTCTGTGAACGAAGACAAAGTGAACATCGTTTTAATGCTTGGCGTGAATGGCGTTGGAAAAACCACAACGGCGGCAAAAATTGCGCGGCTTTATCGCGACAGCGGACACGGCGTTCTTCTTGCGGCGGCGGACACGTTTAGGGCTGCTGCGGAAGAGCAACTTGAAATGCACGGCGAAAGACTTGGAATCCGCGTTATTGCGCACCAACACGGCGGCGACCCAAGCGCAGTGATTTTTGACGCGGCGGATGCGGCACGCGCAAACAAAATTTCGCTCGTTGTTGCCGATACGGCGGGGCGACTTCACAACAAAGAAAATCTCGTTCGAGAATTGCAAAAAATCGACAGAACCGCGCAACGAAAAGCGGACGAAGATTGCTATAAAAAACTACTTGTCATTGACGCGACGACAGGACAAAACGCTCTTCGTCAGGCGGAAGTTTTTTCGCAAAGCGTTGGCGTTGACGCGCTCGTTCTTTCAAAATGCGATTCCACGGCAAAAGGCGGAATCGCGTTTACGATTGCGCGTGAACTTTCGATTCCAGTGGCGTTTGTTTGCACGGGCGAAGGATACGACGATATTCGTCCATTCGATTCTGTATCGTATACGCGCGACTTTTTAGGAATCTAGCGTGATTTCAAAAAATGCCAAAAAAATTTTTCACTTCCTTTGAGCGAAATCTGATTTTTGCGTTTTTTTTTATGTTTCTGCCCGTTTTGATTTTTGCGTTTGATGGGCGAACGGCGATTGTTGCGTCGGGCGCGGCGCATTTTCGCGCGCTTCGCAACGGGCTTGTAGAAAAAAAAGAAATCGCGTTTCGCACGATTCGCGACGCGAATTTTAGAAAAAACGAATCGCTTTCGATTGAAGATTTTTTTGCGCAAGAAATGAAAGAAATTCTTGGCGACGATTTTTTGGAAGACGACAACGAATTTTTTGACGCGAGTTCGATTTTGGAACTTTTGGACAACAAAGATTCAAAAGGAATCGAAGACGAAACGGCGGAAATTTCGGGGCTTTCGTTTGCCGATAATTTTGGCGAGTTGCGGCGTTTTACGTTTGACGGCGAGCAATCCACGGCAAGAAAAGGCAAAAACGGCGAAATCGAAATCGTTTCCGTGTACAAAACAAAAATCAAGCGGCGAAAATTCGATTCGCGTTTTCGCCCGATTTCCACGGAAATTTTTACGCTTTCGGGGAATTCAAAATCGCTCAAAGTTTTTTCAAAACGGGATTTTCAGTACGCCGACGAATTTTCGCTCACGCCAAAAAAAAGCACGGAACAGCGCGATTCTTCGAGAATCGAAACGACGTTTGGAAAAACGGGGCTTCCAGAAATCATCGCGGAGTTTTCGATTGACAAAGACGGCAAAAAAACGCCAACAAAAAAGCGCGTTCGCGCCTACGACGACAGCGGGCGCACGATTGTTGACGAGCGGACTCAATGGCAAAACGACGAAAAACTCTTCGTGCGTTACGTTTACACGTTTACGGAAATTTGCGAAGAGCCTGACGAAAAGTTTTATGAAGACGGAATTTTGCGTTTGGAAAAAAAGCACACGGCAGAAAAAAATTGGACGGAGCAGACTTTTTTTGACAACGGATTTTCTGTAATTACGGAATTTTCTGACGGCGTAAAAAAAAGCGAAGCCGTTATGTTTGGCGATTTGGAAATTCGGCGGCGCGTTTTTAATGAAACGAAAAAAAGCAACCCGCGCGAATTTTCCACGGACGACAAAAACGTGCATATTCCGCTCAAGCCTTTGAAAAACGAGCAGATTTATAGATAAACGGTCAAAAGAGGAAAAAAAATGAAAAAAAACGGTTGGATTTTTTTTGTATCGCGCAGATTTGCCCGCGTTGATAG
Organism: uncultured Treponema sp.; assembly: GCA_905233535.1. Classification (GTDB taxonomy): domain Bacteria; phylum Spirochaetota; class Spirochaetia; order Treponematales; family Treponemataceae; genus Treponema_D. Next base: position 9,740 of record CAJOEO010000028.1, read on the forward strand.
AAAAGGGCGTAGCGCGATTACGACTTTTTTGGCTTCTCTTGGAATTTGTTTTGGAGTTATGACGCTCATTACAGTAATCAGCGTGATGAACGGTTTTCAGTTGAGTTTTATCGATTCGATTATGGAAGTTAGTTCGTATCACGTTAGAGTTTCCGCGCTTGAAAAATCCGACGAAAATCGATTTTTGGATTTTTGCGAAAAAAATCCACTAGTCATTTCTGCGACTCCGTTTTTAGAAGCGCAAAGTCTTATGGTTGGTCGTGGCGAACGGCAAGCGGCGGCGGTTGTTCGTGCGATTCCGTCGGACGTTTTTGAAAAAGACGCGGGCTTTGCAAAAGAAGTTCGCATTTGGAGCGGAAGTTTTGACCTTTCAAATCCGTCGTACATCGTTTTGGGCGAAAGTTTGGCGAGAAAACTCGGCGTTCGCGTGGGGTCGCAAGTGAATCTTTTTGCGCTTTCTGGTGGCGCGGACGTGGAACTTCTTTCCGCCGACCGCGTTTTTATCGTTACGGGAATTTTTCGCACGGGCTACGCCGACATAAATTCAGCGTATTCGTTTGTGAATTTGGACGCGGGCGAAAAATATTTTGGCGCGGAAGCGGGTCGAGTTTGGGGACTAAAACTTTCTGATACGGGCGCGGATTCTAGGCTAGTTTCAAAAATCTTGCACGAATTTCCACTAATTCGTGCAGAATCTTGGAAACATTACAACCGTTCGTTTTTTGGTGCGCTTCGCGTTGAAAAAAATATGTTGATGGTTTTAGTTTTTTTGATTTTTGTAGTCGTTGGAATCAACATTTTTTCTGGAATGCGACGAATGGTTTTTGAGCGGCGTGAAGAAATCAGCGTTTTGAGCGCGTTTGGCGGACGCAAAGAAAAAATCCAATCGATTTTTGTTGCGCAAGGATTTTTGGTCGGCGCGGCTGGCGCGATTCCTGGCGTAGTTTTTGGGCTTTTGCTTTGCGTTCGTATGCCGAGCATTTTCTTTTTGATTCAAAAAATCGTTTACACGTTTCAACTTTTTGCCGTGTCGCTTTTAGAGCCGCAAAACTCGCTTTTGGTCGCAGAAAATCCGATGTTTGCCGTTTACGCGAGCATTCCGCCGAGAATCGTTCCTGCGGAAGTCGTCGCGATTGCGATTTTTGGAATGTTCTCTTCGTTGGCGGCAAGTTTGGCGGCAAGTCGAGGAGTTTTGGATATGACGGTTGCGGAGGTTATGCGCGATGAGTAGTTTGGTTTCTATAAAAAATCTTGAAAAAACGTACAAAACGGACAGCGAAACGCTCACAATTCTAAAGGATTTAGATTTTGAAGTTGACGAAGGAAAAAGCGTAGC